>CAYVRY010000116.1:0-6514 GCA_964452895.1 uncultured Halobacteriales archaeon
TCGCCGCGGACATCTACCCGAACCAACTCGTTCTGGCCATCGACGCACGCGGCGACGAAGTCACCGTCTCCGGCTGGAAAGAAGAAAGCGGCGTGCGCCTGCAGCAGATCCTCGAACGCGTCGACGGACTCCCCCTGGCCGGGCTTCTCTACACGAACGTCGACGTGGAAGGCCGCATGGAAGGGATCGACGCCGACGCCGTCGCGCGCGTCGTGGACGCCACGAAACACCCCGTGGTCGCCAGCGGCGGCATCACCACCCTGGACGACCTGGACACCCTGAAAGGGATCGGCGTGGACGCCGCCGTGTTGGGCATGAGCCTCTACACCGGCCGGATCCACCTGCCCACCGCGATCGAGAAGATCGAAGGCCGCAGTGTGAAACAACAAAAACACGTCATGATCCCCCCCACCAAGGTCCAATGGGGCGCCGTCCCCCCCGAAGCGCCCGACGAGTTCGTGCTCGGCGCGGACGACGAGAACAAGACCGACGACGAAGGAAGGCAGAACGGCCACAACGGACACGACACCCCCCCGTTCAAGAATCCAGAGGAGGAACCATGAAGGACAACTCCCGCACCGCGGTGATCGAACGACGCACACGCGAGACCGACATCAACCTCTCCCTGCAGATCGACGGAGACGGGATCGCCGACATCGAGACCGAGGAGTTCTTCCTCGAACACATGCTCACCACCCTCACCAAGTACAGCGGCATGGACCTGCACCTGAGCGCCGAAGGGGACCACCCCCACCACCTGATCGAGGACGTCGCGATCACGCTCGGACGCGCCCTGCGCGAAGCCCTCGACAAAGGCGTCGACACGAACCGGATCGCCGACCGCACCGTCCCCATGGACGACGCCCTCGTTCTGGTCGCCATCGACCTGATCGACCGGCCCTACTACAAAGGCGAGGTCCCCCTGCCCATGTTCGACCACTTCCTGCGCAGCTTCGCGCACGAAGGGCGCTTCTGCCTGCACACCCGGATCCTGGACGGCCACGACGAACACCACATCACGGAAGCCACCTTCAAAGCCCTCGGCCTGGCGCTCTTTGAAGCCGTGGCCCCGCGCGGCGAAGGGATCTTGTCCACGAAAGACCGCATCCGCATCAAGACCGGGTGACGCGGTGTTCGCGAAACGGATCATCCCGTGCCTCGACGTGGACGGCGGCGAGGTCGTCAAAGGCGTGCGCTTCAAAGACCTGCAAGGCGTCGGTTCACCGCCCGAGCTCGCCATGCGCTACGAGAAAGCCGGCGCCGACGAGATCGTCTTCCTGGACATCACCGCCTCCAGCGAAAGGCGGGAGACCGTCTACGACCAGGTGCGCGAGACCGCCGAGAACCTCTTCGTCCCCCTCACCGTGGGCGGCGGGATCCGCAGCGTCGCCGACGTACGAAGCGCGCTGAACACCGGCGCCGACAAGGTCGGCATGAACACCGCCGCAGTGGCCGACCCCATGTTGGTCCAAGAGGCCTCGCGGGCGTTCGGCGCCCAATGCATCGTCGTCGCCATCGACGCGAAACAGATCAGCGGCACCGGCACCGAACACCCGCACGGCGAAGCGCAATGGGAGGTCTACACGCACGGCGGACGCACCCCCACCGGGCTCGACGCCGTGGCCTGGGCCCAGAAGGTCGCCGAGCTGGGCGCCGGCGAGATCCTGCTCACCAGCATGGACCGCGACGGCACGAAGGACGGCTACGACAACGCGCTCACCCGCGCCATCAGTGAGACCGTGTCGATCCCCGTCATCGCCTCCGGCGGCTGCGGGTCCGTGGAACACATCCTGGAGGCCCTGACCACCGGGAACGCCGACGCCGCGCTGGCCGCCAGCATCTTCCACTACGGTGAAAGCACCGTGGACCAGGTCAAACGGCGCCTGCAGGAAGCCGGCATCCCCGTGCGGCTGCCGCCCGGCGATGGCGATAACGAAGAGGTGGACGCATGAGGAAGCTCACCCGAGAAGACATCGAACAAGACCAGGTGAACTACCACGAACGCGGCGACGCCCCCCCGCTGGTCCCCGTGGTCACCCAGGACGCCGCCACCGGAAGCATCCTCATGCTCGCCTGGGCCGACAAGGAGGCGTTGCAGGAAAGCCTGCAAAGCGGTGACATGCACTACTTCTCGCGCTCGCGCGGCAGACTCTGGCGAAAAGGCGAAGAAAGCGGGAACACGCAACGACTCCTGTCGCTGTACGCCGATTGCGACCGCGATACCCTTCTCGCCGTGGTCGAACAAAAAGGCCCCGCCTGCCACACCGGCGCCGCCACCTGCTTCCACGACGACACCAAGGAGCCCGTGCACGCCGGCGGGATCCTCGGAGAACTCTCCGCATTGATCGCCGACCGCGACGAGAAACGACCCGAAGGCTCCCACACCACCGCGCTCCTGGAAGACGAGAACCTGCGGCTGAAGAAAGTGCAGGAAGAAGCCGGTGAACTCCTCGTCGCACTCGCCAAGAACGACCAAGCCGCCATCACCGCCGAAGCCGCCGACCTGCTCTACCACACCCTGGTCGCCCTGCAGGGAGCCGGGGTCCGGGTGGAGGACGTGCTGGACCGGTTGCAAGAGCGAAGAGGGTGAGAGATGGTGGCACCCTCGCAATCCGTCGACGAGACAGTTCCGCCATGAGAGTATATAAGTGCTTAACAAAAGCACTTACATAAGGCCCCTAATGTAAGCGTTATTGTGAACGATGGGTTCTCTGAACAAGCCCTGGACCTCCTTGTTCGGGTCCCCGACGAGTCGGTTCCCGTTACAGGGCTACCCAATGGTGGCTCGCTTCCAGGGCTGCGGTATCTACTTCGGCGACTCATGGACGCCGACCTCGTGGAAGCCACCGACAAAAGGCCCTTATCGGTCCGCGCCACGAAGAGCGATTTTGGCCTGAGCCTGCGTGACTACTGCCGGCGCAATCCCAACAACACCGCGCTCTTGGCGGGGGCGACGCTTCCGGTCTTGGCGGTTCTAGCGGCCTACCCTGGACCACATGGCGCCCTTGTTCAGCACGTAAAACACGAAGCAGCCGTCCACGCGAACACCGCAAGGGCGTCCTTGCGGCGCCTACGCGATCGTGGCCTTATCAGCAATCCCGAACCGGGCCGTTACGCTCTTGCCGATCACGCGACCACTGAGCGCCAACTGGGCAACGCATTCGCCAAATATCGCCTCCGTCAACGAACCCCTCGCGGCGTCCGGCGCGCCATCGACATTTCGCCGCTCGTTCGCATCGTGGAAGCCGACAAGATCCTCGACCTGCCCCTGACAGCAGCGTCAAGGTTCCAAGCAGCCGGGGCCGCAGTTGTGGCACACAGCCCGCAGATGCGGGTGCACGCGTTCCGTGACGACAAGGAGATCTCCCTTGAAACCGCGCTTGAGGACGCCCGGAACATGAAAACGGCACCCAGGACCTTGCGGTCCATGGAGGCATTCCTGTATGGATGACACGTATTCCTCTCGCCACCAGGCCGATGTCGCCGAATTAGAGGAGTTCCTTCAGGCTCTTGGAGAGCGTCTCGCGTCTCCGGTGGAGGCGTACCTCATCGGCGGCTGCAACATGGCATTGCGTGGGTTGAAGGATGCCACCAAGGACATGGACACCATCGTTGAAACGCGCGCAGAACGGCTTGAACTTGAACGGGTCATGGAAGTGATGGACTACGAGAAGACACAGGCCGACCCCTTTACTAAGTTCGTCCCGCGCGAGTACGAAGGGTTTCGAGGTGACCTTTACCGGAAGGAGGGATGCGTCGGGCTGGATGTGTTCGAGCGGATTGTGATGGATAAGTTCTGCCTCACAAAAGGCATGAAAGAGAGGGCCACCGAGGTCCGTTACCATGGCAACCTCCGTGTCCACATGGTCAGCAATGAAGATGTCTGCCTGTTCAAGTCCATAACGTACCGACCCGACGATGACGACGACGTCATGATTCTCGTCGGCCAAGGTCTTGATGTTGAGACCATGCGTGGAGCACTGCGAGAACAACCTGTCCGAACCGGCGTTCCGTGGCCCGCACATGTGGCAAAACAACTACGAGACATCGCCCGACGAAAGGGCGTTGACATTCCGTGGATCGACCGACTCGCGTAGTTGACGGCGCTCGTTGTTGACCGGCCCCTGCCAGCCAAAATCGCCTATTCCAACCGCACGACCTGCACGGGGCACTCCGCGCGCTCGATCAGTTCCGCCGTGACGCTCCCGACGTGGTACTTGTGGGACAGCTTGCGGGTGCCGATCACGCAGATGTCGCGCGCGGAGAGCTCGTCCACCAACTGGTCCACGATGGCGCCGCCGTGCAGGATCGTGGTGGACAAGGACACGCCGTACTTCTCGGCGAACTTCTTCAGGTACGAGAACACGTCCGCACTGATCTCCTCGTCCGTGGCGTCCTCCTGACCGTTGCGGTCCGCGTCCACCACGTGCACCCCGTGCACGTCGAGCCCCAACGCCGCCGCCAGCTCCACGGCCCATTGCTGCGCCAGGAACTCCCGGTCGGTCCCTTGACTGGGCACGACGATCCGGTCCGCGGGACGAAAGGCGACGTTGGCTGCCATCGGGCCGCCGTATCCCTCGACGTGGCTTAATCCTGTTGCAACCCCCGCACAACCGATGCCGGGCTTACCTGCGTTTCCGGCGCAAAACCGCGACCAAGCCGCCCAGCGCGACGAGCAGCAACACGAGCCCGGGCCCGGGAAGCTTCGGTTCCGGCGCGCCGTCCCCGGGCTCCGCGCCCCCCACCGTCATGAATGAGATCATCCCCTGCTGAACGTGACCCGGCACGGAGCACCACATGTCCATGGCCACCGGTTCGTCCGGCGCCGTGATCACGAGGCTCGCTTCTTCACCAGACTCCAGAAGAGGCGTGTTCCAACAATCATCCCCGTCATCCGGGCAGAACGGTTCGCCCCGGTTCTCCTCGTGGCTGTACTCCCCAAGGTTCAGGTCGTGCGACATCGGGTCGTCGTTTTGCACGATCAGCTGGACCGTCTCGCCCGGCTCCAGCTCGAGCGGCGCCGGGTCGAAGAACATGTCCTGGAGGGAGACCTCGATGATCCGGTCCACGTCCTCGTCGGTGGCGTTGCCGTCTTGCGGGTCCTGGGTCTCGTTGCCGTTTGCGGGCTCTTCCGGTTCCTCGGGTTCCTCTGCCTCCTCCTGCGAACCGGGCACCCCGAACGGCTGATCCTGCTCGGCGGCGTCGAAGATCTCCACCGTGGAATGCATCCCGCCGTGGCCCGAGCCGCAAAAGCGCATGCATTGGGCAAGATAGACCCCCGGTTCGTCCCCCGTATAGAACATGATCTCGTTGACCCGGCCCGGCATCGCGTCGATCATCACATCGAGCCCCGGGATCTTGAACGCATGATGCACGTCCGCCCCCGTGACGTTCAACTGCACCCAGGTCCCCGTCGCCAGGCGAAGGACCGAGTCGCCCCCGGTTGAGCCCGAACCGTCGGAATACTGATACTCCCAGAAAAACGCATGACCCCGCACGTCCACGTAGACCTCAGGCTCCTGGCCCGGGTCGTCGATCAGGAACAGGCCGTTGTAGGAAATCACCAGCAACCAGACCATGATCAGCGCGGGACCGATGGTCCAGGCGATCTCCATCTTCGAGTTGCCGTGGATCTGCGGGACGTCCCTCTTCTCCCCCCGACGATGGCGCCATCGGACCAGCGCGTAGATCAGTACGACCATCACGAGCAGGAAGATCGCCGCCGAGACCCAGATCACCTTGACCCAGATGTCCGCGATCTCCTCCCCCGACGGGGTCACCCCGCGCCCCTCGGACAGCGTCGTGTCCCGGCCCCGGTCATCCACCGGCGGGGGCTGCGCCACGGCAAGGGGCATGAGCACCAATAGGACGAACATAACGGCGAGAAGAACCACCCATCTTCCGGTCCCGTGGCGCACGGCGCGCCGAACCTGCGGCCTCCATAAATACTTTTCAGAGAAGCGTCTCCCTTGGAAAACCCGGGCCGTGCAAACGGCACGAGCCCAGGCGCGCAAGCGGCCCGCAAACAGTCCCCCGGCATGCGAAGCCAAGGAGCCCCGGCGAGGGGCCCGACGCGGACCGGCACGACAAAAGCCGGCACGACAAGAACCGGCCCGGCAAACCCGGCACGACGCAACCCGGTCAAGGGTCGCAGCGCCGAGGTCCGGCGACGACTGCGCAAAGTTATTCAAGAACGGGGGGCTGCCGCCGGACACTGGCCGAGGGCCGGGTCGAGAGTGGAGGGAGCCCGATCGAATCATCGCACGCACGCCCAAAGGGCCTGAAAAGCTGGCTCTTCACCACGAACCACCGAAAAATCGGGGTCATGTACATCATCACCGCCTGGGTGGCCTTCATCATCGGCGGGCTGATGGCCATGCTCGTGCGCCTGGAGTTGATGACCCCGTACACGGAATGGGTCTCCCCGCAGGCGTACTCTGAGCTTTTCACCGTGCACGCGATCACGATGATCTTCCTGTTCGTGATGCCGCTGGCCGCCGGGCTCGCGAACTAC
>CAYVRY010000117.1:0-6483 GCA_964452895.1 uncultured Halobacteriales archaeon
GCGCCGACCATGAAGAGACCGCCAATTGGCTCGTCGAAGCGGGGTACGTCGTTCTCGCCTGGGACGCACGTGGTTTCGGCGAATCCGGTGGCAGCGTCGACCTCAACGGACCCGACGACTGGGCGGACGTCTCCGTCTTGATCGATTGGCTCGCGCAAGAAGACCAGTGCCCCGCGATCCTCCTCGATTCAGAAGACGACCCCCGCATCGGCATGACCGGCAACAGCTACGGTGGCGCGATCCAACTCCTGGCCGCTGCACACGACGAGCGCATCGACGCGATCGCGCCGAACGTCGCCTGGAACGACCTCGTCTACAGCCTGGCCCCCGAGACCCTCGTGAAACGCGGCTGGGTCGACCTGCTCTATGGGTCGGGCCAGGCGTCCAGTCACGGCCTCATGGTCCAACCGCCCAACCCGAACACCGGCGGCATGGATGAACGGCTCACCGAGTGGTACCTGGAAGCCACGCTCACGGGCCGGCTGCCCGCCGAAGCTGAAGAACCCTTGGCCAAGCGCTCCCCCATGAGCCACCTCGACGAGGTCCAAGCCCACACCCTCCTGGCCCAAGGCTACAACGACACGCTCTTTCTGCCCGACGAAGCCGTCGCCACGTACGATGTGCTGGCAAAGCGTGACGGTCCCGAGACCCACCTGCTCTTTCACCCCAAAGGCCACGGCCACAGCATGGGCAATGACACACAAACGGCCTATCGCGCCCTTGTGCTCCAGTTCTACGACCGGCACCTGATGGACCCCAGTGTAGACGCGCTGCCGGCGGTCACCTATTACGACCCCACTCCGGGAACATTCCTTGCAGTAGAAACCTGGCCGCCTGCCGGCACCACAATCGACCATCATCCCCTGGACGCCCCCGACGGCAGCACCGTGGTGACCCTCCTGCAATCGCCCGCCCCAACGAGCCACACGGAATGGCAACAGTTCTCCGGAGAGCACAACGAACACTTCGGCGGGTACATGGCCGAGCACTTCGACCTCAATCCGGCGACGGCCATATCCCTGGAGACCGGATCCAGCGACCAGAACGTAGCGATCCTGGGCCGGCCCCAAGTACGCTTCAGTGTGACCCCGCACGTGGACGAATTGACGCTGTTCGTGAGCCTCGTGGACACCCGCGGCCCGGGGAACGTCATCTACAATCAAGTCAACCCCGTTCTCGTGGAAGGCAAAAACGGCCAGCGCGTCGACCTGGAGGTCCCCCTCTCCAGCCTCGCATACACCCTGCCCGGCGACGCGCTGGAGATACGCATCACCACGAGCGACACAGCCTTCCACGGCGCGAGGGAGACCGGCAGCGTGGACCTCCACCTGGAAGACGCCCACCTCGAGCTGCCCACCGCGGCGTAAAAGGCGCACGTTCGAAACAGGCGGAAAAACACGCTTCCTGTCCACAGGCTACGGAATGCGGACATGCTGCGATGCTTGTAGACATCAATCCGCCGCATTGGGCACGCCGCCCCCCAGGACACGACACCGGGAGAGTCAACAACGTTTTACTCGCTTCGCTCGTCGCGGCGCCGTCGGCCTCTCGGGTCGCGTGGTAGCATGAATGAACAGACCGTCATCGCCCTACTCACAGGCATCGTCTTATTGACCACCCCCTTTTCCGCCGGGATCGCGGACGCCGGGCACGCGGATTCCGCTCGAACCCGTTACATCGTCGGGTTCGACCCGTTGCCCCGGGACCTGCAACCGGGCGACACCTACCAAGGGGCTCCCGTGCTGAAGGTGAACACGGCGATCCATTTCGCGGTGGTCCAGCCCCGCGACGCGTCTTCCTTCATGGCGGATGCGCACCAAGACGACAACGTGCAATACATCGAAGAGGACCGGGTCCTGCAATGGGTCCGATACACTCCCAACGACCCCCGCTTTGACGACCAATACGGTCCCCAACAAGTGCGCGCCCCGGAGGCGTGGGACACCACGCTCGGGGACACCTCCAAATCGGTCTGCGTCGTGGACACCGGCGTCCGATACACCCATGAAGACCTGGAAGGAAGCCGCTGGCTCGGCGGGCACGACTACGTGAACAATGACGACGACCCGTGGGACGACAACGGCCACGGGACCCACGTGGCGGGAAGCGCCGCCGCCTCCATCGACAACGCCCTGGGCATCGCCGGGGTGGCGAACGTGGGCCTGTACGGCGTGAAGGTGCTCGACTCGGGGGGGTCCGGTTCGTTCAGCGACGTCGCGGACGGGATCACCTGGTGCACGGACAACGGGGCCGACGTGATCAGCCTCAGCCTCGGAGGCGGTTCCGGCACCACCGCGTTGCGGCTCGCCGTGGAGGACGCCTGGGACCGGGGACGCCTCGTGGTGGCCGCCGCCGGCAACAACGGCCCCTGCACGGACTGCGTCGACTATCCCGGGAAATACGA
The DNA here is from genome assembly GCA_964452895.1 of uncultured Halobacteriales archaeon. GTDB lineage: Archaea > Thermoplasmatota > E2 > JACPAO01 > JAHWKR01 > CAYVRY01. Next base: position 2,405 of record CAYVRY010000117.1, read on the forward strand.
CGACGCCATGGCGATCACCTGCACCACAGCCTCCGAGAGCCTCTGCTCGTTCTCCTCGCAAGGACCCGAAGCGGAACTCGCGGCTCCCGGCAATTCGATCCTCTCCACCTGCTTCAATAGCGACACGAGCTACTGCAGCAAATCCGGCACGAGCATGTCCACGCCGCACGTCTCCGGCGTCGCCGCGCTGGTCTGGAGCCATGTCGGCGATCTGACGAACCAACAGCTGCGCGACCTGCTGCACGACAACGCCAAGGACCTGGGGGAGCCCGGCTGGGACGAAGAGTTCGGACACGGCCTCGTGGACGCAAAAGCGACCCTGGACGCCGCCGACGACCCCGGCGAGCCGCCCGCACAGGAGACCGTCTTCTTCGAAGACTTCGACGATGGCAGCGCACCTGGATGGACCCTGGACGGGCTCTGGCACGTGACGGATTCCTGCGAGACCCCGCCCTCCTCGCCGAACTACCTGGGTTATCACCGGGAGACCGCCTGCGATTACGACACGGGTTCCCGCACCAGCGGCGAGGCGCGCTTCGACGTGGACCTCACGGACGCCACCGTGGCCACGCTCCTGTTCGAGCATTTCTTCGAAGTGGAATCCTTCAGCGGTGAATACGACGTGATGCGCGTGGAGGTCTCCACCGACGGCGGCAGCAACTGGGACCTCATCGACCAATGGGACGCCCGCGACGAAACGAACAACGCCTGGAGCCCCGAATCCTTCGCGCTCGATTCGTACACCGGCGGCACACTCGACATCCGGTTCTTCTTCGACTCCATGGACGGACAGTTCAACGCACAGCCAGGCTGGCACGTGGACGACGTGGAGGTCACCGCGGACGGCGACGGCGGAGACCCGCCGGCGAACGAGCCCCCCGTCGCGGATGCGGGCGCGGACCAGAGTGTGAACGACGACGACGGCTCCGGCAGCGAAGACGTCACCCTGGACGGCTCCGGCTCCTCGGACCCGGACGGTTCCATCGCGAGCTGGGAATGGTTCGACGAGGCCGACGAACTGATTGCCACCGGCGAGACCCCCACCGTGGGTTTCGCCGTGGGAGAACACCTGGTCACGCTGGAGGTCACCGACGACGACGGCGCCACGGACACGGACACCACCACGGTCAGTGTACTGGAGAATCAATCCCCCACGGCCACGTTCACGCATGACTGCAGCGGGCTCACCTGCGACTTTGACGGCACCGGATCTTCCGACCCGGACGGCGAGATCGTGGAGTACGACTGGGACTTCGGCGACGGCAACACGGACACCGGGGCCACACCGAGCCACACCTACGCCGAGGAGGGCACCTACACGGTGACCCTCACCGTCACGGACAACGGCGGCGCGACGGACACCCATGATGACGACGTGAGCGTGAGCGAACCGAGCGGGCCGGACGTGGTCTACGCGGAGGACTTCGACGGCGGCAGCGCGGACGGCTGGCACAAATCCGGCGGCGACAACGACCTCTGGCGTGTGGCATCCGATTGCGTGGACCCCCACGTGGGCAGCCATCAACTCGCCTTCAGCCGGCAGTCCCCGGATTGCGACTACGACGTGGGCCGTGCCGACGGATGGGCGCGCTCCCCCGTGATCGACCTGTCGGGGTACGACAGCGCCGAACTGGACTTCGCCCACTTCTTCGAGGTGGAAGACGCCAACGGAGCCTACGACGTGATGACCCTGCAGGTCTCCTCGGACGGCGGCACGAACTGGGATGAGCTGGACTCATGGGACGCCCGCGACCACACGAACAACGCGTACGAACCGGTCTCCTATGACGTCACGGACTGGATCTCCAACGAGTTCCGGGTCCGGTACCAGTTCGACTCGCAGGACAGCTTCGCCAACGACCAATTGGGATGGTACATCGACGACGTGGAGGTCACGGCGGAACCCGGGAGCTAGGTAGCCACCGCCGATACGCTCAAGACCCCACGAGCTCCATTGCGTATGGTGGCCCGAGCCGATGGCCCGCGATGGTCTGCTGTGAGTCTCCTGGCAGTCAGCCTGATCCTGGTCTCGGCCGGCGTCAGCGCACTGGCCGATGTGGAGCCCCCCATCCCGGGCGGAGCCATCGGAGCGAGTGAAGAGAGCGAGGACCAGCGCAGCCGGGAGTACACGATTGACTCCTTCGACGGCGCCGCGCTGCAGGCGACCCTCTGGTATGACGCCAACCGGACGCCGGAGCCCCGCGGCGTGGTCCTCGCGGCGCATGGCTGGAGCCAGGACCGGCATCACATGGAACCCATCGCAAGGTGGCTCGTGGACGAAGGCTACCACGTTCTCGCCTGGGACGCCCGTGGGTTCGGGGAATCGGAAGGCACCGTAGGACTCAACGGTCCCAATGAATGGGCCGACGTCACCGCGCTGATCGACTGGCTCACGGAGACGGAGGGTCTCCCGGACGAGGTGGAGGTCCGGATGGACGAACCCGGCGACCCGCGACTGGGCATGGTCGGGGGGAGCTACGGCGGCGCGATCCAACTGCTGGCAGCCGCCCAGGACGACCGGATCGACGCGATCGTCCCCGACATCACCTGGAACGACCTTGCGCACAGTCTCGCACCGGACGACGTCGTCAAACGAGGCTGGGTGGACCTGCTCTACACGAGCGGGCAGGCGGCCAGTCACGGCCTGATGAGCGAACAACCCGGCCCGAACGCCGGCGGCATGGACGAACGCCTCACCCAATGGTTCGCCGAAGCCCTGGCCACCGGGCGCCTCCCCGAAGATGCGGTGGAACCGTTCGCCGAAAGGTCCCCGAAGAGCCATACGGACACGATCCAGGCCCACACCCTGTTGACCCAGGGCTGGTATGACACGCTGTTCCCGCCCGACGAAGCGAACGCCACCTACAACGCGCTCAAGGACCGCGACGGCCCGGAGACCCACCTCGTCTTCTACCTGGGTGGCCACGGCCACAGCATCCATGACGACGACATCGAGACCTACCTGGGCCTCGTCGCGCAGTTTTTCGAACGGCACCTGCAGGACGCCGACGTGGACGCGCTCCCGCCGGTGATCGCCCAGGAATCGGCACAAAGCAACTGGACCCACCTGGACCGGTGGCCGCCGAGCGCCCGGCACGCGGCAAGCCAGGACCTCGCCGCCGAAAACGGCGCGGGAACCGTCACGCTCGCAATCACCCCGGCCCCCACGAGCCATACGGACACGCAGCAATTCGCCGGGGACTACCCGGTACTCGCCGGGGACCTGCTCGACCAGGGGCCCCTGCCCACCGCCACCCGTTTGGAAAGCGGGATGGACGGGCCGTTCACCCTGCACGGCAACCCGGTGGTCCAGATCGCCGTCACGCCGGAGAGCGCCGATGTCACGTTGTTCTTCAGCCTCATTGAGACCAGCGGGGACCAGGACAAGGTCCTCTACAACCAGGTCACCCCGGTGCGCGTGGAAGGCTCCAGCGGGTCCCTGACCGAACTCGATGTGCGCCTGCCCAGCCTCGCGCACACCGTCTCGGGGGGCAAGAGCCTACAACTGCGCGTCACCACGAGCGACACCGGATATCACAGCGCCCGCAGTGCCGGCACCGTGGAGCTGGATCTTCAAGACGCCCGGTTGATGCTGCCCCTCGTGGGACCGGAAGGGATCCGGGCGGTACAACCTGAGGGTGAGCTCGACAAGCAGGATGCGCCGGGGCCCGCCGTCTTGCTGGTGCTCGCCGCGGTCGGGATCGTCTTGTATGGAGCAAGCCGGCGCAGGTCGAGCCTTCAGTAGATGATGATGGGGCGGTCGACGGCCCGGATCTCCTTTTGGCGACCGTTCTTTTTGATTTCAACGAGTTGGTGCTCCAACATCACCAGGTCGCGGCTTACCGCGGAGCGGTCTCGGCCGAGGGCGTCCGCAAGTTCCTGCAGGGAGGTGACCGGACCGTGTTTACGCAGATGATTGACTATGCGTATCCGTTCCTTTGTGAGAATATTGGTGATCAGATCATAATTGAGGGCCATTGCGATGAAATCATCCGGCAATTGATCCAGATTGTCGTCGACCCATTCAGTCAGCCTTTCGAATTCCTCTTTCACGTACCCGATTGGTTCTTTGTCCTCAC
>CAYVRY010000118.1:0-6321 GCA_964452895.1 uncultured Halobacteriales archaeon
TGAAAGGAGGAGGGTGCGTTTTTGTTTCGGTCTGCTTTGTTTTACGGGTTTGTGGCTCATTGCCTCGGTCACCGAGCCTACTATGAGGGCAGTTGAACATATTAAGGAGGTTGGATACCGCTGTGAACATTGCAAGCTGGCGAAAGCCACACTTCACGCTCCTATCCAATCTCCCTATTAAGTCACATACTGATTCTAGTGATGGGTAAACATCATGTCGCGTCCCCCTTCCGTATATCCAACCGCCCTCGCCACACGGACCCGTCTGGAACGGGCACGTGCCTCCTGTCAAGAGCTTATGGAGGAGCTTGGCGTGGAATCCGTCCCCGAACCGCCGCGGCATGACATGTCTTCTTCTGATCGAGGGGTGGTCTCCTGAACCGTCCCAATGTACCAAAAATTGGTTACTCCGGCACGAACACCAGTATGGGTTATGGTTTCCCATCCACCGAAGGACAGTTCCGAGGTCCCGTCACCCAAGGGCACAAGGGGCCCGGGGCCTGTTGTCCCCACCCCACAGGGAACCGGGCGGCCCAACACGCCACCGGCCCGGCTCAATCTCCCCTCCGCCACCTACGGCCCAATGGGGGTTCTGGAAAACCATTGAATAAGAGACGGAGGAAGATGAACGCGTTGGAGGTATCTCGTCCGATGAACCGATCACCGACCCTCGCCCGTGTACTCATCATAACGATCCTATTCGGGCTGCTCGTGGCCACGTTGGCCAGTCTCAGCTCGGCCTCGGCTCTCGCAGACGTCGGTGTGAACGTGGACACCGAGGTACAATCCGACGGTGCAGGCAGCGACAGTGGAAACCTGCCACCACCCGATGTCGGCTCGACCGTGGACGGCGTCACGAACACGGCCACGGGCGCGGTGCGAGACACTACCGGCGTCGACGCCGATCTCGACAACGTCCAAGAGACCGAGGGACTCCTGCCCGACGCAGAGGGGGCAGGCAGCACACAAGGGTCCGCCTCTGCGAAGAGCGGAGAACCCCGCCCGCTCACCACGGAAGACGCCACCACGGCCGGCGTGCTCGCGGTGGCAAGCGGTGCCGGTTTCATCTTCTGGCTCCAGAACGTGATGGGAATCGGCCTCGGGCGTCTGTTCATGGCGCCCATGTTCTCCCGCATCGAGAAAGATGAACTCCTGAACAACGAGGGTCGGGACGTCCTGATGACCATCGTGGACCAGAACCCCGGCATCGGCCTCAAGGACCTCAGTGAACAATCCGGTCTCGGCTGGGGCACCACCGTCTACCACATGAGCCGCCTGGAAACCGCCGGTTTCGTCGCCTCCATGAAGAACGGCCAGCACCGTCATTTCTTCAAGAACGGCCACCCGGCCGCCCTCATGAAGAACCACGTGGCGGTGCTCCGCAACCAGACCGCCGGCAACATGGCGCGCTTCCTGCTCGCCACGCCAGGCTCGACCCAGTCAGCCATCGCGAAACGGCTCGGGCTGGGCGCACCCACCGTGACGAAATACGTCAAACGCATGGAACGCCAAGGGCTCGTCCAGGTCGTACAGGACGGACGGAGCAAGATCGTTCAGCCTACCGGTGCCCTGCAAAGCGCACTGGATCATGCTGCACCCATGCCCCAGGTACCCCGTCAGACCGGCGTGCTCACCCAGCGGACCGCCGTCAGCGTGGCCTGAACGGGCTCTGGGCCCGTCACAGACTCCGTCAGACCGGCGTGCTCACCCAGCGGGCCGCCGTCAGCGTGGCCTGAGCGGGCTCGGGGCCTGTCACATCAGGCATCAGGCATCAGGCGTCCGGTAGCCGGCTGAAATCCTCCGGCGCGGCCTCCCCATGGAAGATCGTCCAGTAGATCTCGAAGCTCTGGGAATAGGCCAACCCCACGTCGACGCCGGTCAGCTCGTAGGTCCCCAGCATCCCGTACGCGGCGAATATGCGGGCCGCCCAGGTGCCCGTGAAATTGTAGTCGTGCTCCAGCCAATGCTCCTCGTCGAAACGGAGGATCAACGGGCTTGAGCCCTGGACACGCTGATAACAAATGTGCTCCAGGTCCAGAATGGCACCGCCCCCACCCCTCGGCATGTCGCTGCACATCATGTCCAGACTGAAATGCTCGCCGAGCGGTCCGGCCGGGTCCCACCGCATCTCGACGAGGATCGTCTTCATGTCCTCCAGGTTGGTCTCGCGCCAGTTCTCAACGTCGACGCCTCCCCATCCGTCCGGGGCCCGATACGGCCCGACACGGGTCTCCCCGGCCTCGCCGCCAGAACGGATCCCGCCGCAGCTCTTGACATCCCTCACGGGGGTCTCCTCGGTGATGCAACCCACCACCGGGGGCTCCACCTGCCATGCGACCGCCGTGTTGATGGACCCCACCCGCTCGAACTCTTCCGCCCACGGGCCTACGTGCGGCAACGGGGTAAGCATCATCCGCACCTCCTCGGTCTCCCCAAGCTTCACGGTCACTCCTTTTTGTGTGGATTCGAAACCGACCGCGCTCACGTGCACAATGTAATTACCGGGCGGCACGAAACTGATCGTGAACTCCCCATCCGAAGACGTCGACGTCTCGTGTTCTGTCTCTTCCCGGTCCATGGTGAGAAGATTGATCCGGGCTCCCTCGAGCGGGACGAACTGGTCGGAAGACACAGCGCCCCAGATCGATCCTTCTTCGGCCGAGTGCTGCGGCCCCGGGTCGCCTTCATCGTCTGCGTCCATGTCATCGCCAGCCAGACACCCGGAGAGCAGGCTCGCTCCCAATACGAAGAGCGCGAGCACCATCAAAATCTGCTTATCAACCATAAGGACCCGGTTTTGAAACCTGGTCTTCTGGATATAAGCTTTCTTGTCCCCTTCTTGAGCCACCTTCCTGGATTGAACCCGTGGGCCCCAGGACCCGAGGGGTTCCGGTGGGGCCCCCGGCCAGCACAAGCGGCCAGAGGGAAGACCGGTCGGTGACCCGACCCAAACATCTAGACGCCCGCCGAACCTGCACCCGAGCATGGATTTCGTCGACCCCGACGTGGCACGCTATGCCGAAGACCACACCACGCCGAGTGCGAAGACGCTCGCCCAGGTCGCTGAAGACACCCACCGGCAAAGCACCATGGCCGCCATGCTCAGCGGCCCCGTGGTCACCACCCTGCTCACGATCCTCGTTTCCGCAATCAAAGCCCGTCGCGTGGTGGAGTTAGGAACGTTCACGGGTTACAGTGCGCTCGCTATGGCCAGGGCGTTGCCCCCGGATGGCGAACTCGTCACCCTGGAAGCGGACGAGAAGTACGCACGGACCGCGCAAGCCCACTTCGATTCCGACGAGAACGGGAAAAAGATCCGCATCATCACCGGGGATGCACACGAGATCCTGCCGCGCCTGGAAGGACCGTTCGACCTCGCGTTCCTGGATGCCGACAAGGAGGGATACCTGGACCACTGGGAACATCTCGTACCGCGTGTGCGCCCCGGCGGGTTGCTCGTGGTGGACAACACACTCTGGAGCGGGCGCGTGCTCGAACCTGCACAGGACGACGTCGCCAGCCGCACCATCGACCGGTTGAACCGACGGGTCCGGGATGATGCGCGGGTGCAGGCCGTGATGCTCACCGTGCGCGACGGCGTCACCCTGGCCCTGCGCACCGACAAATCCAGCGCCTGATCTCCCTGGTGTGCCGCGGGGCGACCCTTTTTGAGGGCAGGGCCCTCGCCAGTCACCGTGCGGCTCACAATCGTCGGAACCGGGCACGTCTTTCGCATCGGTGAGATCGTGGCCGAGATCATCCGCAGGCGCCGACCCCATGTGGTCTGCGTGGAGTTGGACCCCGTGCGACTGGGAGGTCTCCAGGAACGCGCCCGATTGAACGCCTATGAAGAAGCTGGAGACCCGCGTGCCGAAGCCATGAGGCGGCAACACGAAGAAGCCACCAAACGCATGCCCCGGCTGTACCGCTTCCTGGCAAGGCTGCAGGAACGCCTCGCGGACCAGGAAGGCGTGGAGGCCGGCAGCGAGATGCTCGCTGCAGTGGACGCCGCCGGTGAACTGGACGTCCCCGTGGCGACCATCGACGTGGACGCGCAGAGACTGATCCGCCGTGCCTGGCGCGAAATGCGCTGGAGAGAACGGATCCGGTTCGTGTGGGCGGTCCTGCGCGGACGAAAAGGCGACGACGTGGAATCCGAACTCAAGGATTACCAGGACGACCCCGTGGCGTACCTGGCCCGCGTGGGCGACGAGTTCCCCAGCCTGAAACGGGTGCTCATCGACGAACGCGACGAACACATGGCGAAGAGGATCCTGCAACTGGAAAAAACCGGGGTCACCGGCGTCCAGGAGATCGCCCAGGCCCAAAGACAAGCGCGCAAGCAGAGCCTTGACGAACCGCGGGCTCAAGACGACGACCCGGCCGCTCCGGGAGCACCGGCGGGTGAAGATGGAAACGAACAGGAAGAGCTAGAAGAACAAGAAGTACAAGAAGCGCAAGAAGAACAGGAAGAAGAACTCGTGGTGGTGGCGGTGGTCGGCGACGGACACATCCCCGGCATGCTCACGATCCTGGAAAGAGCGCTGCCAGACCAGAGAATCGAGACGATCCGGGTGGGCGACCTGCGCGCCGGTCGGATCCCCGAGACCGACGTCGCAGAGGCAGACGGGAGTGAACAAAGCGGCGACGCAGAGAGCGTCCGCCTCCGTTACGACGTGACCGCCGTGGACTCCCCCGAGCAGGAACCCCCGGGCGTCTGAACTACCGCAACGCCTCCATGTGCTCCTTGACCTCAACAAGAAGCTCCACGGCACGCGTCACATGACCCACCTTCTCCCCCATGTCGCTGGTCTGTTCCGCCCAACGAAGCAGCGTACGGATGTCCGCCAGGTTCTTGTCCACTGCCAGACGCAACGCGTCCTCGTGCAGCTTCTCCATCATTTGCCCCCCGCGTTGCGAAGATCCTGTATGTCGTATTGATCGAACTCCGTGGGCAGGCTCCGGTTGCCCAAGAGGTCGAGGATCCCTCCGCTCGTGCGCACCGCGAAATACATCACGCTGTCCTCATACTTCGAGTGCCCTTCACTTTCGGGGTCCTCGCGCTCATGCTGCATGGGCACATCGTCCGGGTTCAGGTTCACCAAGCCCAACACATGACCCAACTCGTGCGTGACGACCGCGTCCTCGATCTTGGACTGGGACGGACAATTCAGGTTCAAAAAATTGCTCCTGCAGCGATCATGGGTATGGCGGATGTTGTCCTTGAACATCACCATGCTGGACCCCGAATAGACCGCGCCCAGGACCCGCCCGTCAGCCGTGTCCTCCGTGGAGCCGCCATCGAGGAAGATGATGTACAACACCGCCCTGTCCCCGCTTTTCTTGTGGTCACGATGGTCCCCCTCCAGGTCCCGGATCTCCGAGAAGCTGTACTTGGCCCCGCTCCCTTTGCCGTCCACTTCCGCGGAGGTGTCGAAGGTGATCCCCCCCGGTTTGTTCAAGCGCGCCCCCAACGTGTCCTGGAGCATTCCCAGCGTCCGGTCCGACGGTCCCGCCCCCGATTCATGATCGATCTCCACGACGAGCTCCTTGTACTTGTCATCGCGCAGGTAATCCAAGGCCCAACCGCCGGGCTGCCCGGCGCTTTGGAACGCATCCAGGCAACCGGCCATGGCCCCGCCGACCACCAGGAGAAATGTGAGAAAGACGATTCCTATGGGACCGCGAAGGGGTCGGGTCGAGCCGGGTGAAGGACGCCTGGGCATCATGAGTACACTCCGGATGGCGCCGCAGGTCCCTAATGCTTATCGGTCCGGACCGTGTATTTCCCCTTGTGGACGGAGAGGGGACATGGAGAGGAGCGGACGCGCAGGGATTCGAACCCTGGGTCCCGAGCTTAGGAGGCTCGTGCCTTATCCGGGCTAGGCTACGCGTCCTTGACGAACCCGGGAACCCGACGGGCTTCCCAAGCATGGCCCCGGAAAGAGGGGGTATATAAATGGGCAGCGGTGGGCGGGTGCTCCGGTCCGCCCTTGCTGGAAAGGGGGCGGCCAAGTCCCAAGCCGGATGCGCGTCGATGCGCTTAAGCACTTCCCGGGCCAATCCCTCATGGTGGACCCGGAAGCCCACTTAGAGAAAAAATACCGGGAGGCCGCGCGCCTGAGAGACGTCCCCCCCGAGACAACGATCCGGATGGGTTTCGCCATGATGCGCTTCGGCCGCAAGCTGCACGAGGCGGGCCGACGTGGACAACATTGAACGTATTGCGCTGGCGTTCGACGCGGCTTGCCGGCGCGCAGGTGTCGCATACGCGTTCATCGGAGGCATGGCCGTGATCACCTGGGGACAGCCCCGTTTCAC
>CAYVRY010000119.1:0-6218 GCA_964452895.1 uncultured Halobacteriales archaeon
GGGGGGGCGGCGCGAACGACGTGGCGAACGCCATGGGGACCTCCGTGGGTTCCGGTGCGCTCACCTTCATGGGGGCGGTCATGGTCGCCTCCGTGTTCGAGTTCGCGGGGGCGGTGCTCGTGGGCCGTCACGTCACGGAGACGGTGCGCTCCGGGATCGTGGACCCGATGCAGTTCACGGGGGACCCGCACACGTTCATCGCGGGGATGCTCGCGGCCATGCTCGCAGCGGCGATCTGGTTGACGGTGGCGACGTTCTATTCCATGCCGGTCTCGACGACGCACTCCATCGTGGGCGCCATTATCGGCTTCGGCATCGCCGCGCTCGGTTTCGGAGGCGTGGAATGGGGGGGTGTGGCCCGGATCGTCTCATCGTGGGTGGTGTCCCCGCTGGTCGGCGGCGTGATGGGGTATGTGCTCTTCAACATCATCAAGGTCAGCGTCCTGGACCGTCCGGACCCGGAGTCCGCGTTGCGCCGATGGGGTCCCGTCTTCGTGGGTCTGACCGTCTTCGTGCTGATCCTCGCTACGCTCTTCAAGGGCCTGTCCCAGTTGAACCTGGACCTGGCGTTCTTCCCGGCGCTGCGTTGGACGCTCCTTTTGTCCACGATCATCGCGTTGGTGTTCATCCCGGTGTTCCGGCGCATCAAGTCGACCCCCGGGACGACGTCGGCGCAGCGTTACCGCGCCGTGGAGCGTTTGTTCATCGTCCTGCAGATCATCACGGCGGCGAGCGTGGCCTTCGCGCACGGTGCGAACGACGTGGCGAACGCGGTCGGTCCGCTCGCTGCGATCTGGGTGGTGATCGATACGGGCAGCCTGGCCACACCGGAAGGGTACGAGATCCCCATCTGGATCTTCGTGCTGGGCGGTGCCGGCATCGTGCTGGGCCTGGCGACCTATGGCCGCCGGGTGATCCAGACCATCGGCCGCAAGATCACGGAGATCACGCCGTCGCGGGGTTTCAGCGCGGAACTGAGCGCGGCGGCCACGATCCTGTTCGCTTCCCATATGGGACTGCCCATCTCCACGACGCACACCCTGGTGGGCGCCGTGATCGGCGTGGGCATGGCCCGCGGGATCCCCGCCTTGAACCTGCAGGTGGTGGGCCGCATCGTCCTGTCGTGGGTGGCCACGCTTCCTGCCGCCGGCGGCACGGCCTTCCTCTTGTTCTTCCTGATCCGCCCACTGGTTGGAAACTGATCATGTCCACAACCATCAAACAGACCCCACCGTTCAAATACCCGCAGTCCGGTTTCAGAGGACGAACAGATGAGTGAAATGGAGCCCAAGGAAGGCCAGATGGACCGGGAGGCGCGGCATTACCGCGCCCCGATCGCCGACACGTTGCGACGCAAGTCCCCGTTCGACAGCCTCGTGGACCACGCCGGCAAGGTGCGCGAATGCCTGAAGGTCCTCTCGGACGGCTTCGAGATCTACCTGGAAGGGGACTTCGAGGGGTTCCACAAGGTGCGTGACGACGTCTCCCGGCTGGAGCACGAGGCGGACCGGATCAAGTACAACGCAAGGTCCCATCTGCCGCGGTTCCTGTTCATGCCGGTCAACCGGGCCGATTTCCTGTCGGCGATCTCCCAGCAGGACAAGATCCTGGATTACGCGGAGGCCCTCGCGGATCTCATGGACATGCGGCCCACGCCGGTGCCCCCGGAGGTCCGGCCCTTGATGTTGGACCACAAGAAGAAGGTCGTGGAGACCTTGGAGCATTACGAGCTCGCCGTGGCGAACCTCAGCGACGCGGTGGGCAGCGGGTTCTCCCGGCCCGTTCGCGACCGGACGAAGGCCGTGATCAAGCAGGTGCATCAGTCGGAATACGAGGCGGACCAGTGCGGCAACGTCGCGAAGCGGAAGATCTACGAGTTGGAGCAAAAAGGCGAACTGGGCGCCATGGACGAGTACCACATCTTGAAGATCATCGACTGGGTGGACGAGATGGCGGACCGCGCGGAGAACGCCAGCGAGCGGATCCGGATCATGGTCGCGCGGTGAGGGTTCCGCCGGGTGGGGCGGCCTTCACGTCGTCCCGATCTTCATGAGGATCTCGCCGTCCTTGAAGATCCGGATCACCCCGGTCTCGGAGACAGCCACGGCGATCGCCTTGGTCTCTTTCGTGATCGCGGCGCTGGCCAGGTGGCGCCCGCCGAGCCCGCTGGGCAGGTCCACGCGGGATTTCACGTCGATGTAGCGCCCGGCGGCGAGGATCAGGCCGTTCTCGTCGATGACGAAGGCGCCGTCGATCTGGGCGAACTCCTTCGCGGTCTCCCAGTTGCGCGGGTCGACGATCTGGCGCACTTCCGCGCTGTGCCCTTCGAACGGGTTCAGCACGACGGCGCGGGAGTTGGCCAGCACCCGCTCGGAGTCCCCGACGATGAAGATCGCGCCCACGTGCCCGGATTCGCGGCCTTCGCGGGCGATCTCCGCGGCGATGGCCAGTACGGCTTCCACCACGGCGATGTCCGCGCGGTATTCGAGTTCCCGTTTCAGCCGGACGATGCTCTGGTCCTGGGCCAGGTCGTACCAGAGCCGGGCTTCCCAGGCGGGGCTGGGGGCCACGAGCACGAGGATCCGGTCGTCGGAGGCGATGGCGCCGTCGAAGAACGCGGTGAGCAGCACGTCGCGCACCTGGAGGAGGCCGTTGAGCCCGGACCCGATGCTGTGCGGTGTCAGGAAGAACTGGATCCCTTCGTCGGGGGATTCGTATTTGTCGCGCAGGCCGTGCTCGCTGGTGGCCACCAGGAGCGGACGTTGGCCTTCCTCGATGGCGTGGCTGATCACTTCCGGGTCGTCGGTGAGGATGATCCAGAGCGTGGGGGTCCGTAGTTCATCCCCCTCCACTCGGGCGTTGAGAAGGGGACGCACATGGGGTTCGCGTGCGTCTTCCATCGGTGGGGACCCTTCCCGGGCCATGATAAAGCGTTCGGTGGGGGGCGCCGCTGCCGGGGCGTTGGGGGGCCCGTTTGCGCCGCCTTAGGATGGGGAAAGAGGGGAGGGCACGCACTTCGGTGTGTCACCGGTTCAAGCGTTGTCGTTCGCGCCCGTGTCCCCGTTGGCTTCTGCTTCGTTCTGGTGTTCGTCTTCCAGGCGCTCGAAGTACTCCGTGAGTGCTTTCATCACCGTGTCAGAGATCGCTTCCTTGCGCACGAGCTTGAGGCTGTGCAGGCGGATGTGATGACGCAGCGGCAGCTTCACCTTGAGCTCCTTGAGTTCACCGTCTTCTACTTCGTTTCCGGATAGGGCCTCCAGGATGTCCATGCGAATCAGAAACCCTTTGTGGCCGCCGGGGCACTTAACCTACCGGGGGCTCGGGACCGGGGGCGACGGGGGACCGGGCCGCCATGGACGCCTCTTTTGGCACGGGGATGACGCTCAGGGGGGACACGACGCTTGGGGAACAATGGACCCGGGGGTGGCGGTCCGTTCCCGGGGCCCGGCGCCCGTCGGCATCCAAAAGTTGATGAACGGATATGGTGTATGAGTGTGCGGTGACGCCGGGGTTTTGCCCCCGGATTGCCTCATGCCTGAACCGACCCGGACCCTTGCAGCGCCCCATGACCGTCCAGGCGACGGTTTGTTTTCCTGTTCCCAGGCCGCCGACCGGCGCGACCGGTCCGGGCGAACCGAACCCCTCGCGCATCAAGGAGGTGAAGAACACGCCCCGCCAACAAAAGGATGAGTCTCCGGACCCCCGAGACAAGAAATCATCCTCCAAGCCCAAGAGGAAGTAAATCGTTTTGTCCCGTCTCTTTCCCTCCTTTTCCCTTCGGCCGCCTCCGTCCGGTCGGCCGGGGGCTCCCGGGGCCCCAGGGGCCGGTGTTCGTCTCCGACAGCCCTTTAGCGCCACTTTGTGTGCCGGCGCGCGTGTCTCCTGGTGATGCGAACAACGCCCCAGCCCGTCGCGATGAATCTGAAGCGGATGGCGACGACGAAGACGAGCCGGTGAAGCGGCCCGGGCCCCGGCGTACCCGGCAGGCGGACCCGGCGGCGATCCGGGAGGCCGCACGCCGCAAGGCGCAGGAGCGCTTGCAGCGACAAGGCAAACACCCCGCCGCAAGCGGGTCGTCGCAAGAGGCGGGCCAGCAGGCCGAAGAGACCCAGGCGGAACCGGCGCACGCACGGCCGGGGGGCCGGGCGCGCGGCGGGAGTGTGACGGAGACGGCGGCGCAGGAGCTGCCGGAGCAACCGGTCCCGTCTCCGGGCGCGGCGCGCACGCAGGGCCGGGCGAAGGAGCTGGAGGTCTCGGGGGCGCGGATCGTTCCGGATACAAGCGTGGTGGTGGACGGTCAGATCACGCTCTTGGTGCAGGCGGGGGAGCTGGCGGGGGCCGAAGTGATCGTACCCCAGGCGGTGGTCGCGGAGTTGGAGGCGCAGGCGAACCGGGGGATGGATGCGGGATTCACGGGGCTCGACGAGCTCGTGGCGTTGCAGACCATGATGAAGCGGGGGGAGTTGAGCGTCCGTTACACGGGCACGCGGCCGAACGTGCAGGATGTGCAATTGGCGCGCGGCGGCGAGATCGATGCGTTGATCCGCAACGTGGCGCGCGACGAGGAGGCGGTGCTCTTGACCTCGGACAAGGTGCAGTCGCAGGTGTGCGCGGCCCAGGGGATCGCGTACCGGTACCTGCGGCCGGCCGAGGAGACGGCCCGCGTGGAGGAGCTGCAGATCCTTCGGTACTTGAAACCGGACGTGATGAGCGTCCATCTCAAGCAGGACCAGCCGCCGTTCGTCAAGAGCGGCCAGCCGGGCGCGATGAAGTATGAACGACTGCCCGATCCACCCTTGAAGAAACACGAGTTGTCGGACATCGCCCGGCAGATCGTGGAGGCGGCCCGCCGCGACGACCGCAGTTTCATCGAGATCGAACGCAGGGGCGCCACGGTGGTCCAGCTGCGCGACATGCGGATCGCGGTGAGCCGGCCGCCGTTCTCGGAGGCCATGGAGATCACGGTGGTGAGGCCCATCGTGAAATTGGGCATTGATGAGTACAAGCTCCCGGCCGAGGTGTTGGGTCGTTTGACGGAGCCCACGCGGGGGATCCTGGTCTCCGGTCCGCCGGGGTCGGGCAAGTCCACGTTCGCCCAGGCGGTCGCGGAGCACCTGTTCTCGTTGGGCAGCGTGGTGAAGACCATGGAGAGCCCGCGCGACCTGCAGCTCACGGGGGAGATCACGCAGTATGCGCCCCTGGAGCGCAACATCGAGCTCACGGGGGATTTCCTGCTGCTTGTGCGCCCCGATTTCGTGGTCTATGACGAGGTGCGCAAGACGAAGGATTTCGAGGTGTTCGCGGACATGCGCCTTGCGGGTGTGGGGCTCATCGGGGTCACGCATTCGAACCGGGCCATCGACGCGGTGCAGCGGCTCATCGGTCGCGTGGAGCTCGGGATGATCCCGCAGATCGTGGACACCGTGGTGCACATCGAGGGCGGGAAGATCCAGCAGATCCTGGAGATGGAGTTCACGGTGCGCGTGCCGGCGGGGATGAAGGAGCAGGACCTGGCCCGCCCGGTGATCCGGGTGCGCGACTTCCAGAGCAAGAAGGAGCTCTACGAGATGTACACGTACGGCGAGCAGGTGGTCGTGATGCCGCTTACCGCCGTGGAGAAGAAATCAAGCGGCATGGAACGCCTGGCCAGGGGGGGCCTCTCGGACATCCTGAAACGCCGCATCGAGGGGCCGTTCGACGTGGAGATGACGGGGGACAACCAGGCGACGATCTATGTGGAGGAGTGGGAGATCGCGAGCGTGATCGGGCGCGGCGGCAGCCGGATCCAGGACCTGGAGGCGAAGACGGGGATGAAGCTCGACGTGAAGACCTTGAGCGAGCGGGGCCCGAAAAAAGGTGCAAAACTCACAAGAAAAAGCGTCGCCACGGAGTGGGCCGAGGAGGAGGGCCTGCAGGCCGTGGAGGGGGAGGGGCTGGTGCCGCGCGTGCGCGCGACGAAGAAGCAGGTGGTCTTGGAGGTGGGCCCGGAGTATGGGGGTCAGGAGGCGGAGGTGCTCATGGACGGGCGCAGCGTGGCGCAGGGGCACCTTTCGAACAAGGGGGAGATGCGGTTCTCCCGCCGCGGGCCGGAGGGGAAACGGATCGAACGGGGGGCCAAGGGGGCCTCGGACCTGCGGGTGCAGTTGGTGTGAACCTTGGAGTCTCCGTCCTTCCCTCGCGCTGGAGTCACGGTGCTACAAGGTGGTACCGTGTCCCTT
>CAYVRY010000120.1:0-6026 GCA_964452895.1 uncultured Halobacteriales archaeon
GGCTTGACCGAGACCACGCTGGAGAGCGCCACGGTCGTCGACGTGCAGGGCTTCAGTGTGATCCTGGACCGACCCCTGGAACATGACCACGACAAATGGGAACGGATCGGCCCCGAGTTCGTGCGCTATCGATGGTACGCCGACGTGGAACTCGGCATGGTGTACTGGCACGACCACGTGGACGGATTGAACTCCTGGCGCCACGGCCTCTTCGGCGGTCTCGTGGTCGAGCCGCAAGGAAGCGACTGGCGCGACCCGAAGACCGGCACCGCCGTCCGGTCCGGATCCATTGTGGACATCATCACGCCGGAAGACTCCTACCGGGAACTCGTCCTGTCGTTCCAGGACCGCTCCCCCCGCATGTGGGGCCGGGACCTGGCCAGCTTCAACCTGCGCAGCGAACCGTTCGACCGACGCAACAAGGACGACCCGCTGGCCAGCCTCGACGGGGACCCCGCCACCCCCATGCTGGAAGCCTACCCCGACGACGACGTGGTGATCCGGCTGCTGTACGCCGGACAATCCGACTCCCGGGCCGTCGCCACGTTCGGAGTCACCGGCCATCGGTTCCCCTACGAACAACACCTGGAAGGCTCACGCAGCATCGACGCGCTGCCGTTCTCGATCAGCGCCCAGCACAACCTGCGCCTGGAATGCGGCGCCGGCGGATGCCTCGGCCTGCCCGGAGACTACCTCTACGGCATGACCGAGCCCGAACTCCTGGAACGCGGCGCCTGGGGCGTCCTGCGCGTGCACGACGAGACCCAGGACCTGCGGCCGCTGCCGGACAACCAGGACTGGGAAGCCGGGACCCTGCCCAGTGACGCGCCCGTGCGCAGTTACGAAGTGGTCGCCCTCGAACATGAAGTCACCCTGAACCATCGCTTCAACCTCACCCAGACGATGAGCCTCTTCGTGTCCGCCGGGCAGGAACAAGCCGTGCGAGACGGCCATCTCGACCCCGAGCCCTGGGTGGGACGTGCGTCGCCGGGAGAGATCGTGGAGCTCCAGGTGACGAACAAACTGGACGAACCGGTATCCCTGCACCCTGCGCGCATGGCCTCCCAACCCGGTGACGGCCTGGGGATCCGGGTCGGGCAGAACCCGGACGACAGTGTGGCCCCCGGCGAGACCCGCGTCTACCGCTGGTACGCCGACAAGGAACTCGGTACAGTCCACCTCTCCAGCATGGCCGACCCCGCGGGAGACGCCCTTCAGGGGCTCTACGGCGCGCTCGTTGTGGAACCCCCCGGGGCCAGCTTCGACCCTCCAACCGGGACCCGCAGCGTGGTCACCCTCGCCGACGGCACCGCAGTACGCGAGCACGTGCTCCTCTACGCCAGCAACGACCCCGTGTTCCATTCCAGCCAGATGCCGTACCGCGTCGACGTGGATGGACCCGTGACGATCAATTACCGGTCCGAACCCCTGCATGAACGCCTCGGAGGACAGATCGAACCCCTGACACAAAACGGCGACCCCATGGGCGGCACCGGGATCCACTCCTGCCAGTTGAACAACGACACCTGCGCCCAGACCCTCGGCAAACCCATGCGACTGGAAGCACGCAACCCGCTCAACCCGTTCGTCTATGACACGACCCTCTTCGGCGACCCCGAGACCCCGATCCTCGACGCCCAGCGCGGACAACCCCTCGTGATCCGCGCCGTGGGCGCCGCCGGCGACCAACTGCAAGTGCACTACCTGGCCGGCCACCAATGGCGGCAAGACGCCGAGATGGAAGACTCGAACATGATCCACACCGCCACGCTGGGCCCGCGCACCGTCAACGACGCGTGGCTTACCGCCGGCCCCGGCGGCGCCGGCGACTACCTCTACGGCACCCACCGCGCGGGCTTCATGGAAGCCGGCGCCTGGGGGATCCTGCGCGTCGAAAGCGGTGAAGACAACCCGTTGCCGCTTGTTGGCCCCCCGGCACCCGCCTCGCTCGGGCTGCGCTAAAGCGGATCCGGGGCGGGGTCCTCTTCCAACGTCTTGGGGATCCCCTGCCGTGTGGCCGAGATGAGCAGGCTCGAGAGAGCCCTGATTCCTCAGGACCGTTTTCCTGTCCGTGGGCCTGCCAGTGCCCACACGAACCCCACGCCCAAGAGCGCCACGGGGACCAAGTCACCCGCCTGCGGCTGCGGGGAAAGCGCGCTTCGTACGTGCTGCGGGTCTTCACCGGCGCGCGACAGGTAAAGGTTCCACTGCCGGATCGAGGTGCTCTCGTCGACGGGGCGGGGCAGCCAGGCGACGACCTCATCGTCGAAGAGGGTCACGGCATGCGCGATCCTTCCGGGGCCCAACGGGTCCCCTTGTTGGTCATGCGGGAAGAAGAAGGCGACGATTCCGTGCTGCTCGTCGATGCAGCTTGCTCCCCCGCGCGCCTGGTCGTCGTGGTCCATTCGGATGCCATCGCCCAGCAGATCGTGCTGCATGGAACTGGCGTTCTCTGCAGAGAGCGCGTAGGGCACACCCATCATCCCCCAACGCACGCTCCGGTTGCCCGGTTCGGGCTCGGGCTCGCTCGGGCTCTTGACGGCGCCGAACCGGTGCATGCTCACCAGGTGCTCCTCCATCATGATCAGGCTGCGCACGGCGGCCCCCGTATCCACGGCAGCGGCGGCATAGAAGGGCGTATCCGCAGGCAGGTCGACAATGACCCGTAGATGGGTCCCGTTGGTGAGGAAATTCACTCCGGCGGCGGGCCCGGCATCCAGCAGGTACGCATCATCCCGGTCGATCCTGCAGGACAACGGACCGTCTTGATGGGGCACGATCACCAGGGGCCCGGGTTGTCGGGCTTCGAACCCGCCGAACATGAGCCGGTTGCCCGCATCCACGAGTTGATCGTCCAGGCGGTCTTCGGGATGATGGGCCGAGACACCCAGGCTCTGGACGACCACGAGAACGACCACCAGTGCGAAACCGAACGCGATCCGTCGCCGGTTCATAGCACCCCTCCCCCGATCGCGGTAAGGAGCAACAAGACCCCGGCTGCAACAGCGGCCGCCACGCTGCGCGCACCCGTCGTCCACCGGACCGTGATCCACGGCGCAAGCAGCACACCGACAACCAAAAGCGGCAGGATCCACAAGATCCAGGAGCCCGTCCAGTCCTGCAGCGGCACCAACCACAGAAACGGCCAAGGTGGATTCGTCACTTCCAGCCCCGCCACCGGCGCCGGACCGAACTGCGGAGGCAACGAGAGCGCCAAGACCGCCACGACGCCGATCCCCGCCACCGCCGGGCGCACCACCGGCTTGCCCAGCGCGCGCAGGCGGACCGCCAAATGGCGCAGGCGTCTGCTGCGCATCAGATGCATCCCCAAAAGGCCCACCAGGATCGCCGGGACCGCGAAGACATGCAGGATGAAGAACCAGTCCAACGGGGCGCTCTCGGGCTCCCCGGTCTCGATGATCGAGATCCCGATCACCTTCGCGGCCTGGTCGATGTGTTCGATGGCCTCCCAGGAGCGATGGTCGAACCGGAGCACGGTGCCCGTCAGGTAGGTCGCCAGGATCACGCCGAGAACGAGCGCGCCCGCGACCCAGATGCGCGGCGAGACCCGCGCCTCGGCGCGTTGCAGCCAAGCCGAACCCGCGTGCAACAAGATCAAGCCCACAACGAAAGCGGCCGCCCAGGCATGCACCCCGCGGATCCAACCCCACACGCCCTGGGTGAGCGAGGCGACGGCATCATGGGTCATGGCGGGGTCCATGTTGTACCGGAACGCCATGGGGATCCCCGCCAGGCCCGTCAAGACGAGCAGCGCCAACAGGATCATCCCGGTCCGGGCGATGGCAGGAAACCGCGGGACCGCATTGGGTCGCGGACCCTGGTCGGACTCCTGGGTCCCCGCATCAGGGGCGTTCTGATCCGAGCGCGCCTCACCGCGCGCCAGGGGTCCCTTCCGGGTCACGCCACATGCGGGAATCCGCATCCCGCTTAAAGAGGGCGGGGTTGAAATGAGGGCCCCCTGACAAGATCGGGAGACGATTTGCCGTCCGGGCCGTCGGCCCCACGCAACGTGCAAGCGGCGCCCCCAGCCACCGAAGACCCGCCAAAACGGCAAAACCGACGATCCTTCTTTTTCCAGAAGCGGGTGGGATCTCGCGAACACGCTCGACGATCGGCCCAAACCGTTCAAAACGTCGATGGACGCAACCGGCTGCCTGCACGGATTCAATCCGGAAGACTCATGTGCTCCCCAACATGCTGACTTTTTGTGGCGGGGATGGCGGTCATCAGGCCGTATTCCTGTCCCGAATGGTGTTGAAAAATGAAAACCACAACCGTATTCTTGACGTGCAGTCTGCTCCTGGCACTCGGTGCCGCAAGCGGTACTGCCGAGACCAGCCAAGGTGAACAGCGCGTGAACGCCGAAGACGGCAGACTCCTGGAATCGAAAGACGTCGACTTGAGCGACCTGTTCATCGGCGTGCCCATGGACAGCCTGTTCGGCAACGACGCCGGGTGCGACGCCACCGGGGTCGACGGATTCACATGGGCCCAAGCCGGGACCCCGTCCGGACCCTGCGACCATGCAGTGCACACCTTCCCGATCCATTACACGGCCATGCGTTGTGCGGATGAGTGCAGGATCGACGCGCTGAATCTGATCAATTTCGTCGACTTCGTGGTCGTCGCATGCACCGCAGGCTCCCTGGCGATCGTCGACTGGGCCGCAGAGGAAGTGCTCACGCTCGCCGGCGAATGCACCACGATCGTCGTGGGTGACCCGTCGTCGTTCCCACGATGGGACTCCCAAGGAAGGGACGGCTCCTGGTCCCACACGGACAACTTCGAAGACGCGCTCTACCATCTGGTCGCATAGAAACGATCCGTCTCTTTCCCCTCTTTCTCCCCCCCGGGCCCGCTAGCCGCTTCTTGCCGCCACGCTCAACACGTCCGCCAGCACCGCCGCCGCGGTCTCTCGTCCACCCGCCCCCCGTCCGGACAGCGTGACCGGGCCGGCGTGCTGGCGCGCCAGGCGCACCACGTTCAACGTACCCGGGACGTTCAACGTGGAGGACTCCGGGACCAACCGCGGCGCCACGCTGGGCGGACCGCCGGCGCGCATGGACGCGATGAGCCGCACCGCGTAGCCCTGGCGATGCGCCAACTGGACCGCCTCCCCGGTCACGTCGCGGATCCCCGTCACCGAGACATCACCCATTTTCAGCCCCGCATCCAGGAAGGCGTTCGCCATGATCACGAGCTTCGCGGCCGCGTCGTGCCCGTCCACGTCGGCGCTCGGGTCCGCTTCCGCGTATCCCAACGCCTGCGCCTCCTCCAGCGCCTCCTGGAATTCCAGGCCTTCCTCCCCCATGCGCGAAAGGATGTAGTTCGAGGTGCCGTTCAAGACGCCGTCCATGCGCGTGACGTGGTCGCCGCGCAGGCACTCCTCGTGCAGGTTCAAGAGCGGGATCGACGCACCCACCGTCGCCTCGAACCGGAACTGCACGTTCTGCCGCCGCGCGAGCTCCAGCAAGTCCTTCTGCGCGAGCACCACAGGGCCCTTGTTCGCCGTGACCACGTGCAACCCCGCCTCCAGCGCCGAGCGCACGTAACCCAGCGCCGGTCCCCCCGTTCTCAGGTCCGTCGGCGTGACCTCCACGAGCAGGTCCGCGCCCGCGGAACCGATCAGGTCCTCCACGCCCGTGGACTCCTGCTTTTTCGGAACCAGGGCCGAACGGTCCAACCCCTTGGGGTCCACCCAAGCCCCCCGGCTCGATGCCACCGCGACCACGGGAAGCCGCACGCCCAGGTCCGTCTCCGTGTGCTCGCGTTCCTTCTCGATGAGCTCCAGGAGCCCCTTGCCCACCGTGCCATGACCGGCGACCAGAAGACGAAGCTCCTTCACGCCTCCACCTCCTCGTCACGCAGGCTCTTGATGAGTCGGATCTTGCGCTTCTCGGCCAGGCCTTCCACCCGGGACAGCGTGCGTTCGAGGGCCTTCTCGTCCTCCGCGGTCACGTCCACGAAGACCGCACTGGGATGCTCCCGGTCCCGCATCTCCGCCT
>CAYVRY010000121.1:0-5987 GCA_964452895.1 uncultured Halobacteriales archaeon
GGGAGATGGTCCGCTTGGTGGAAGGAGAGACGGACGAACCGGTCACGGCGGACACGAAGCGGTTGATCCGGACCATCGGCAGCCTGCATGGAAAGACCGGGTTGAAAGTGGTGCCGTTGCAGTTGGACGACTTGAAGGGTTTCGATCCGCTGGTGGATGCCGTGGCGCTTCCCACGGTGCCCGTGGACGTGGTGGTCGCCAAGAACGGGGCGCGGTTTGCGCTCATGGGTGAAGAGTTCCGATTGCCGGAGAACGAGCCGGTGCCGCTGCCGCGTGCGGCGGCGTTCTTCGCAGTGGCCCGCCGGATGGCGGTTCCGGTGGATGAAGAGCAGGGTTAGTTGCACGCTTGGTTTCGTTGTTTGGCGTGGGCCGCTCATTTTTCGCCATGGCGCATGGCGAACCCTGCGACGAGGAAACCGACCAGAGTGAGAGTCACCAGGAGCGCCCAGAATTCCTCGAACCACTGCACATCAGCGATTGTCAACGCCCCGACCAAGAAGGCGAACGACGCGAACATGATGGTCGAATCCCGCACCATGGACGGTGCCACTGGGTGATTGGGGTTAAGGGTTCGCTCTTGGCACGAATCGAAAGTATTCGTATTGACAAGGAACTTGAAGGGGCTCTGGGTTACCGAGTGCGTGTCAAGAAGGATCCTCCTGACAGGCCGCCCCGGCGTGGGCAAGACGACGATGGTGATCCGTTTGGTCGAATCCCTTCGCGGGCGCCATGTACCCTTGGTGGGCTTTTACACGCAGGAGGTGCGCGAGGGCGGCCGACGCATCGGTTTTGATCTGGTGGATTTCGATGGGGCACGGCAGATCATGGCGCGCTCGGGGTTGAAGGCGGATAAGAGCGTGGGGCGCTATGGAGTGGACGTGGCTGCGGTTGACCGGTTTGCGCAGGCGACGAGGCGGGCGATGGACGCTCTGCCCGACAACGGCGTGGTCGTGATCGACGAGGTGGGTAAGATGGAGCTTTTCTCGACGGGTTTCCGCGACTTGGTGGAGGCCGTGGTGGCTGGCCGCCACCCGTTCGTGCTCACGGTGACGCAGGCGGACGTGCCGCTGGCCCGTGGCCTGTTGGCGCGCGATGACGTGGAGGTCATCCAGGTGACCGAGCACAACAGGGACGCGTTGCCCGCCCAGATCCTCGCGCAGCTGGATGCTCCGGCGAACCGGAGCGGCTGAGGGGAGCCGCCGGGGCCGCGTCCGTCTTATACGCCCCGCGGCATGGCCGGTTTCACCCCCATGGAGGAGGAGGCGTTGACCTATGACGCGCTGCGGCGCGTCGAGCGGCAGGAGAACACTTCGCCGCGGCTGACCCGGCTCGAGCCGCGCTTCTGGGAGCGCCTGGGGGAGCATCTGAACACGTTGCGCGAGGCGTTCCAGGCGCAGCAGGAGGAGGACCCGACGGCGCGACGGACCGTGGTCCTGGCGGATGAGCTTCGCAACACGCAGCGCCTGGCAGAAAGCATCTGGTCGCTGCGGGAGAAGAAGGTGGTGCAGGCGGCCATGGGGGCGGTGCGCCGACGGGAGGGGGAACCCTCCATGCCGGACCATGCCATGAAGGAGGAGCGCGACCTCTACGTGGCGGCCATGGGGGTGATGGTCTCGGCGCGGGATGAGGCGGCGATCACGGACCCGTTCGCCCAGCGACGCCGGGACCGGGTGGCGGCACAGGCGGCCAAGGACACGGAGTCAAAAAGGAAGCAACCTGATGGAGGAGCCGAGGATGGGACCGCAAGCCGAGTCGAGCCCGCGCAGTCTGAGCGATCTGGCCCCGGAGCCCCGCCCCGGGCTGCGCACTCCCCCGAAGCCCCCGCTCCGGTGGCAACGGCCCAAAGGGGTGACCGGGGCGGCCTCGTCCCCGGAGGACGGACCGGAGGACCCGGCGGAACCGAAGGACGCGCCGTCGTCGAGGAAGAAGGCGGCGGGCAAGGAGCAACCGGCGGACCCGCCGGGGAAGGCGGTCAAGAAGACCCCGAAGAAGGCGGCAAAAAAAAGGAAGAAGACGAAGGAAGAGGAGGAGTGGGAGCGTCTGGCGGAAAAGAAATGGAGCTTCGGCTTGTCCAGGCGCTGAAGGCGGTGCCGCTTTTTGCGGGCCCGGACCTGGTGACCTATGAGTTGGGGGCGGGGGAGATCGGGACGTTGCCCTCGAAGGCGGCCCAGCTCCTCGAGCAGCGGGGGATCGTGCGCGTGTTGCCGGGCGACTAGGCCGTTCCATCCACCGTTCTCCCCGGAATGCTCAAATACGAGACTTCTCTCGTGGGCATCCCCAGGAGTTCCCTGTCCATGATCCGTCCTCGTCTGATCAAGCGTTACTGCCCGTCCTGCAAGAAGCACCAGGAGCATGAGGCGGAGCGCACGAAGAAGCGCAAGGCGAGTGAGCTGAAGTGGGGTCAGCGCCGGTTCCGTCGGGTGATGGCGGGGTACCGTGGGTTCCCGCGTCCGAAACCGGAGGGGCGTGAGAAGCCGACCCGGCGGGTGAATCTTCGTTACCGTTGCTCCCAGTGCAAGAAGTCCCACCACGGCACGTCGGTGCGGGCCAAGCGCTTCGAGTTGAAGGAGGCGCACCACTGATGGCGGCCGAGGCCGAAGGCGTCGTCGCACCGCGGGGCTCGCGGTTCGTGAAGGTGGCTTGTCCGGATTGTTCCCACAAGCAGATTCTCTTCGCGCGCGCGAGCACGCAGGTGGACTGCTCCACGTGCGGCAAGACCCTGGCCATCCCGCGCGGCGGCCGGGCGCGTCTGTTCGGCGAGATCCTGGACGAGCTGGTCTGAGGCCCGCTCCGGGTCTTGGCACGGATTTCGCCGGATCGCCGGTTTGGGGTCCCAGCACGTTCAAAAAGGCCCCTCAGTATGGCGGGCTGTCCCAGGAGGCTTGAAAGTGGTCAAGGCACGCGAATTTCCGGAGGAAGGCGAACTCGTTGTCGGCACGGTGCGCAACGTTCAGAATTTTGGCGCCTTCGTGACGTTGGAGGAGTATCCCGGCAAGGAGGGATTCGTCCATATCGCGGAGATCTCGTCGGGCTGGGTGAAGCGGATCCGGGATTTCGTGCGTGAACGCCAGCGCGTTGTATGCAAGGTCCTGGGAGTGGATTCCCGCAAGGGGCACGTGGACCTTTCCTTGAAGCGGGTCAATGAGCATCAGCGCCGCGACAAGATCCAGGAGTGGAAGAACGAGCAGAAGGCGGAGAAGATCTTCGAGATCGTCGCGGAGCGCGTGGGCAGCACGCCGGAGAAGTGTTACGAGGATTTCGGGTACAAGCTGATCGATCATTTCGGCAGTCTCTACACGGCGTACGAGGAAGCGGCGTACGACCTGGACACGCTGCGGGAGGAGGGGTTCGAGGGGGACTGGTTGGAGCCGTTCGCGGAGGTGGCCAAGGAGAACATCCAGGTGCCGTTCGTGGACATCGCGGGTTTCCTCGACGTGGAGGCATACGGCCCGGATGGTGTGGAGGGGGTCCGTCAGTCGTTGGGCGCGGCCGAGAAGGGGGAGTTCGAGGACGTGGAGATCCAGGTCCAGTACATGGGGGCTCCCCATTACCGGGTCAAGGTGCGCGCGCCGGATTACAAGGTGGCCGAGGAGCAGCTTCGCAAGGCGGCGGACCGGGCACTGGAATCGATCCAGAAGGTCGGGGGGACCGGGGAGTTCCATCGCACGATGAAGGAGGAGAAGTAGCGTGACGCGGTTGGCCGTCTGCCGCAAGTGCGGCCGTTATTCGCTTCGTGCGGCCTGCCCGGTGTGCGCGGCACCCACCGTGTCGCCGCACCCGGTGCGTTATTCACCGGAGGACCGGTTCGGCGAGTACCGCCGTCGGTTGAAGCGCCTCAGCGCGGCGGAGTCAAGCGGGAAAGGGGGCGGCGCGTAGATGGAGTCGGTCTGGTTCGTCGAGAAGTCGAAGCCATCCGCCAAGGACCCCGTCTTCGTGGAGGGTCTTCCCGGCGTGGGCAACGTGGGGAAGCTCGTGGTCGAGCACATGGTCGACGAACTGAAAGCGGATGTGGTGGCCGAGATCTATTCCACGGAGTTCCCGCCGCAGGTGCTCGTGCATCCGGACGGGACGGTGAAGCTCGTGAACAATGTCCTGTATCATGTTCCAAAGGGGGAGCGCTCGAAGCGCGATCTGTTCTTGTTGACGGGGGATTATCAGGGGTTGACGCCGTCGGGTCAGTACGCGGTGGCGGACGCGATCCTGGGGCGGGTCGCGGAGCATGGCTGCAAGGAGATCTACACACTGGGCGGTTACGGACTCGGGCATCTTGTGCATGAGCCCAAGGTGATCGGGGCGGCCACCGACGAGGCGATGGTGTCCAAGGGGAAGGAGATGGGGGTGGAGTTCCGTGAGGACGAACCGGGCGGCGGCATCGTGGGCGCCAGTGGCTTGTTCCTGGGGTTGGGCAAGTTGCGCGGGATGACGGGTCTCTGCTTGATGGGGGAGACGTCGGGGTACCTGGTGGACCCGAACTCCGCGCAGGCGGTGTTGAACATCCTGATCGAGGGGCTGGGTTTGACGATCTCTTTGGACGAGTTGGAAGAGAAGGCGCGCGAGATGGATCGGATCGCGCAGCAGCTCAAGGACATGGAGCGCAAGGCGGCGGAACGGAGTCCGGATGACCTGCGCTATATCGGTTGACAGCGACCCCGGTTTCCCGGTTCGTCGTCCGCTTCAAGCGATGGGGTCTTGCCCGGACAGCATCAGTTCGGTGCCGGCC
Source organism: uncultured Halobacteriales archaeon (assembly GCA_964452895.1). Classification (GTDB taxonomy): domain Archaea; phylum Thermoplasmatota; class E2; order JACPAO01; family JAHWKR01; genus CAYVRY01. Next base: position 4,721 of record CAYVRY010000121.1, read on the forward strand.
CGGTCCGTGATCCATGAAACCGTGTAGGAACGGTTCGGTTGCAGCCCGGGGCACGCCCGATGGATGTCCAGGGTGCCTTGATGGGTGACCAGGCCTCGGCAGACCAGGTCGCCGTAGCCGTTCTTGACTTCCACAACGGCCACGGACACGGTGACGAAGTCCCCGGGTTCAAGATGGAAGAAGTACTTCTCGTAGGTGTCCTCCTCTCCAAGGTGAAGGTCGCCGGGTTCCTGCAGCCCATAGTCGAGCGCCGTCCAGACCCCCAGGGTCGTGGTCCCGGAGATTGCGTGGGTGGCGGGCGAGGCCACCATGATCAGGACCAACAGAAGGGCGGATGCGAATGCTCCGGTCCGCGCACACGAGCCAAAGCCCATGCCCGGCATATGGGCATCACGAACTTCAAGGTATCGGTAATTTGGCAAGTCTACGAGGGTTTTGGGGGCGGCCGCGGACTGCATTTTGAGACCACGTGGTTCAAAGGCCGCTCGATGACTTGTCGAATTGAGAGTTTCGTCAAGTTGTTTAGTGACACTCGATTCATGGCCGAATCTGTTTTCCTTACATGGTTTATCGTCCATAGACTTGAAGGATATCCCGCAGATTTGCCGATTCACTGAGGAGCATATCAAGGTAGAGGATTTGATTTCGATAATGGTCCGGATATACCTCCCGTGGTTCTCTGGGAATTATGCTCCGACATGTGTGCGTTGTGACGATGGTGCTCCTCGTCACGATCGGTATGGGTGGTCTGACCATCCAAGAGGCTGAAGCCGACCCCGAAGAACATGGCTGGCATCACCGCCAGCTCCTGAACACCTGGGAATACGACGTTCCCTATGCTCAGTGGGACAGCTTCCGCCTGGCTGCAGAACCCGAGTTCGAACGCTATTTCTTCCAGACCGAATCGAGTCTAGGGGTCGACTCCGAAGGGCTCGCCATCGCCATCGTGACCGTCGAAAGGCAATCCACGAGCGAGTTGATCTGCCGAGGGATCATCTTCGACTCCGTCGCGATGACGAAATACCAGTACTGCCCGGGATTGCGAGCCGACCACTGGTTCAAGATCGAGTACCAGATCCTCGTGCCCGGCGCCGAGATCGCCCTCTACGGGGTGGATCCGATCAAACCGGTCCAGAACACGGACCCGTTGCCCGCCTAGACTGATGACTTTCCCCGCTCTCCTCCCTCTTGCGATCATCATCGGCACCTCTTCGGCCCTCCTTCGAGGGCCGGCCTCCTCCCCTCCCGATCACTCCATTCAAACCGT
>CAYVRY010000122.1:0-5965 GCA_964452895.1 uncultured Halobacteriales archaeon
TCACGCCGGATTGCAGCAGGTCGCGCCCGGTGGCGTAGACGTGCATGTCGATCCGCCCGTAGAGGCATTGACTGGTCATGACCACGATCGCGCCGCGGTCCACCACTTGTTTCACGGCGTCCAGGCAGCGGCGGGCCACATGCCCGAGACCGGTCCCCACGAGGACGACGCCGTCGCGCACCACGTCCAGGATGTGCTCCGGGGAGAGGCCGGGGTAGCTTTGGATCATGGCGACGTCTTCGTCCATCCCGGTCTGCAGGGGGACCTTGCCGCCCGGTCCGTCCAGCGGGACCGGGGGGCGTGCCTCGCCGGTCATCTGGACGGTGCCGTTTTCCACGTACCCGATGGGTCTGGCGTTGATGCTGCGGAACGCGTCCCGGCGGGAGGTGTGCATCTTGCGCACGCGCACGCCGCGATGGATCGCACTGCGTTTGTCGTCGGACTGCTCGTGCATCACGACGACCACTTCGCCCACATTGGCCTGCGCGGCGACCCGGACGGCGGCCATGAGGTTCTCCCGGGCGTCCGAGGAGGGCCGGTCGCTGGAGCGCTGGGCGCCCACGAGTACGACGGGTCCGGGGAGCCGTTGCATCATGAAGGCGAGGGCCGTCGCGGTGAAGCCCATGGTGTCCGTGCCGTGCGGGATCACGATGCCTTTCGCGCCGGCCTCGAACGCGGCGGCGCACTCCTCGGCGAGCCGACGCCAATGCTCGGGCTGCATGTCCTCGCTGAACATCTTGAAGACGATCTTGGGTGCAACATCGGCGATCTCGAAGATCTCCGGGACCAGCGACGCGAGGTCCTCGGGGGCGGTCGCGGGCCATACCGCGCCGGTGCGGTAGTCCACGTAGCTGGCGATCGTGCCGCCGGTGCCCAGCATGACGATCCGGGGCTTGCCGCTGGAGGCGGGCCGCTCTTGGGTGGGTTGGACGGGGGCCTCCCGTGCCTTCTCCACGAGTTCGACCCGGTGTTCGTCGTGTTCCGCCAGGCGCAGGCCGATGTTGTAGCCGTTGTCGAGCTTCAGTACCGTGGTCCCTTCCAGGGAGAAGGCGTGCGTGGGCATGAGCCGGCCTTCGTAGACCACGTCATCGCTCAGTGTGATGCGGATCCGGTCGCCGTGTCGCCATGGCGCTTCGTTTTGGGTCATGGGGTCACCGGGATGGTGCCCAGACCCGGCGGGCGTGTAAAAGTCTTGGGCGGGGGCGTGCGCTTGGGTCGCTCACGGTCCCGGCCGCTGCAGGGGACCTGTGGACAAGCACCGGACGCGACAGTATTTATAACGGGAACGGACGGTCGACTTGCTTCCGGGTCCTGGAGGGTTTTCGTCATGTCAAGGTCAAATTCAAGGTCAAGAAATCGGTTGTTCTCAAGCGCGTGGGTCCGGTCTGGATCGATGGCGATGGTCGCTTTGGTGATCGCGTCTCTCTTTGTGGCTGCAGGGTCTTCCCAGGTGGATCCATCGGAGGGGGAGGCTTGCACCCCGCATCCGACGATCCATGTCACGGAGGATGCGGGTCTGGGGGGTTTCGTGCTCATCGAGGGGATCCCGGTCTATCGCCCCGGCAGCGGGGTGACAAACGGCTCGGGTACACAGGAGGACCCCTACATCATCGAGGGTCTGTGCCTCGCCTCGGCAGAGGAAGGCGTCGGGGCGATCTGGTTGGAGGACACGAGCGCACACGTGTTGGTCCGCGACAATCTGATCCTGGGCGCGCCGACGGGCGGGCGGCACATCGGGGTCCTGTTGGAGGGGGCTTCGAACGTCCGCATCGAAGACAACCATATCCGCTCTCATATCACGGGGGTCGCACTCCGGGATTCCGACGGCATCCAGGTCGTAGGGAACCGGATCGAAGAGAACACTTGGCAGGGGATCCAGGTCATGGCCTCCCACGATGCGGTGATCGTAGGGAATTCACTGGTGGACAACGATCCCTTTGGGATCCGGATAATGACCGCATCGACCGGCACTACCATCGAAGGGAATATGATCAAGGGGTCGCCGGAGTGGGGCATCCATATGGCGAGGGATTCGCACCACATCGAGGTGATCGGAAACACGATCAAGTCCAACGGAGGTGCACAAGGTGCCTGGGGCCCCATCGGCGGCGGATTGAAGTTTACCCAGGCGACCGGTACCTTGGTGCTGGACAACGTGTTCCAGGGCAATTATGACAGCCTTGTCATGTCGGACACCAAGAACACGGTGATCCACGGCAACAACATCGACGGCAGTGAAAAATTGGGGTTGTACAACATTGCAGGACCGAACCTGGTGGACGCCCGCTTCAACTGGTGGGGATGCTCCGCCGGCCCAGACAGTTCCATGTGCGATCCGGTAAGCGGCAGCAACGTCGATTATTCGTCCCACAGGGCCAGCGCGAACCCGGATGCCGGGGTTTGAGCTAAGACTCTTGCCGCATGACCGCCAGCCTCGACCGCACGGTCTCCCCCAGCGCGCAGGTCTGGCAGACTTCCCCGGAGGCGGGGCCGTTGCACACGCGGCAGGTGCCGTAGCGGTTCGTGCTGTTCTCATCCAGGGCCCCGACGAGGGGCTTGAGTGCGTCCAGTGTGCGCAGGAGGCTGTGCCGGGTGCCGGGTTGCTCGCGTTCCAGCCGGGCCAGCAGGTCCCGGTAGAGTCCACGTTGGGCGTTCACGGAGTACGGGCATTCGCGGGTGTCCACGCGCCAGCCTTCCAGGATCGCGGTGAGCGCGGCTTCGCGTTCCGGGATCCAGCGCAGCGGGAGGTAGCGCGGCACAAGCCCGTGCTTGGGGTCCGTGTGCGGGCCGAGCCGGGCAAGGCGGGACGGGTCGCCCGTGGTGAGGTTCATGAGTACGGCCTGGGCGGTGTCGTCCAGGTTGTGGCCGGTGACGAGGATGTCGCATTCGGCTTCCTGTGCAAGGTGGTTCAGTGCGTTGCGGCGGAACACGCCGCAGTAACTGCATTCGTTTTGTTTGCCCTTGACCGTGTGCACCTGGTCCATGGTGGCGCCCACGAGTTGTTTGTAGGCCGCGATGCGGTGTTCGAGGCCGAGTTCCTTCGAGGTCTCGCGCGCCACGTCGATCCCTTCTTCCCGGTAGCCTTGGATCCCTTCATCGGCGGTGAGAACGATCAGTTCCACGTCTCCCTTCTCGGAGTCGCCGCCGGCTTCGGGGCGCAACCGGGGCCGCAGGATCCGGTGCATGAGCCGCAGCGCGACGGTGCTGTCCTTGCCGCCGGAGACCGCGATGCCCACGGTGGCGTCGGTGGGGATGCCGCCTTGTTCCCGCACGGTGCGCTTGACCCGTTTCTCGACGAAACCCAGGAAGTGGTTCCGGCACAGGTGCACTCCGGCGTACCGGATGTGCTCCACGGCGGGTTTCTTGCAGTGGGAGCAGGACGGGGTGGCCGGCGGGCGGGTCGCTTGGGGCGGGCCGTGGCCGCTTTTGGCGGGGGATGGGACCACGGACTCGACTGCCAGCGGGTCTTGATGTAGGTGTCGATGCCAGCAAGCGGCGTGCCGACCGGCAGCGGGGCCCGCACTCGATTGCAGGACCACACAGGCTGCACGGGAACCCATCCCGGTGCCCTTATTGCGCCTCCCCGGCTAACGGGTCCCCGTGATGGATTTGCACCCCAAGAGACCTCCGAGAAGGAAGCCCATACGAGGGGCCGTGACGCTGTACGCGAGCGCGATTTCGTCGCCATTCGGTGCATTGGGTCTCGCCGTGCGGGACGAGGGGGTCTGTTGGGTGGGCCGGTTGCCGTCTTCGGGTGTGCGCCCGGGGGATACGCGGTGGCCGGAGTCCGACGTGGACCCGGTGGGTCGCCTGGGTGTACGGATCTGGGTGGGGGAGAAGGAGCCGCGGCTGACGGCGCCCCTGGCGGATGCGTTGACGCGCTATTTCGCGGGCGACGCGGAGGCGTTCCGGGGTCTGCCCATCGCGCCGGCGGGGACCGAGTTCCAGTTGGCCGTGTGGGAGGCGTGCGCGCGGGTCCCGTTCGGGGAGACGATCACGTACGGGGATCTGGCGGCGCAGGCAGGTCGCCCGGGGGCGGCGCGGGCGGTGGGTCAGGCGATGAACCGCAACCCGGTGCCTCTGGTCGTGCCGTGTCATCGGGTCCTCGGCGCCGACGAGGCGTTGGTGGGCTACTCCATGGGGGGCCTGCGCGTGAAGCAGTGGCTCCTGGAGCATGAGCGCAGCGTGGTGGAACGGGCCGCGTATCCCGTTTAGGGTCGACTCGGGTCGACGAGTACGATGCGTCCTTCTCCACGTGTCGTTTCAATCGAAGGCGATCGAGTCCATTCCGGTCACGGGTCCATCAGAGTCCGCCCGTCCACGGCCTCCACGTCGCGAAGCGGTTGAACGGGCCAGGGGTCCGGTGCGGGGGCGCCTTGCGTGTCGTCGAAGCGGAAGACGACGACGCCGCTGTTCGCGTCGAAGCTCACCATGACGCCGTCCGGGAAGAGCTCGACCTCCTGCAGGTTCGGGGCCCAGCGTCGCGGTTCGGCGGGTTTCGAGGGCGGGTCCAGGTCGGGCATGAAGACGCCGATGGAGGCCAGTTGCACGAAGTCGGCCTTGCCGAGGGGGCTCAGGTCGATGGCCCAGACTCCGCCATGGTACATGCTGATGAACGCGGTGTCCTCCAGGGCCATGAAGTAATGGTTGGAGAACATGTACGTGCCGTCCCATTCCACGTCATGCGGGAGGGTCCAGGCGCCCACTTCGAACACGTCCGTGGGGTCCGTGGTGTCCAGCACCCAGAGGATCCCGGAGGGATGGGCGTCGGGATGACCGGCGAACTCGGGCCCCAAGAGCGTGTAGTGGCGTCCGTCTTTGGTCTCCGGGAGCGGGTAGACGCTGTGCAGGTGGCCGGAGTAGCCGTCGCGGCCCGGACCGGAGTCGCTCCAGCGGCCCAGTTCCATGGGTTGGCGCGGGTCGGAGATGTCGAGTATGGTGAACCGGTCTCCGCCGGCGAGGTAGGCGAGCAGTCGCCCGTCCACGGGGTGTTCGGCGATCCACCCGTCGTGACCCCGCGGGCCGAGAACCGGTGTGTCGTCGCCCGGGGGTTTGTAGACGGATATGGGTTCCAGGCGGTCCCCGAGGGGGGTCTCCCGCAGTGCGTAGAACTCGTACGCGCTGACGTCGTTGGTCTCGGGTCGGCTCGTCGTGATGAGCATGAGGACCTCGCCGTCGACGAGGGTGGGGTAGACGCTGTGGCCGTAGCCGAGCATGGGGTGTTGGTCCACGATCACCGGCGTTTCCGGGTCTTCGATGTTCACGAGGATCAGGCTCATGGGCCGCGGGATCTCGTCTTCTTCGCTGAGCGCCTGCACGGGGGTCTCCTCCGGTGAGCAGGGCGAGCGCCACATGAGTCCGTCTTGTCCGCCGGGCAGACCGTTGGTGTTGAGGGGTTCGGGAAGGAGTTTGTCTTCTTTCGCGTGCGCGGTGGCGAGCACGACGTGCTTGCCGTCGGGGACCACCGCGAGGTCGTAGATGTACGTGGTGCGCATGACGAGTTCGCCGAGCCATTGCGGGTCTTCGGGGTCGGTGACGTCCGCCAGGGCAAAGCCCACGTCGCTGCGGCTCTCCGTTACCGCGATCCGGCGTCCGTCCGGTGTCTCGGTGACGTGCCCGCACATGTAGCCCCCGGGCGTCGTGCCGTAGTATGGGCTCTCCAGGGGGTCGTGGCCGATCACTTCGAAGTTCGGTGTGCTCAGGTCGCGGTGGTGGTCCCGTTCGTGGTGATCGTGGTCGTCGCCGGCCGGCAACGCATTGAGCGCCCACCATGGGTCGAACTCAAGTTCCCCGGTCGACGGCAATTCGTCATCGGGCGTGAGGCAGCCGGCCAGGGCCGTGGCGATCATGAACAAGACGACGGCGGACGCTCGGTATACCACGCGGTTCACCAGAAGACGCGACCCTTCGCCCGGCGTTTAACGCTTTGGGTGCCGAGAAGGAGCGGAAAGGGGGTGTCTTCACG
>CAYVRY010000123.1:0-5959 GCA_964452895.1 uncultured Halobacteriales archaeon
TAGTTCTTGTTGACGATCTCGTCGCCTTTTCGCCCGAACTGGGCCTTGACGACCTGTTTGACGGCCTCTTGTTCCATGCCGATGCTGGAGGCCACGGCGCCCACGGCGACGACGTTCGCCATGAGCTTGCTGCCGATCTCCTTGGCGGCTGCGAGCGCGGACAGCGGCAGCAGGGTGACGTCCGCGGCGAGTTGGACGCCGTCGGTCTTCACCTTGGATTCTTCGAAAACGACGACCCCGCCTTCGCGCACGAGCGGCGCGTGGACTTCCAGGGTCTGTTGGTCGATGGCCAGGAGCACGTCGATGTGGTCGCCGATGGACTGGACGGGTGTTTCGGCCACGCGCAGGTTGTACCAGACGTGCCCGCCGCGGATCACGCTTTGATAGGAGTTGTATGCGCTGACATGCCAGCCGCCGCGGCTGAACGCACGCGCCAGGATCTGACCCGTGGAGGCCACACCGTCGCCCGCACTGCCGCCGATTCGGATGATTGTGTCTTCGTGTTGTTGTGCCATAATGGACACCTCCCTGGCAGGGACCAGAGGATGGAGTGTGTCAAACCCTTGACTATATAAATCGCCCGGTGTGTTTTTCGGGACGGGCCGGCGAGCGGGTCTTGCTTGACGCTCGGGAGGGCCCATCGGTTACCAAGGGCGGCGATGGAGAAACAGGAGAAGAGGAGAGAGGAGAAGGGGAGGGCGAAGGTTCGCGTCGATCTTACAGGCCCACCCCGGCCGGGGTGCCGATCGCCACGTCCGTCACGGACCACCCGTGGAACCAGTTCGCGGCCCCGTCGGAGCTGTCGAACGTGAACCGGATCTGGACTTCCTCTCCCCACAACGTGGGGGGAATCGCGATGTTGCGGTGCATCCATTCGGGGTATATGTCGTCAAATTGGCTGTTCAAGTAGGTCGGACAGGGGTTGTTCAGGAACGGCGAACAGCTCTGGTAGTCGCTTTGACCGTTCACGCCGGCTTCATCGGCGCGACCTTCGCTGTTGTTGTGGCAAAGCAGGTGGATGTTGCCTTGCGAGTCCAGCAGTTCGACGAACATGTGGTCGTACCCGATCAGGTACTCCGTCTCCCACTTGGTCGCGTAGGTGAGCACGCTCGGGCCCAGGGGAAGCTCGATCTCGGGGCTTTGCGCGGTGCCCGCGGAGTGGCCCGCATTGAACGTGCCGGCCTGGCCCCCGGAGCTCAATCCGAAGTAGAGGCGGTTGCGGTCCTCGTACCCGGCGTCGGTGCCGCGCGTACCGGGGTAGTCGGTGAGTGTCCACAGGTTGTTGTATCCCCACGAGCCGGGGTCGAAGCTGGAAGACGAGAGCGGCGTCCCCACGAACTCCCACCCGTTCATGCCGTCTTCGAAGTCCTCCTCGTAGCTCGTGAGGAGGTCGGCGGGGCCGGGGTTGCACATCTGCGGGGGCGGCATGACCTGGTAGCCGGCGACGATGGGCTCATGCCACCACACCTGCTGGTTGTAGGGATGGACGATCCGTTCATCGACGCGTTGGTCGTGACTTGCGGTCGTCGGGTTCAACAGGGCCCCGGTGAAGGCCAGGGCGGCCACGAGTGTCAATACGATGGCTGTTCGTGCGTGCATGGTTTCGTGCTCCTATGTCTTAGGGGGTCAAAGGGAGAGAGGATCGTTTCCGGTGATTCGTACGTCGTCGACCATCCAGCCCATGAACTGGTTCGCCACCGCGTCGGAGGTGTCGAACGTGAAGCGCAGCTGGATCTCTTGCCCCGCCAGTCGCTCGGGGAGCTGGACCATGCGGGTCTCCCAGCCGGGCAGGGAGTCGACGGGATAGTCGTTCGGTTGGTTGGGCTCCAGGGGGTCGCCGGTGGGGCACGGAGCGATGAGGATCGGTGAGCAGCTCCCGATGCGGTGGCCGTCGCCGCCCGAGCTGGCGTCGCCGCGGTCCAGGGCGTTCGCCGTGCAAAGGATGTGGACCTGTTGGTCCTCGTCCAGGACTTCCACCCACATGTGGTCGTAACCCTTGAGCCATTCCACGGCCCATTTGGTGTCGAAAACGAGCACGAGGCCGGGCCCGTCAGGGAGTTGGATCGGTGGGCTTTGCGCGGTCCCCGCCACGTGACCCTGGAAGAATCCAGCATGGTACGTGCCGGGGATCCCGTGTGTGCTGTCTTGCGGGAGCCCGAAGTAGAGACGGTCCCCTGATTCGGGGCGGACTTCTCCGGGTCCGGCCCAATCGGTCACGTGCCAGAGGTTGCTCGCCTGCGGGGAAAGCGGCGTCGTGATGAAATCCCAGCCCGGATTCCCGGAGAAGTCCTCCCGGTAGAGGACGGCGGTGGGTTCTTGCGTGGTGGGCAGGCAGTGTTGGGGGAACGGGAACGGTTCGTATCCGGCGATCACCGGGATGTGGAGCATGACGGGGACATCGTAGGGTTGGACGATCCGTTCATCGGTGCGCACGTCGTGGTGCGCCGTCGTGGGGATGATGGAGACCATGAGGATCAGCCCCGTGGCCAGCGTGAGAACCAGGATCGGTCGTTTGTTCATGCCGCGTCCACTCCGTCGTCGTTCATGGGGTTCCCTCGTCCTGCTCGTGGTTGATGAACAGCCCGACCACGCCGTCCATGTGGACCACGTCGTCGCCGCGCCCGTCGGGACCTTGGTAGCTGTCCGAGCCGCCTGCGTCCAGATGGAGGCCGATGGCCTCGTTGCGGGCCATCGCCCAGCCGATCGCCCCTTGCGGGTCGGGCAGCGGCTCGTCGCCCGGTTGGCCCAGGCTGTAGCCTTGGCCCCGGTGGCCGTGGTCGCCCCCGAGAAGCGTGTAGTCGTCGTCGCCTTCCCGGTCGAACAGGACGGCGAGTCCACCTCCCCATGGGGATTGGGGGTGGGTGTCCGCGTTGCGCCCCTGGGCCGCGCCCTGTGCGAGTTCCAGGGCGTGGTAGCTGTCGTCGCCCGTCCGGTCGTACAGGAGCGCGAGTCCGGGTCCTTGCCCGAACCCGTGCGCCTTGCGGTCGCTCATGTAGGACGTGTCGCCGCCCAGGTCCGCGAGGATGCCCACGGAGGGGACGCTGTGTCCGGGACGGCTTGTGAAGCCGGATCCCTGCACGTAGCGTGCGTCCGTGTCGCAAAACAGCAGGTCGCCGTTCCAGGCGCCGCCGGGGGGGGATTGGGCCTGGTACGTGTTCTGCCCTTCGTCGTTGATGAGCAGGCCGATGCCGCCGAACAGGCCGCTTCCCTGGGCGAGCCGGATCGCTTCGAAGGTGTCGTCGCCGCCACCGGAGTACAGGACGCCGACGCCGAGCAGATGCCCTGCTCCCTGGCTCGCGGAGCGGCCGATGAAGGTGTCGTTGCCACCGAGGTCGAAGAGCATGCCGGTGCCGATGGCCCCGGCGCCGGCGGTGACCACCATGCGGATCAGGTCTTCTTCGGTGCAACCTTCGCTGGCGTCCTTCAGGATGGGCGGGTGTTTCACGCCGTATTGGTCGTCTCCGGCGAGATCAAGAACGAGGCTCGAGGAGATGACGGCGTCCGAATCCTGGACGTTGCCACCGACCACGATGTTCTGGCCCAACACGTCGGTACCGAAGTAGCCGCTGCCTTCCTCCACTTCCCAGATCCCTGAGCCGGCTGCGACGAAGACGCCGCCTGCGTGGTTGTCGTAGGTGTCGTCGCCGTCCATGTCGACGATGAGGGCGTAGTTGCGTTCGTAGACGGTGCTCCCTTGCGGTGTGAACCGCAGGATGGGTTCCAGGTCGACCTCCGGCAGCGGCGTCGCGCTGGCCTGGAGACCTTCGAGTAGCAGGACCGCCTGGTCCACCGCCTCGGCGGCGTGGATCGCGGCGGCCAGGTTGTGCGCATGATCACGGCCTTCGAGCAGCGCATAAAGCGCCGGGGAGAGCGGCCGCTCCTCGATGGCGGCCTCAAAGAGTGTCATGAGTTCGGTGTTCGTGAGTCCGTCGAACGTTCGGTCCAGGGCGAGGTTCGATTGATGAACGGCATGAAGCAAGCAGGCCAGCGCTTCGTCCAACGCACTCGGGACCGTCACCGGCACGGTGGGGGCCGGGGCCCCGAGACGGTCGGCATGGAGGGCCACGGCGTGCGCCAGGCTGGGGCAGGTCTCCGGCTCGCCGACCGGGACGTCGTGCGCCTCGGCGACGGCACGCAGGGTGCGCGACACGGCCTCTCCTGCGGGCTCGCCCCGGCCGGCGTCTAAGGCGTGCACGATCCCTGAATGGGGTCCGTCTTCGAGCCTCGGCGCCTGTGGTCCGACGCCTGGAACGTCGTAGAATGCGCCGGACAACAGGAGTCCCGCGACTGCAAGGACTGCGGCCGCGCCGGGCATCTTGAAGCGTAGGCTGCACCACACACCCATAGGGGTCTCGCGTGACAAAGAGACCGCCGCATTTAGTGATTGTTATCACGGGCTCGCCCGGGGCGGCAGACCCGTCAAAACAGTATGATGGAATCGGACAGTCAACGGGAGATTGAATGGCGCTCCCACTTCGAGGAAACTCCCCGGCCACCGGCAAGGCCAGGATTGGATACTTCAATTCTGCCCTATTCTGGAACCGTTTTCCCAGACCCCTGGGCCCAGGCAGGTGAGGGTCGGGCACCGTGCTGGCACGCATCGCGGCCCCCAGCGCGCCCCGATCCCTTCCAGGCGCGCCCCCTGGGCGTCGGCCGTCTGGGGCCCCGGCCTTTTCCCTTTATAAGCACATCCCGCCCCCTCGAATCACCGGGCCAGCCCACTTTGCTTTTATGAGCTATCTGAAAGGAACCTTTATATAGAACCACTAGCCACAGTTAATTATTTATAGTGCACCTTTTTCATCATCCGCGGTCGAAGGACGCTCTTGTAGAGGCATTGCAACCCCCTCGACCCAATCCAGAACATAAGGAGACCACCAATCATGTACGCAGGAGGACAGCCGATTTTCATCCTCAAAGAAGGCACGCAACGCGAAACGGGCCGCACCGCCCAGTCGAACAACATCCAGGCTGCACGCGCCATCGCAAACACGGTCAAGACGACCCTGGGCCCGCGCGGGATGGACAAGATGCTCGTGGATTCCATGGGCGACTGTGTGATCACCAACGACGGCGCCACGATCCTCAAGGAGATCGACGTGGCCCACCCGGCGGCGAAGATGCTCATCGAGGTCGCCAAGACCCAGGACGAGCAGTGCGGCGACGGCACCACCACCTCGGTGGTCCTCACCGGCGAACTCCTGGCCGCGGCGGAGGAGCTGTTGGAACAAAACGTCCACTCCACCACCATCACACGCGGTTACCGCATGGCCGCGGACAAGGCCCTTGAGGTCCTCAACGGGATCGCCAAGACGATCAAGGCGGACGACAAGAAGACCCTGCAGCACATCGCCTCGACGAGCCTGGCCTCCAAGGCGGCAAGCGGCTCCAGCAAGCTGCTCTCCGAGATCGTCGTGGACGCCGTGACGAGGATCGCAGAGGACCGCCACGAAGAGACCCTCGTGGACCTGGACAACATCCAGGTGCAAAAAGCCCAGGGCGGCACGGTCTCCGACTCGGAACTGATCAAGGGCGTCGTGCTCGACAAGGAGCGCGTGCACAACGGCATGCCCATCAGCATCGAGAAGGCGAAGATCGCCCTCATCAACGAGGCCTTCGAGATCAAGAAGACGGAAGTGGACGCCAAGATCCAGATCACCGACCCGTCGCAGCTCCAGAATTTCCTCAACGAAGAGGAGAGCACGCTGCGCAAGATGGTGGAGAAGGTCAAGGAATCCGGCGCGAACGTGGTCGTCTGCCAGAAAGGCATCGACGACCTCGCCCAGCACTTCCTCGCCAAGAACGGCGTCTACGCCGTACGCCGGGCCAAGAAGAGCGACCTGGAGAAGCTCGCGAAGGCCACCGGCGGCAACGTGGTCAACAGCATCCACGAGCTCACCAAGAGCGACCTGGGCTCCGCGGGCCTCGTCGAGGAGCGCAAGGTGGGCGACGACAAGTT
>CAYVRY010000124.1:0-5854 GCA_964452895.1 uncultured Halobacteriales archaeon
AGGGTCTCCTCACGCACGATCTGCAACACCTCCTGTTCCAGTTCACTGAGATCGCCATGCTCGACGAGGAACTCCAACAGGTCCTTGTGCCCCCCCGGCACGAGCGCAGGCGGCGGCAAGGAGGACGGCCCCTTGCGCGGAGCGATCCCCTCCCGGTCCCCCGGCGTCTCACCCTGGGCGGCCGTGTCGGCCTGCCCGTAGAAGCGATAGAAATCCACATGCCACTGGATCGACAACGCCCGGTCCAAAACGCGCTCCAGTTCCTCCCTGGAGTAGAGCTCCCCCAGCTCCCGGATCCGGCGTTCGTGGTGGTGCGCATCCGCGAGCACGTTGTCCGGGGTGCGCTGGAACCAGATGTTGTTCGCAAAAAAATCCACATGGCCCAGAACGTGCGCGATCACCATGCGGTTCTCGTCGCGCGAGTTCGCATCAAGCAGGTACGCATGGGCCGGCCGGGTGTTGATCACCAACTCCAGGATCTCCACGAGCCCCAGCTCATGCAGCTTCTGCATGCGCGCGTAATCGCGACCGAACGTCCAATGCCCCCAACGGTACGGAAGCACGTAGGTCCCCAGCTCCACCATGTGCCGCCGGGTGACCATCTCGAACCGGACGTCCCAGAACCTCAACCCACGGCTTGCCGCGAGTTCCTTCAACGAAGAGACATCATGGTCCAGCCCCGGCGGCAACGGGTCCCCGTGCGGCGTCGACGGTGGGCCGGTCGGCGACGCCGGCCTGTCCGCCGGCGTCACACCCGGGCCCGGGCCGCCGCGTCCCGCCGGCTCTTCATCCCCTGCGCCGGGCTTCGCACTCATGATGCAGCCTGCTCCTTTTCGTGCCTGGCGCCGTCATGGACCGAGGCGCCCGCCGGGTGGTCTTTTCTCAGGAAACGACGGATCGCCTCCGCCACGTCACGCTCCCCCTGGATGTCCGCCACCACGAGCTTGCCGCCGTCCGCGAGCCCCTCGGAGATCGTCTTCATGAACGTCGCATAGTTCGTCGAGGCCACCTGCCCGTAATAGAACATGCGGGAACGCTCCGCGAGCCGGCGCGCATGGGAGACCGCGCGCTTGTTGTCGTCCTCCCAGTTCTCCCCGTCACTGAAATAGAACGGATAGATGTTCCACTGGGCCGCCGGGTAATCCGCATCCACCACCTCCAACGCCTTCTCGTACGCGCTCGAGATGTAGGTCCCGCCTCCTGTGGTGGTCGCGAAGAAGAGCTCCTCGTCCACCACCTGGGCACGCGTGTCGTGGATGATGAACACGAACTCCAGGCCATCGTACACGCGTTCCAGGTAGCGCTTGATCCAGAAAAGGCACATGCGCACCAACCATTTCTTGTGCTCCGTCATGCTGCCGGAGACGTCCATCATCGCCACGATCACCGCGTTGTTGGAAAACTCCACCCGGCTCGTGTAGCTGCGGAAACGCAGATCCTGCCGCTGTACTCCGCCGACACGGGCGACGCCTTCGTCGCGGGCGTTGCGGCCGATGTTCGCCTTCATGGTACGCCGCAGGTCCACCTGCGCGATGGGACCGCTCTTTCTGACCTGGTCCCAGCGGCGTTTGCGGTCGCGCATGCGCGCGTTCACGTGCTGCTCCAGGTCCGGAAGCCCCAACTCCTCGAACGCGACCTCCACGAGCTCGTCGATGGTCACCTCCTTTTCCAGGATGTGCTCCGAGCTGCCCTGACCCGCCTCGTTCTTCCCCTGCGCGGGCACCATCCGGTCCCCCTCCTTGGCCCCCCCTTGACCGCTGCCCAGGCGCCCTTCACCCTTGCCGTCCTGGTTCTGCCCGAAACGGAACTCCGGCAGTTTCAGACCCTTGATCGGGATCCGCACCTTGCGCTTGCCGTCGCTGCTGATCACCGCCTCCTCGGTGAGGTACTTGCGGATGTCCTTGCGCACCGCCTCGCGCACCTTCTCCTGCAACCGCTTCGCATCCCGCTCCCCCTTGCGCCGCATCTCGTCATGCATCGCTGGGTCCGGCCTCCCGGGTCATGGGCCCCCCTCTTCCTGTTTTTGTGCCATGATCCGTGCATCGTGCGCACCCACGAACCGCAGAAGCGCCTGTGCGCAGTGTTCACAGTTGCCCTCCTGGGTCACCAGGCGCGCCCGCGTGCGCAGGATCCGTTCCTTGAGCGCGGGATCCGGGTCCCGCGCGCCCACCAGGGTGCGCACCTGGTTCTTGTTCTCCTCGTAAACCAGGTCATGGATCGCCCGCCGGATCGGGTCGTCCGCATTGTGGTCGAACCGCTCCCCCGCTTCCCGTGCGGCACCCGCGCGCGCGATGATCTGACGCCGATACGATTCCTTGCCGGGTTCCTGGATCCCCACGCGTTTCTCGATCATGCGCATGAGCCGCTCGTCCACGCCCCCGTCCCCCTGCACGTAGGCGGTCACGTTGTCCAGGTAGGTCTTGAACAGGTCCTCGCACTGGTCCTCCAGTCCCACCACGAGCGCCGTGCGCACGGCGTCCTCCGCGATCTGTGCATAGCGTTCGTACGCCAACGCGATCAGCTCCCGGTACCTTTCCCGGTCCTTGTCCGAGAAACGGGGATGCGTGCGCAGGCCCGATGCCAACAGCTCCAGCACCCGCTCCGGGGTGATGCACTCCGTCTCGTCCTGGATCAACGCGTTCGCGATCCGGTTCGTGATGTAACGCGGAGAGATCCCGTTCATGCCCTCCCGTTTCGCGTTCTCCCGGAGCTTCTCGATGTCGCTGGGACCCCAACGACCGAGCTTCTCCCCGTTGTACAGACGCATCTTGGTCACCAGGTCCAACTTCGGGTCCTCCACCTCCTCGAGACGGGAGAGCACCGCCACCATGCTCGCGACCTTCAACGCATGCGGCGCGACGTGCTTGTCGTTGCGCGTGCCGGAGAGCAGCTTGTGGTAGATCCGTTCCTCGTTGTCCGTGGACAGGTTGTACGGGAAGTCCACCACGATGATCCGGTCCTGCAGCGCCTCGCTGCGCGGGTCGTTGATGAACTCGTTGTACTCCGACTCGTTCGTGTGCGCGATCAGGCAGACGTCGGCATAGATCCGCGGGAACCGCGGCGCCTTGATCACCTGCTCCTGCGTGAGCGTCAACAGGACATAGAGGAACTTCTCGTCCGCCTTGAGCATCTCGATGAACTCCATGAGGCCCCGGTTCGCGATGTTCAACTCCCCGTCGAACGTGTACCCCTCCGGGTGCGACTCCACGCCCACCTCCCCGATCTTCGCGAAATTGATGCTGCCCACCAGCTCGCTCATGTCCTGGCTCTTCGGGTCCGAGGGAAGGAAGGTCCCGATCCCCACGCGGCCCTGCTCGCTGAAATAGATCCGGCGCACCTGGAAACGGCTGAAGTCCCCCTCGTACTCGTGCTCCAGGCGCCAACTGCACACCGGGCAGAGCGTGCCTTCCACGTGGATCCCGTGCTCCCGGTCCAGCTCCCGCCGCAACCGGGCCGGGACCAGATGGAGCGGTTCCTCGTTCATGGGGCAGCCCTCGATGGCGTACATCGCGCCTTCCTCCGTGCGCGTGTAGTCCTCCAGACCCGCCTTGATCAGGTCCACCAGCGTGCTCTTCGCGCTGGAGACCGGGCCGCGCAACAGCAGGATCCGCTTGCGCGTGTCCAACCGCTGGGCACCCGCACGGAAATAGGAGACCACCTCGTCGATCTGTTCGTCCAGCCCGAAAAGGTCCTGCTTGAAGAAATTGTAACGGCCTTTCTCGTCGACACCGTGGCTCATGATCATGTCGTAGATGCGCTGATGGGAAAGGGCCGCGAGCCGAGGCCGGGCGATCACCCGGGCCAGGTAATCCTGCAGCGGCGCCTTCTCCCCCCGCGTCTCGTCGCTCTTGTGTTCCTGCATCCGACGCGCCAGTTCATCGGCGTGCTTCTTGGCTCCGTTCATTTTGTCGCCTCCGCTGTGGTCGCCACATAGGCATCGCGTGCAGGACGTGGCCCGCCCCCCGTCTTTTCATCCACACCGCCGTCGCCCGGCTGGCCGTCGGCCGGAAGGCCCGCGGGCTCCAGCAGACAGACATCCACCACGGGCACCGGCGGACTCTCCGCCCTGGAACCGCGTCCCACTGTGAGCTCCTCGAAGATCCGTTTCAGGTCCGGGTCCACCGGCCGCGCCGACCCCTGCGTCAGGGGAGGGGCGCCCTCCGGCGTGTCCTCCACCTCCAGCGGGGTCGAGAACCGGTCCAGGCTCGCCAGCACGGCAGCCAGGTCCGAGACGCCCAGTCCGGCCTCCTGCATCACGTCCCACACCGAGATGTGGGACTTTTGGCGCCCCGGCAACCGGGAAAGAAAACGCCCCACGCTGGAAGCGACCCCCAACCGGCGGGAGACCAGGCGCGGCGGATTGTCGGAGAGGACCAGGATCCCCTGCAAGATCCCCGTTTCGGGATGCGTGTCGTAGACGATCTGCGTGTTGCCCGCGTCCCGCACCCCCAACCGTTTCGCGACGCCCAGCAGTTCGTCTTCGCTGAGCCCGGGAAGGCCCTGCAGATCGATGTCGATGCGGATGTGCGGTTCCCGCAACCAATACTCCTGCGTCGGGCGGTTCGCGCCTGTGCGCCGCCGCACGCCCACCAGGTCGGTCTCCAAAAGCTCCTGGAGATAGCGTTGCGCCGTGGCCACATGGATGTCCTCCAAGCGGGCCAACTCACTGGCCGCCAGGTAAGGCCGGCTGCGCAAACGGGCCAGGATCTCCCCGGTCTTCTCGCGTGCCAAGAGCGCCGCGACCCGACGGGTCTTCGACGAGATCGGGTCGCCCTGTAGCGGCCGTGAAGAGAGACGCATCGTCGCTACTATCCCACGTATCAGTTCTTTAATGTTGTGATAATTCCAACTTCAGGGTCGTGCAACCGAAAACCGGGCGGGCGTCTCCGGGAGACGTTGACATATCCACGGCACACCAAGGCCGGTTCCAAAAGGGTAGCCGCAAAAAGAGGGACAAGAAAGGGGCCCGGAGCCACGAGCGCAAAGAGAGGAGATAAGGTTCTCAGGGCGACGGCCATCCCCGGCCCATGGTGCCCGAATCGAGCCGACCCGCCCCCGCCGCCCATGCCGATTCTCCCGGTGCCGACGCAGCGCCCGAGCGGGCGCAACGCGACGCGTTCGCGTTCGCTGAAAACCCCGGCCTTCGTCTGCTGAGCGCCGAGGCCGGGCTCGCCCAGGACCATGCCCGGGCGATGGCCCGTGCCCTTTGCACCGTCTTCATCGTGGAGCATGCCGCGCGACTGCAAAGCGTCCATGATGGTGCGGAGGCGATGCGATTGGCCATCCGGGACGCGGTCGTGCTCGAGGAGCGGCGCCTGGCGAAGATCTTCCAGGGACGCATCACCCGGATGGATCCGCCCCCGGTACCCGTCCCGGTTCAATCGACTTCACCGCCCGCGCGCATCGAGTTGAACCTGGAGACCGATGAGGACGCACGCACGATCCACCTGGAAGGGGCCTGGGCCTGGAACCTCATTGAAAGCGGTGCGGCCCCCGGCGACATCATCCAGGTGGAACGGCAAAACCCCCTGATCACGCTCCTCAAAAGGGACGACGCGAACGAAGGACGCGTGCTGGATGAACGTGAACACCGCCTGCAGATCACCCTGGGTGCGCTGGACCGGGCGAATGCCGCCGACACCCGAGGGCCCGGGCGTGATGATGCGCCCAACCCCGAGACCGAGGCCCCCGATGTGATCGCCGAGGCCGCACGCCGCAGCAGGCACCTGATCGCCACCGGCGAACGACCGCCCACCGGGCCCGCCGCCCGCGTGCGCACCGACGACTGGGTGCGGCGGCGCCTGGGCGAAAAGCACACCCGGCTGCGGCCCGGGGTCCTGCTCGTCCTGCCCGC
>CAYVRY010000125.1:0-5838 GCA_964452895.1 uncultured Halobacteriales archaeon
TCCTTGTAGGGTTCCGAGTCCGCGAGGAAACCGTTGGCCAGGTCGCGGGGTTCCTCGTAGACGGGCAGTTCCTTGACGTCCGTGACTTTCTTGCTCAACGCTTCCTCGAGTACACTCTGGATCTCGGAGGCGAACTCCTTGAAGTCCGCCACGAGTTCCTCTTCCGCGGGTTCCTCGGGGGGTTCTTCGCCTTCCTGTTTCGCTTCGAACTCCAGGATCTTGCGTTCCAGTTTGCGTTTGGCGTCCCGCATCTCGTCGCGCAGCTTCTTGAGGTCCGCGTCCTCGTCGGCCATGGGTTCGGTGTCCGCCAGGAATCCGTCGATGGCGGCCACTTCGTTGTCCCATTGGTAGAGCAGGTCGGGGTTCTTGATCTCCCGACCCAGCGCATCGTTTGCGTTCTTCAGAAAGAGCGGGCCTTCGCGCAGCGCCGTGTTCACGTCCATCGGGCTCGGGTGGTCATGGACCCGAACGGGATATACCCTTTGCGCCGGGCGCCAAGGTCCGCGGGGGAGGATTTATCGGGGGTGGCGTGCGCCACGAGGGGCGGCTGGCCGTTCCCGGCGGCTTTTTGTCGCCGGGGGTCCGCGGACCAGGGGGGGTCGCCTTGGCCCGTCCGGAGGGCGGATTGCACGATTACTCGGAAATGGATAAAAACAAAAAGGGGCCTGCGCGACCCCTGGGGCTTCTTGGTTGACTCCTGATGGCGCTTTCTGCGAGGCGTGCGGCGCCACCCTCGCTCCCGGTTCTCCTGTGTGCCGGGTCTGCAGCCGCGACAATACGAAGCATCTGGCGAGGCTCGGAATCGGCGACCGGGGCGCGGATGCCACCGACGAGCCGCAAGCAGGCGCCGAGCCGAAAGGATCACTTGCCGACCGTTCCCATATGGCCCCGGTGACCACGTTCCATCCCGCCCCGCGCGTCCCGGCGCCGCTTCGAAGCGCCGTGCCGTCCAAACGGTTCACACCGGTGGCGGGTCGTCGGATCGAGGACCGGCCCGGACCCGCGCCGTCCCGGGTCGATGTGGACGAGCAGGGGGTCTTGGTCCTGGAGGGTCAAAAGGACTTGACGCCCACGTGGCTGTACGGGACGATCCTCTCGGTGTGTCTGATCGGGTTTTTCTTTTCATTCGTCTGGTGGGCGAGCGCATCGGACATCATGACGGCGCTTTGGCGGTTCGCGTTCCTGGTCCTCATGGTGGTGTTCGCGTTCGTGGGGATCGTGGTGTCCATCCGGGTCTCTCGCAAGGAGAACCTTCCGGCGAAGGCGAAGGTCGTAGCGGCGCGCAAGGCGCACGGGGCCCGCCGCTTCGCCGCGCGGCGCGCCCACGGGGCGCAGGCGTACGCGCGCCGCCGCAAGCAGGGGATGGTCCAACTGGTCCATCAGACCCGTTCCAGTGTGAAACAGACGGGGAGTTCCCTGCGTGCCTCCGGGACCCATTTCCGGGAGGGGTTCCACGGGGAGAGCGAGCCGAACTTCCTGGTGAAGATGCTGCGTGGGGTCATCCGGTTCGTGGTCTGGGTCTATGTGAAACTGGAGCGGTTGGTGCTCTTTGTGTTCCGTTTGTTGGTGGGCGTGTTCCGCCTGGTCTATTGGGTCTATGTGCTCGTGGTCCGTTTGGCGTGGGCGCTCTACCGGGGGCTCGTGGAACCGGTCCTGGTCACGGCGTACAAGGCGGCGCGCTGGGTGGTCGGCGCGGCCTACTTCACCGCGCGGGGGACCCTGCGTCTGGCCTGGCGGATCGTTTACTGGCTGGTGCGCCGGTGGCCGCTTGTCTACGCCACGCAGGCCTTGGAGGCGCCGGTGCGGGTCCACGTGGTGCCCCCCATGTATGCCGCGGACGTATTCGTCAGTGAGTTCCTGCGGGTCAAGACGCGGCCTGTGGTCCTGGAGTCCGCGAAGCCCACGGTCCAGGCGCGGCGTCTGGCGTTCCGTACGAGGCGGGCCGAGTCGCTTCTTGAGCTTCATGAGGTGCGCGAGGAGGAGCTGGCGGCCCGCGCCGTGGTGATCCCGCCGGAGGAGCGTTGGCGGCGCTGGCGGCAACAGCGCAAACAGAAGCGCCAGGAACTCAAGGCGCAACGGGAGGCGGCCAAGCAGGCCGAGTTGGACGAGAAGGCGGCCGAACGGGCCAGGAAGGAGGCCAGGAAGGAGGCCGAAGCGGATTACAAGAAGCGCTTGAAGGCGGCGAAGAAGGCCGGGACGAAGCTCTCGCAGGAGGAGAAGAAGGCGCTGGAGCTCGAGGTGCTCAAGGAGTATCTGGGTGAGGAGGCGGTCCAGGAACTCCGGCCCGAGACGCGCAATCCAGCCAAGGAAGTGGCCCCCGCTGCCGCAGCGGCGCAGGAGCCGGAGGATCAAGACGCCGACAAACAGCGGGAGAAGGAGGAGAAGAAACGGCAGAAGGAGGAGGCCCGGCGTGCCAAACAGGAGAAGGCGCACGAGAAGAAGGAGTTGAAGCGCGAGAAGCAGGCGCACAAGCAGGCCGAGAAGGACGTCAAGCCGATCCTCAAGGGCCGCCTGCGCAAGATGAAGAAGGAAGGCAGGAAGCTCACGAAGGAGGAGACGCGGGAGCTCGAGGTGGACCTCATCGAGGATCTGGTCGCCAAGGCCCTCGGGCGCGAACCCCGGAAGAAGGAGGCGGTCGCACCGACACAACCGGAGGAGGCCCACGAAATGGGGCCGGAGGAGGGGACGAGTCCCAAGGAGCGCAAGCGGTTGGAGAAGGAAGAGAAACAGCGCGCGAAGGACCAGGAGAAGCGCGCCAGGCAGGAAGAGAAGAAGCGCCAGCAGGAAGAGAAGGCGCAAGCAAAAAAAGGCAAGGCGAGGAAGAAAGGGAAAGGGGAAGACGAGGGGGAGGAAGTAACGAGCGTTTCAGGTCAAGGCGGGGGCGGCGCGTGATCCCACCCGCTCATCCGGGCCCATAGCTCAGTCTGGTTAGAGCGACAGGCTCATAACCTGTTCGTCCTCGGTTCGAATCCGGGTGGGCCCATCCTCAGTTCTCCAGGCTTGGTCATTGGAAGAAGGGATCATGCTTCGACATACTCAACCTCAGACTCTGCCAGCGCCTGCTCCCGGAAATAGGGGCTCAGGCCGTTGGGTGTGTGCAGGTCCACGCGGCGGTTAAGGATCGCTGACAGCTCCTCTTGCATTTCGAAGAAGGCGAGGCCCGGTATATGGCCTGGCTCGAATTCCACAAGCACGTCAACGTCGCTCGTCGGCGTGAAATCCTCACGCAATACAGAACCGAAAAAGGACAAGCGCTGGATGTGGTGCCTACGGCAGAATGCACCCAGTTTTTCGCGGTCTACCTTGATCCTGGCGGGCATGCGGTCAAAAGGGGGAAGAGGCACCCTGGCTTTGAGGCCTTTGGCCAGGGAACCCGGCGGAAATCGGTCCATGGGAGGCTGGGTTCGTTGTCATCACCGGATGAAGCGGTCCAAGTCGTGAAGCGCCACGGAGTCGAGGCGAAATTCGGGATATTCCTGGTTCAAGATCACGTTGTAGCTCGGAAGCAGGACACTTGGGACTTGTAGCGCTCCCGTGGCCTTCTTCTGGTACCATTCGTCCCCGATTGCTTGGACTTCGACTTGATGCGGCCAGGCGTCCCAACCTACGGGACGTTGATTTAGGACTTCAACGCTCCCTGTGTAGGATCCTTCGACGAGCACGAAGCCGTCGAGTTGGTCCACGCTGCGGAGGTATACAAGTTTCTCTGCTACCGCCAACCCGGGTTCCATGGCCGCATAGGTCACCCGGCTACGACTGGTCGTCCATCGATGTTCACCTCGTGGCGGCGTCCACGCTTCGTGGGCGCGGTGTTGTGCAACGATGCGCCAGAGCCTCATGCAGCGCTTCCGTACTCGATCCGATGAAGCAAGGACTCGACGGCACGGCCGCCGGCTTCCGTGCTGCCGGCCTCGAGGGGGCTTGTGTTTCCCAGCAATGGGGTCGTCTCCTGGAACCACTTCTCCGGTTTGGGAAGGACCCTCCTGGCGATTGCATGCAGTCGAACGAGGCGCGTGAGGGCCTGTGTTGCATCTAGGGGGAGGTTCTTCTTCATGCGCACGTGCCGATTGTACGTGGAAGGGGAGATCCCCGTCACTTCCAGAATCCGGCTTTTTGGCACAGCGAACAACTTGGCGACCCGCTCCACTGCCCTAGGAGGCAGGCCGCGACGTTGCAACTGTGCGACTTCCAAGTCGGTTCCTGAAGCCGCCACGTCCAGGTAAGATGCCATATGGTGTGTTTCAATCGGTCATATGGTTAAAGGTTTTGGGTCTGAATTGCCTGTACCTTGCGGCCACGAATGCCATCCGTGCCTCCCCGCTCTTCCATCACCGCGGCGGCATTTTCAGGCCGCTTTTCTTCCCTCCTCGCCAGGCGCCGGTCTCGTGGCCGCGGCTCTCGATGTACTCCTTGAAGTTCTCCAGGTCTTTCTTCACGCGGTGGTTGAAGATGCCGGAGACGTCGGCGATGCGTTCTTTCCAGTCTTCCGGTTCGTACTCCAGTTTCAGGGTGACCTCTGCGCTGTTGGGGTCGAGTTCCTCGAACAGCACGGTGCCGTTGTTCTTGGCGCCGTCGACGCTTTGCCAGGAGATCTTCTGGTCCGGTTCCTGGGTCACGATCCTTGCGTTCCAGGTGCGCTCTACCCCGGCGATCTGGCCTTTCCAGAACGTCTCGTAGTCGGTCTTCTGTTCCACCCGTTCTACACCTTCCATGAAGCGGGGGAAGGTCTCGAACTGGGTCCATTGGTTGTACGCGGTGGTAACCGGTACGTTCACTTTGATGCTGTGCTCCACTTCGGCCATGAATCTCAGCTTGTAAGACCCCCTAGAACCTTTTGACGTTCCCCGAACATACGTAGCGAGTCTCAGGGGGCGGCCTTTCTTGCCGCGGCTCGGACCGTGGGGGCAGTCTTTGCCTCTTTCCACGACAACCTCAAGAGGGGGCGCGGGGTCAAGCCTCTTGAATGAAGGCGGAACGCGTCCCCGCGCAGACCTCGGACCCTGGTGCCTTTTTGCGTACCGACGCATTGAGTTGGCGGATCGGGGGGATGGCCGGGGAGGGGATCGACACGGCGGGCGACGTCTTCGCGAAGGCGGCCGTGCGCGCGGGGTGGCATGTCTGGACGAGCCGGCATTTCCCGAGCCGGATCCGTGGCGGGCTCACCACGTACACGACCCGGTTCGCTTCGGCGCCGGTGGCGGCGCCCGGGCCGGGGTCCGACATGATCGTGGCGCTGCATGATGAGTCCGCCGACCTCGTGAAGCAGGGCCTGCATGCGCCCGGCGTGGTGCTTTATGATTCATCGAAGGTGACGCCGGAGGATACCGAGGGCAACCGCTGGATCCCCTTGGACTGCTCGGGGATCGCGAAGGAGTTGGGCGAGCCGCGCGTTCGCAACATGGTGGCGCTGGGCGCCAGCGCGCGTCTTCTGGGGATGCCGCTGGAGGTCCTTCTCGGGGTGGTCGCCCAGCGTTTCGACGCGAAGACGCGCGAGGTGCAGCGGCGCGCGAGCCTGGTGCCGTCCGGGACGGGCCACGAAACGAACGGGGGCCCTGCGGTCGCCGCCGAGGAGTCGCCGTTGGTCGCGGTAAACCGCCTGGCCCTGGAGCGCGGCTGGGAGGCCATGGCGGACGAAGAGGGCCTGCCCATGCCGGAGCGCGCCGACGAAGAGCGCTCGTCTCGTCTTTTCGTCTCGGGCAACGAGGCGTTCGCCTACGGGGCGTTGGTCGCGGGGTGCCGGTTCTATGCGGGTTACCCGATCACGCCGGCGACCACGATCATGGAGTACCTGGCCGAGCATCTGCCCGCCTACGGCGGCGTGTCTTTGCAGGTGGAGGA
>CAYVRY010000126.1:0-5827 GCA_964452895.1 uncultured Halobacteriales archaeon
CGCTGAGCGCCTTCACGGGGGTGGAGGTGTTGATGTAGGAGACCGTCACGGCGTCCGGTTTCTGCTCCTGCAGCAGTTTCAGTCCCTCGGTGTCCACCATGTGCGCCATGGGGCAGACGCTGTCCAGGTCGGGATGGTGGACGTTCTTGGTGGGGTTGAGGATCTTGGCGGCTTCTGCCATGAAGTCCACGCCGCAGAAGACGATCCGCTGCGCCTTGACCTGCTGCGCTTTCTGGCACAGTGCCAGGGAGTCGCCGAGGATCTGCCCGATCTGCTGGATCTCGGGGCGCTGGTAGTTGTGCACCAGCAGAACCGCGTCCTGTTCGTCGAGGAGCGTCCGGATCTCTTTGTGTAGGGCTTCAACGTCCATGAGGTCGCCTCCGGTGGGGGTTTGCCCAGCGGCGCGTGCCCGAGCCGGGACGCCCTATGTAAGGTTTCGGTGGCGGCTTGTGTCTTGGCCCTTGCGCACCGGCGGGTCGCTCGGGCATGCCGGCCTTAGGTCGTGGTGGCTGCCTTGTCCGACTCCGTGGCCGGGGGTGGGTCCAGCGTGAGTGTGTACTCGGCGGGCCCGATGCCTTGGATGTAGCATACTTCGGCCAGGCTCGCGTCCTCGGGGACCGAACCGCTGGACTCGCCGCCTTCCAGGTATCCCGCGTCGCTGTGCCAGTAGATTGTGAAGGAATCCGCCGGTTCGACCTGGAAGTGCCAGTCGTCGACGTTCTTTTCGATGGTATGGGTCTCCCCATCGATGCCCTCGTGCACGCAGAATGCACCGTGGGCCGGAGTGGACAAGGTCGCGCTACCGTTGAAGACAAGGGGCTGCGCGGGGGTCTCGTTGATCGGGGTGGTTTCATCTTCCGACGGTTCGCCGGGGGTGGAGGCGGGGTCGTTTTCGCCCAGTTCGAGGCATCCGGCGAGGCCGATGGCGAACACGAGCGCCATGCTGGGGAAGAGGATCAGACGATGCGACAGGCGGACCGTGTGGGTGTGGAGCATGATGGTTTCCCTTGGTGTCCTTGAGGGGTCCGGAAGCACCTTGATAACGATATTGGCCTTGTACTTACTCTGGGTCGTCATGGGGTCCCCCGCCAGGTTCCCGCAGCACACCCCAGCGGACCGGACCTGGGTTCCTCTACGCAGAAGGGATCCCCGCTCCCGGATTTGAACCGGGGACCTGCTGATCTCTGCTCACGCGAGCCGAGCTGCAGGCAGCCCGTAGCGACTTAGGGTCTACAGTCAGCCGCTCTAGCCAGTCTGAGCTAAGCGGGGGTAGCCGCGCGACAAGGGGGACCGTATATGACGGTTGCGCAGGGTTATCGGCGGGTGGGCCGTTCGGGTGTGTTTTTCTTCGCTTCGGGCTGAGGATCGAACCATACGGGGTGGGTCAAGGTGCGTTTGAGGTCCAGCGCCCACAGCACCCCTTGTTTTTTCCCCGGTCCATCGCCCGGTGGAACGCTTGGGTACGTTTTCGCCTCGCGGTAGAACACGTGGCGACCGTGGGCGCCTTCGAGGTCCCCTGCGTGATGCCCGACGATCGCGGCGGGTACAGGGACTTCCCGCAACGGTCGACCGGAACCGGGAGGCAACATCTGCAAGGGACCGCTGGGTCGGCCGGTGAGTCCTTCCAAAAGGGGCGCCAGCCGGGCGTGGTGGCTTCGGATCGCATCCATGGGCACGGGATGGGCCAGTCGCCGAAGTTGTCGCTTCACGCGCACGCTTTGCGGCAGGTCCAAACGGGCGCTCACGCGATCTTCCAGGTTGCGAGCCTGGAAGCGGTCTTCCATGGTGGCCACGAGGAACCACGCGTCGGCCCCCTGTTCCACGAGACGATGGCCTTCGCGGGCCTGCCGGGTCATGCCGACTTTTGGGTCCTTGCCGTGATAGGCGATGTAGACCTCGTGTTGGGAGCGGCAGAACTCCTGTGTGCAATCCGTGCAGCGGGGATTGAAGACGCAGTCGCGGTTGGGGAGTGGATGGCAGTCCACGCAGCGATCGAAACGGTCGGCAGGCCGGTTTTCCGGGCAGGGGGTCCATCGACTGTCGCTTCGATTGCCCACACAATACCGCTTTGCCTCCACGACGAGGTTCAGCGTCCGGGCGAAGTGGAGCCGGTCCACACTGCCGTCTTCACGCCCGATGAGCAGCAGCGGGACGCCGTCCGGCTCATGATGCAGCCCAAGGGCGAGTCCTCGCGCCCTGGGGGCCGGGGCGGTGGTGTTCGGGACCCGGCCGGCAAGATGGCGCGTATCACGAAAAACGGCTGCCACGCTCACCTCGATGACGCAGCGGGTTCATGGTCGCTTGGGTGGTTCCTACCGGGTTCCATGATGACCCATGCGACCTCCGGTTCCAGCGAATCCATGTCTCGCGGCTCCAGCGGATCCACGTCTCGCGGTTCCAGCGGATCCACGTCTCGCGGTTCCAGCGGATCCATGTCTCGCGGTTCCAGCGGGTCCACGTCTGCGGTTCCAGTGGTTCCACTCCCTGCAATGGAAAAGGGAGGCCTCGAGGCGTTTCCATTGGAGACGAGGTGACGGGCCTGATTGGACGGCTCCGTCTGGGTGGGCTCCAGTGGCGACATGGGGGTTGCACAGGAACCGAGGGTGCGGGGGGAACTGTAGCAAGAAATGCTCGGCTTTCTGAAGGGTCCAGAATTGTTTTGGGTGTTCCAGGTGCAGCCTGGGTGGGGTGATGTTTGTGGCGCAGGACCGGGTTCCGTCGGGATGGTGCGGGCCGGGCTGGCGTCTCCAAACGCAACCGGCCCGGGCCCAAATTCGTGAAAGATCAGCCCCGACGTGGGACGCCCATGCACGCGGGCGAGATTGCAGGGGATGCA
This sequence comes from uncultured Halobacteriales archaeon, assembly GCA_964452895.1. Lineage (GTDB taxonomy): Archaea > Thermoplasmatota > E2 > JACPAO01 > JAHWKR01 > CAYVRY01. The sequence goes on from CAYVRY010000126.1 coordinate 2,837, forward strand.
GTGGAACCGCAGGGAGTCGGGCGTCTGACGGCGAACAAAACAGAGTACCTTTTTCCCTCCCCGGGCTCTGCGCCGCCTGGATGGGGCGCACGCTGGAGGAACCCGCCGGGCCGTCGCCGCGGCGCCGGCAGGGCGACCACGAAGACGCGTCGGAGGCCGCTGCCGAATTGCTGGCATTGACCACCGAGCCCCCGGCAGGCCAGGAGGCGATCACGGAGGCGGAGCAGCGCGCACGAGGGGCCGCGCCCGTGCCGGCCCAGGAGCGCGGCCCGGTCATGTCCGACCGGACTCGGGCTTATTTCCGTGAACTGATGGGGGCCGTGGAGAACGCGTACGAGGTGGCCCGGGCCGCGCGCCAACTTGGCAAGGACCCCGTCCTGGAAGTGGAGATCCTGCCCGCCGAGGACCTGGCGGCGCGCGTGGAGGCGCAGGTGCACGTCCCGGGCGTCGCCCAGGACATCCGGGTGGTCACGAAGGAACTGGGGAACCGGGAACTCGTCGCCTTGGAGATCGCCGGGCGCGTGGCGAAAGGCCACTACGGCGCGTTCAAGTCCCGGGAGTTGGCGGTGGACAAGGCGGTGCGCACCGGTTTGTCCATTCTCACCGAAGGTGTTCTCGTCGCACCCTTGGAAGGGATCGCCGAGGTGAAGATCGGCAAGAACAGCGACGGCTCGGAGTACGTCGACCTCTATTTCGCCGGCCCGATCCGTGCCGCCGGGGGGACCGCGCAGGCGCTTTCGGTATTGATCGCGGATGTGGTCCGGCGTGAAGCGGGCATCGGCGTCTATCAGGTGACCCCGGAGGAGGTGGAGCGCTACAAGGAGGAGGTGCCGGCGTACCGTCAGGCGGCGAACCTGCAGTACACGCCGGACGCCGTGGAGATCGACATGATCGTGCGCAACTGCCCGGTCTGTCTCAACGGGGAAGGCACGGACAAGGTGGAAGTGACCGGCAACCGGGACCTGCCGCGCGTGCCGACGAACCAGTTGCGCGGCGGCGCCATGCTCGTTCTTTGTGAAGGGATGTGCCTGAAGGCGCCGAAGATCCTCAAGCATGTCCGGAACCTGGGGCTCGAAGGGTGGGATTTCCTCGACCGGTTGCTCAAGAAGCACGAAGAGGAAAAAGAACAAGGCGCGGACTCGGACGCGGATGCCGCCGAGGACGACGGCGTGCCGGTGATTGAACCCGCATCGAAGTATGTGCGCGACTTGATCGCGGGGCGGCCCGTTTTTTCCCATCCGTCGCGTCCCGGCGGGTTCCGCCTGCGTTACGGCCGCGGTCGGACGGCGGGGCTCGCGGCGGTGGCCCTGCACCCCGCGGTGATGCCGCTTCTGGATGATTTTCTCGCGATCGGCACCCAGTTGAAGACGGAACGCCCCGGCAAAGGCACCATCGCCACGCCGTGCAACGAGCTTGAACCTCCGGCGGTGGTCCTGAAAAACGGGGATCTGATGGTGCTTTCAACCGCCCGGGAGGTGCAGGCGGCGAAACCGTTCATCCATGAGATCGTGGACCTGGGGGAGCTTTTGGTCCCGTTCGGCGAGTTCGCGGAGAACAACCATTTGTTGATGCATTCCCCATGGGTCTGTGAATGGTTCGAGAAACGGCTCGAGCAGTGCGCCGAGGCGGGTTGGCCCGAAGGCCTCCCGACGGTGGACGAAGTGGTCGAGCTGGACCGGTCGGGTGGCTTGACCGGGCCGTTGGCGCACGAGATCGCACAGGCGACGGGCGTTGCGCTCGCCCCGGGTCACACCTTGGCTTGGCATGACCTGGAGCCCGATGAGATCGTGCGTTTTTCCGACCTGCTCGCCGCCGCGATTGAACAGGTCAAGTTCAGCGCGCCCCAGCACCGGGAGGCGTCGGAGGACATGCCCGGTCCGGCGCTCCCCGACGAGGTGCTGGTGCTGCCTGAGAACCCGGAGATCAAGACCTTCCTGGAGCGCATGCTCGTGCCGCACCGACGACTGGACGGCGTGCTCGAAGTGGTGCGCTGTGGCTACGCCTTGGTCCGCGGGTTGGGTTTCGAGCGCGAAGAGGATTCCATCGTCGCCACCGATCGCCGCGAGGTGATCAGGAGCGGGGCGCCCGTGGACCTGCCCCGGCGATTCGCGGGCGTGGAACTGGCGGCGCGCCTGGCCGGCGTGCCGTTGATGCCGAAGCATCCGTTTCGCATCGGGGCGCGCATGGGGCGACCGGAGAAGGCGTCCCAGCGCAAGATGAAGCCGCCGCCGCATGCGCTTTTTCCCATTGCCAAGACGGGCGGCATGCAGCGGCTGTTCACGCAGGCGACCGTCAAGAGCACGATCCTCGTGGAGGCCGGCAAACGCGCCTGTGCAGAATGCGGGCAGTTGACGTTCCGCACGTTCTGCGCCTGCGGCGGCCACACCCGACCCAGTGGCGAACCGGAGGAGGTGGAGATCGATCTGCGCAAGGAGCTGCGCCGCGCGGTCACCGCGCTGGAAGTGAGCCGCGTCCCGCCGAAGATGAAGGGCGTGGAGGGGCTCATGAGCGCGCACAAGACCCCGGAGCCGCTGGAGAAAGGGATCCTGCGGGCCAAGCATGAGATCACCACGTTCAAGGACGGCACGGCGCGCTTCGACATGACGGACGCCCCGCTGACACATTTCCGGCCGCGCGAGATCGCCACGGACATCGACAGGCTCATCGAGCTCGGATACGACGTGGACCACGTGGGGGAACCGCTGGAGCGCGACGATCAGCTGCTCGAGTTGAAGGTCCAGGACGTCGTGGTGCCGCAGACCTGCGGTGATTTCCTGGTCTCCTGCTCCCGCTTCGTGGATGATCTGCTGGTGCGCTTCTACGGGATGGAGCCGTTCTACCAGGCGGAGAAACGCGACGACCTCGTCGGGCACCTGGTGGGCGGGCTGGCCCCGCATACCTCCGGCGCGATCGCGGCGCGCGTGATCGGGTTCACACCGAGCCAGATGGGCTGGGCGCACCCCTATTTCCATGCGGGGAAAAGGAGGAACT
>CAYVRY010000127.1:0-5722 GCA_964452895.1 uncultured Halobacteriales archaeon
CCGTGGTACAGGCAGCTGGATGAAATCCTCACGCTCTAGCATACCCTCCATGTTGACCCTCCCTCTGACCGTCTTGCTCGTCGCGGTGGCCCTCTCCGGCTGCCTCGCCGGCGAGGAGGCGGACGTGCTGGGGACCTTCTACCCGATGACCTTCCTGGCCGGCGAGATCGGCGGCGACGAGATCGACGTGGCCCAGATCATCCCGGAGGGCACGGAGCCCCATGAATGGGATCCTGGCGTGCGCGACCTGACCCGTCTGGGCGCCGCTCGGCTTGTTCTCGCCCAAGACCCCGACTTTGAGACGTGGCTGGACCCGATCCTTGGGAACCTGGAGGACGGCGCGCCACCGGTCACCTACACGGCTGAGCGGCTCGAGCGGCTTCCCGACGACCACGACGACGAAGACGGCCATGAGGAAGATGAGGAGGAACATGGGGAAGAAGAGGAGGAACACGAAGAGGAGGGTCATGACGACCACGCCTCCGAGGACCCGCACACCTGGTTGGACCCGGTGCTTTTCGCCCAGCAGGCGGCCGCGGCGCGCGACGCCATGATCGAGGCGTTCCCCGAGCATGAAGAGACCCTCCGGCAGAACGCCGAAGCGCTCATCGAACGATTGGACGGATTGCACCATGCCTTCGAAGCGAACCTCGCACAGTGCGAGACGCGGAACATCGTGGTGCAGCATGATGCGTTCGCCTACCTGGCCGAGCGCTATGATTTCGAGGTGCACAGCGTGACGGGTCTGAGCCCGCAGGCGGAACCGAGCCCCGGTGCGGTGGCACGCGCGGTCGACACGGCCTTGGAGCACAACCTGAGCGTGGTGTTCACGGAGACCCTTGCGAACCCGAGCGTGATGGATGCGATCGCACAGGACGCCTCGGCCAAGGGGACAAACGTCGACGTCGAGGTCCTGAGCCCCCTGGAACGGCGTTCGTCAAACGAGATCAGCGAGGACCGGGATTACATCGACATCATGCTGGACAACCTGGATGCGCTTTCGCGCGCCATGAGGTGCGGCGAAGCGTGAACGGTGCAGTGGTCGCGGCCAGGGGCCTCGGGGTCCGTTTCGGTGTGCACGATGTGCTCGAGCAGGTGGACCTGGAACTCGAGAAGGGCGAGTTCCTGGGGCTCGTGGGCCCCAACGGCGGCGGCAAGACCACCCTGCTGCGCGCGATCCTCGGGCTCGTCCCGCCCAGTACCGGAAGCGTCCAGCTCTTCGGGGAACCCCCGTCCTCCCGGCGGGCGCGCCGTCGCCTGGCCTACGTGCCGCAGCATGCGGTCCATGTGGACCCCCGGTTCCCGGCCACGGCGTTCGAGACCGTGATGCTCGGACGGGTGGGCAAACGCGGCCTGCTGCGTCGCTTGCGGGGTGAAGACCGGGACATGGCACAGGAGGCGATGGAGGAGGTCGGTGTGTCCCATCTGGCCGGCGAGCAGGTCGGCACGCTCTCCGGCGGCCAGCGCCAACGCGTCTTTCTCGCCCAGGCGTTGGCATCGGGCCCGGAGCTCTTGATCCTCGATGAACCCACCACCGGGGTGGACCCGGTGGCACGGGAGTCCTTCTATCGCCTGCTGGACCATTTGAACCACGACCACGACATGACCGTGGTGCTTGTCTCCCACGACACGCACGCGCTGGTCCTGACGGTGCATCGGCTGGTGGCGGTGAACCACCGCGTGGTCTACGACGGTGCGCCGGAGGATTTCCACGAGGCGGGCGGGACCGAGGGCGCGTACGCGATCCGGGTGCCGCACACGCCGGGGAGCCACCGCCAGATCTCCGAGGACGGAGGCGACACGGAGGGAGGCCCATGAGTGCCGTGGAGCTCTTCCTGGACCATCCGTTCCTGCAGCGTGCGCTCTTTGCTGCGCTCCTGATCGCCCTGGTGGCGGCGGTGCTGGGGGTCTATGTGGTGTTGCGGCGTATGGCCTTGATCGGCGATGGTCTGGCGCACGTCTCGCTCGCCGGTGTGGCGGTGGGCTTCGTGTTGGGGATGTATCCGTTGGGTTGGGCGTTGGCGGCCGCCTTGGTGGGCGGGCTCGGTGTGCACGTGCTCATGGAGCGCGAGATCGTCAAGAGCGACACGGCGATCGGGATCATCTTCACGGGCGGGCTGGCGGTGGGGATCTTGATGCTCAGTGCGGGCCGGGGCCTGGGCGTGGACACCCATGATTATCTCTTCGGCAACCTGCTCGCGGTGACCCGTCTCGATGTGATCATCGTGGCGGCGCTCGGCGTGTTGCTCCTTTTGGTCTTGACGCTCCTGAACAAAGAGCTTTTCTTCATCACGTTCAGTGCGGAGGCGGCCCGGGTGGCGGGGCTGCCGGTGCGTGTCCTTGATCTTCTTTTCACGGCGTTGACGGCGGTCGCGGTGGTGGTCTCGGTGCGGATCGTGGGGGTGCTTCTGGTCACGGCGCTGTTGGTCGTCCCGGCTGCCTCGGCGCTCCAGTTGGCGCGCAGTTTCCGGGCGGCGCTCGTCTACAGCGCGGTGTTCGGCCTCGTGGCCACCTTGACCGGGGTCTGGATCGCGGCGACGTACGGCACGGCCACGGGGGCGTCCATCGCGGTGGCGGCCATCGCCTTGTTCCTGGTGGCGCTCTTCCTGGGCCGGTTGCGGTTCGCGCCGCGGCGCGTGCGGCGGCGGGGTCCGCTCAGGGAGCGCAGACCGGGGGAGGGCCCCCCGGCGCCTGAAACGTGACAAACCGGGGCAAGGTGGGGTCTCTCTCCCATCATAACACAATAACAGATATATAGGGGGTAAAATTCGGTTGATTTGCTGATTATGAAGGTCCCAACTGGAGTGTCGACGGTAGCTTTGGTCCTGGTGGTCTCCTTTGCGCTTGCGGGCTGCATCGGGGGCGACGACGATGTGGATAGTGGATCCCCGGACATCGACCCGGTCTCGGCCTTGCAGTCCAGCATCAGCATGGACGCGGCGGCGGACACCTGGTTCGAGCCGGGGTCCCAGATCGGTGTGGAGGCCTCGGCTCCGGAGGGCGCCGTGGGCGGCGTGAACTACACCTGGGCGATCCAGTCGGACCCCTTCGCGGTGAGCGCGACTTCCGATCAGATTGACACGGGCAACCTCTCGGGCGGCGAGGCCGGGGACATCACGTTCGACGAGCCCGGGTTGTACGAGTTCGGTCATTGTGACCCCCACCCGGGCATGAAGCACACGGTGGCGGTGCTCGATGATTATGACGGTCCCGATGAGTTGACGGTCTACATCTACGAGGAGGATCTGGACGACGAGGACACCTGGGGTTTCTCCCCGGAGCACATCACGGTCGGTACCGGGACGACGGTCACCTACGAGAACACCGGGGACCTGGTGCACACGGCCTCCATCGCGCACGAAGGGGAAGCGGTCCCGAAACCCACGTCCCTGGGCCTGGAGGAGGCCTCGGGAACGGTTACGCTCGACGGCTTCGGCTGGATGAACATCCTGGTGTTCTTCGAGGACGAGGCAGGAAACGGCGGGTTCGCCAAGCAGCAGGTGTATGTGCGCGAGAAGTTCGATGATTACCAGGACACCGTCTCGGACGACTTCCTGGTCGCGCACCCGCTGTTGGAGGAGAACGGCACCAGTGAACACAAATTCGAGTGGAGTGGCGCCGTGACGTTGAACGTCTCCGTGGAGGACCCCACCGGGGCGCTCAACGAGATCAATGCGACGCTCTACCGGGAGAACGAGACCGGCGAACGGGAGGTCCTCATCGAGACCGGCCCGACGGGCACGGACGTGTTCACGGGCAGCATATCCACCGAGCTCCCCTTGACCTACGTGCTGGAGGTGGCGCCGGTTCTCGGGCTGAACGTGACCTACGAGATCGACGTGCTCGTGGCGTACGACCACACACCACCGGAGCTCAAGCAGCTGCCGTGTGCGGAGCCCCATTACTCGCTGGGCCATTGTTGAGGCGGAATCAGTTCCGCCCGTGGTAGGACTCCCGTCCGCCGCTTTGGTAGCCGTAAGCCATCACGTAGATCAGTGCGGCGAAGAAGGCGTATCCCGGTGTGGACATGAGCATCCAGGCGATGTTCGTCTCCAGTTCGATGAGCAGCACGAGGGTGAGCGCCCAGACCAGGAAGATCGGCAGGGCGAAAAGGGCGCTTTTCGTGTGCAGGGCGATCTCATGCATCATGGCGAGTTCGGCCTGCTTGACGGATTCAAAACGAGTCTTCTCGCCCGGGGTGATCCGCTCGGCGTGGCGCCGGCCGAGGTGCAACTCCAGGTAGCCCGCGCGGGCGAAGGCTTGTGCACAATGCGGGCAGGGGTAGCGCCCCAGCGGACCGATCGCTTCCTGCCAGGCGGTCCGCGCGTGCACGCCGGCGCTCTTACCGGGCTTCGCTTCATGGGGGAGGCTCGGGGCGCTCTGCACCTGCGCATCCAGGGGCTGCGGCTGCGGCTGCGGCTTCCATGCGGTCGCCTCGCTCTTCATGCTGCACCTCCGGTCTGGGCGCCAAGAAGTGCGAGTCCGATCCCCGTGTAGAACACCATGGCGAGGGTGAGCGGGATCTCGGCCCTTACGGCCTGCACGCGGCTGGGGTGGTTGCCCAACGCGAGCCGGTGGGCGGCGAGCACGGCCACCACGTGGCCAAGCAGGATCAAGGCGATCTGCGTGGCCGCAAGCGCCCCCAGGAGCCCGCCTGGTACGGCGAACCGTTCGGCCGCGATTCCCGTGGGATTCCATCCCAATCCCAGGGGGTCGCCCGCGGCGATGGCGAGGCTGCCCAGGTTCTGGAAGAGGGAGCCCAGGTTGTGCGCGAGGTGGTACGCCGCGGCGATGGGCAGCAGGCTCGCTGCGAAGATCCCGGCGGTGGTGCGTACGGTGGCGAGGCTTTCCGCGGTCTCGCGCATGGCGCGCGCGGCGACGAGCCAGGCGGCCAGGAAGAAGAGATACCCGACAAGCAGCAGTACGATGGACGGCAGTGGGACATGCCAGGTGTGAAGGGCCGCGAAGGCGGCTTGACCGGGGGTGGTGTGGAGGAAGACGTCGTGGTTCACCCCGTAAAGGAGGGCGATCGTGAAGGCGACGGCGTCGAAGCGGGCCATGGGCAGTCGTTGCAGGCCGTCGAGCCCGCGCCAGTGTGGGCGTCCGTTTTCCCATTGCAGCGGCGAGAGCGCGGACCACCAGCGCAGCATGCGGGCGATCACTTCGGCGTGTTCAAGCCAGGCGGCCCCGTAGCGCACCATGCCGACGAACGTGAAGACGAAATACGCGAGCACGACCCATGCCAGGGGTCTTGCTTGTTCGCTCCAGGTGAAATCCCCGACTTCCAGGGCGATCAAGCCCAAAAGGAGGCCCACGGCGGGCCAGAGCCCGAGCCGTCGCGGGTAGGCCCGCTCGGGGCTTCGCCCACGCAGCCTTCGTGCCAGCGGCAAGAGGGGGGCGAACGGGGAGAGCCGGGGCCACGGGTCGCCCAGGGTGTAGGCGATGAGGGGGAGGATCACCCAGACGACGAGCCACAACATGGCGGCGGGCAGCCGGCTCTCGCTTCCGGGCGACAACGCGTTGGCGATCACCAGGCCGAGTGCGATGAGCGCAATGGCCCGCAGCGGGCTCCAATGTTCCGTGGGGGTCCGATCTTCAGCCGGGCTCGTCGTGCGGTAGGGTGGCTCCGCTTCTTTTTCCCGGCTCAAGGAGGCGCCGATGATCGCGAAGCTGAGTGCGATCACGAAGGCGCCGGCCACGTAGACCACCCAGCCCGGCATGG
>CAYVRY010000128.1:0-5680 GCA_964452895.1 uncultured Halobacteriales archaeon
CGCACCCACAGTTCGTCAAGGGTGCCGCATGGCTGACGGACGACAAGATCGTGACCGTGGGCGACGACGGTCAGGTCCGGGCCTGGCACCAAGTGGAGCAAGCCCCATACGCAGATCACGCCGTGACCAATGAACGCGCCGTGCTGCGCGCGCAATCGCCCTGCGCCGCCACGCTGCACGAATTTGCGGACGAAGGTGTCGCGCGGCTCGATGCACGCTTCGGCTGCGTGAGTCTTCCGGAAAGCGCCGCGTGAGCCGCCTCGCAGGACGCCCTGAGCCCACCCGGGGCGCGCCAGGGAGCCGGCCCCGGAAACCACCCTTATATCACACCCCAAATACGGCAGGCCCATGGCGGGAGATTGGCGCCGGCATGCGAGCAAGGACCCCTACAAGCGGGCCGCCCGCAAATCCGGTTATCGCGCCCGCAGCGCCTACAAACTGAAGCAGATCCAGGAGCGCCACAAGGTCTTCAAGCCCGGCGACGCCGTGGTGGACCTGGGCGCGGCCCCCGGCGGCTGGAGCCAGGTGGCCACCGAGCTCGTCGGCGAGCAAGGCTTCGTGGTCGCCGTGGACCTGGCGCCGATCCGGCCCCTGGACGGCGTGCACACGATCAAGGGCGACCTGACCCGCCAAGTCACCGTCGACGCGATCCTCGACCTGTTGGCCACCCACCGCGGCGAAGGGGAAGCGAAAGTCCAGTGCGTGATCAGCGACATGAGCCCGAAGCTCTCCGGGACCTACTCCATGGACCAGGCGCGCTCCGCCTGGCTCGCCGAGCACGCCCTGAAATTCGCCCATCGCGTTCTCGCCCCGGGCGGGAACATGATCGTGAAGATCTTCGAAGGCGAAGACTTCATCGAATTCCGCCACGGGCTCAAGGACCATTTCGCGAACGTGCGCACGTTCCACCCGGCGGCCAGCCGCAAGGCCTCCAGCGAAGTCTACATCGTCGCCAAAGGCTACCAGGGCGGCACCGCGGAGGCGCGCGCACAAAGCGGGAACGCCGACGAGACCCGCACCGAGGCATCCTGAGCGACCTCAAAGCGGCCAGTCGCCGGTGAACGGATAGAGGCTCGGCCCGTGCGACAGCGTCTTTTCGAGGCCTTCCGGGGTGCCCACGGTCAACACGATCGTGCCCGAGGCGGTCTGCGCATTGCCCGCGCGGTCCGTGGCCGCCGCCTGGAACAGGTAGGTCCCGGAAGCGTGCGCGGTGGTGTTCCACGTCCACCAAGACTCCAGTCCGGGTCGCAGGAAATCATGCACCCGCTGGCCGTTCAACCAGAGCGTGACCCGATCCACGCCGCTTTGCACGTCGTCCGATTCCACGTTCACCGAAAAATGCACACCGCCGACGCCGCCCGGGGCGTCCGGTGTCGCAAACAGCATGGCCGGCCCCGCCCCGAGCTGCGCGATGCTCCCATTGCCGAGATACCAGGTCCCCGCCTCAGGACGCAAGAAGTCGAGCTCCGGCGCCACGGAGTCCACGTTCACGCTCACGTTCTGGACCGGGGCCTCGTTGCCCGCCCGGTCACGGGCCGTGTACTCCACCCAGTTTGCGCCCTCGCCCAATGAAACGGGGTCCGTATACTCCTGCCAGGGCCCCGCGTCCACGCGATAAGTCACATGGTCCACCCCGCTCAGGTCGTCCCACGCCGAGAGCTCCAGGTCCGCCTGCAGCCACCAGCCGTTTGACCCCGGCGTCCCGTGGACCTCATGGTCCACCACCGGGTCGACCAGATCGAACCCCAACCGATGCCCCCGGATCGGTTCCTTGTTGCCCACCTTGTCGACGCTGCGCGTCTCGAAAAGATGCTCGCCATGTTTTGCCGGGATCACGATGGCATCCTCCGGCACCGTCTGCCACGGCCCCCCGTCCAACCGATACTCCGTGCGGTCCACACCGCTGGCGGGACCCACCGCCCGGTCCTGCGAGACGAAGGTCACCTCCACGTCCCCCTGGAACCAATGATCGTTGCCTCCCTGTCCGAGAAACTCGATCTTGGTGCGCGGGCTCAACGTGTCCGTCCCGAAACCCGCCGTCTCCCGGTCCACGCGCACCACCCGGTCCACCGGGAGGTCCTCCAAGACCGTGGTGTTGCCATGCGGCCACTGGATGGTGAGACGGTCCACCACCTGCGACCCGGCGAGACCGAAGTCCGCCAAAAGCGAATCCTGCGACATGAAGCTCGAGCCCACCTGGATCTCCCGGACTTGGGTGACGCCGCCGGCTTCCACGATCACGCGCGCGCCCACCGCCTGGGGATTGCCCCCCGCCTGCACCGGTTGCACATAGAGCCAATGGTTCACCACGCCGGAGCCCCGCAGCCACTGCATGGTCTGGTTCGCGTTCTGCAGCAGTGCGAAATCCATGTTCCCGTCCAGGTCGTGGTCCGCGAACGCCGCCCCCCGCGAGACCCGCTCCTGCGAGACCCCGGGCCCGGAGACGTTGCTCACGTCCACCCACTCGGTGCCCCCCGCCTCGTCGGGGCGCTGCTGGTAGACCAACGTGGACTCGTCGTAAGCAGGGTCCGAAGCGAGCCACTCCGTGCCGCCGTTTGCGGCCACGATGTCCAGATGCCCGTCCCGGTCCAGGTCCACGAACGCAGTGCCCCAGCCCACGTGGTCCCAATCACTGGCCAATCCTCCCTCCCCCGACCGGTCCAGGAACGTACCGTCCCCCCGGTTCTCATAGAAGCCGTTGTGCTGCGAACCGAAATGCGTGACGTAGAGGTCCGGGTACCCGTCGCCCGTTGTGTCCCCGGAGGCCAACCCCATCCCGGCCCGTGCATCGTAAAGACCCGCGTCGTCGTCCCGGGTGAACGTGCCGTCGCCGTCGTTCCAATAGAACTCGTTCGGCGTCATGTCGTTCGCCACATAGAGGTCCGACCAGCCGTCCAGGTCCGCATCGAAGAAGACCGCCGACCAACTCTTGCTGCCCAGCGCGTCCGCCGCGATCCCCTCCACCCCCGCCTGCTCGGCCAGCTCGGTGAACGAGCCGTCCCCGTTGTTGCGGAACAGGAAGTTCAACTGCGCATCATGATGGTCCGGGGAGCGCACCTCGTCCTCCATGTCGGAATCCACGAACGTGCACACGAAAAGGTCCAACCAGCCGTCCCCGTCGTAATCCACCCACGCCGAACACGTGGTCCAGCATTCGTACGGCAGACAGGCCGTGGAGACGTCCAGGCCCGCCTCCTGGGTCACGTCCGTGAAGGTCACATTGCCGTTGTTCCTGAAGAGCGTGACGTGCCCGAAACCGTAGACGAACAGGTCCACGTCGCCGTCGGCGTCATGATCCACACCGGAACAGCCGTAGTCGAACGTGCGGCTTTGTACCCCGGCCGACGCCGCTTCGTCCGTGAAGTTCCCGTCGCCGTGGTTCAGGTAGAGGCGGTTCGTGGGGTCGAACAGGTCGTTGTACCCGGAGGCGTACGGGTTCTCATGGTTGTACCGTTGATTCGCGATGTACAGGTCCTCGTAACCGTCGCCGTCGAAATCCGCCCAGCACGCCCCCACGCCGGCGATCTCTGCGAACGAAGGCCACTGCTGGTCCAGGCCCTCCGGGTCATGGACCTCCCCCGCGGTACGAAACGACATGCCGGCCTCCTGCGCCGACTCCTCGAACCGCACCGGCCATGGGTCTTCTGCCGCCAGACCCGCCACGCTGGAACCGATCGCGAGAAAAACCACGATCACGCCCAAGGCCCGCCGGCGTCCCCAGTTCGAGACCCTCATGCACCCGCCACGGGCGAACGAACCGCAACCGCCGGTATCAGACTTTCGGCAAAACCCGCTCGAAACGTCATGTCGCCGATACAAGCAAACGGGTTTCAGTCCGGTGGGCCCAGCGGCCACTCGACCGGCGAGAACGGATAAAGACTCGGACCCCCGGTCAGCGTGTTCATGGCCCCTTGCCCCGTTGCCGGCACGAGCACCACGCTACGGCCCACCGACTGTGGGTTCCCCGCCTCGTCCTGCACCACAGCCTGCACAAGATACGTCCCCGCCGCATAGGCGGTGGTGTTCCACGTCCACGTCACCTGGGCGCCGGGATCGAGAACGCGCGCAACATGCTCCCCGTTCAACCAGAGGTCCACCCGCTCCACGCCACTGACCGCATCGGACGCATCCAATCGGAGTGTGAAGTCCGTGCCCCCGGCCCCGGCCGCCTGGCTCGATGCGAGCACCATGGGCGGCCCCGCGCCGAGGTCGGCCACCTCCTCGTCGCCGTGATAGAGACGACCCCAATCGGGCCGCACCAGCGTCACCTGCGGCGGGATTGAATCCACCTGCACCGTCACGCTCTCTACCGATGCCTCGTTGCCCGCGACATCCACCGCCTTGTACTCCAGCACATGCACCCCCTGCTGGATCACCACCGGCTCCCCATACACATTCCATTGCCCCCACGGTCCGCCGCCGTCCACGCGGTACAAGATCCGGTCCACCCCGCTCAAGGGATCCTCCGCCTCAAGACGCACCTTCGCGTCCATCATCCATCCGTTGGAACCCGACGTCCCTTCCACCTCGTGGTCCACCACGGGCGCATCCAGGTCGATCCCGAAGCGCTCCAAGCGCACAGGCTCCCGGTTGCCCGCATGATCCATGCTGCGATAACGCAGCGTGTGGTTCCCGGCCACATCCGGATAATGGAACGTCTCGCCCTCGTACCGGGTCCAATCCGCCCCATCGATCCGGTACTCGGTCCAGGCAAGCCCGCTCTCCGGGCCCACCGCGCGGTCCTCGGCGACCAGCGCGATCTCAATGTCCGAAGAGAACCACCGCTCCGGGGAAACCTCCCCATTGAACAGGGCGGTCGTGCGGGGGGTCAACGTGTCCGTGCGATAGGATCCACTCTCGCGGTCCACGCGCACCACCCGGTCCACCGGCAGGTCCTCCAAGACCGTCGAACCCCCGTGCGGCCACTGGATCGTGAGCCGGTCCACCAGCGTCGCGTCGCCGAGCCCGAAATCCGCGAGCAAGGTGTTCTGGGACATGAAGCTCGCACCCGCCTGGATCTCCCGCACCTGCTTGACGTCGCCGGTCTCCACGATCACCCGGGCACCCACCGCCTGATGGTTCGGGCCCTCCTGCACTGGCTGCACGTAGAACCAACTCCCCTGCGCGCCGCTGGAGCGCAGGAACTGCAGCGACTGGTTCGCGTTGTTCACGATCACCGTGTCCATGGCCCCGTCCAGATCATAATCCGCGAAGGCGGCCCCCCGGGAGACCCGCTCGACCTGCACGGCGCTCCCCGAATCCTCGCTCACATCGGTCCACTCCGTCGAACCGTCCTCCTGCGGTGCATGCTGGAAGACCAGCGTCGACTGGTCGTAGTTCGCGAACTCCCATTCCGTGTGCCCATTGACCACCATCGCATCCAGGTGTCCGTCCCGGTCCAGGTCCACCAGCGCGGTGCCCCAACCCACGAAGGCCCAGTCACTGGCCAGCCCCTCGGCCCCGGAGCGGTCCGTGAAGTTCCCCACCCCCGTGTTCTCATAGTACCCGTTGTGCTGGAAGGCGTAATGCGTAAACAAGAGATCCATGAAACCGCTGCCCGTGGTGTCCCCGGAAGCCAGGCCCATCCCGGCGCGGGCGTCGAACAGCCCCGCCTCGTCGTCCCGCGTGAACGTGCCGTCGCCGTTGTTCCAGTAGAACTCGTTCGGCGTCATGTCGTTCG
>CAYVRY010000129.1:0-5665 GCA_964452895.1 uncultured Halobacteriales archaeon
CCAGCGCGTGCGCGAAGCCGAAGGCGAGACCCCGATCCAGCCCGTCTACCGCATCGACGGACGCAGCGACCTCTACGAAGAGACCCTGGACCACCTGGAAGGATACCGAGGATCGCGCCCGGTGAGAAACGGCAACGCCGCGCACACCCAACTGCAACTGGACGTCTTCGGGGAGATCCTGGAGACCGTATCCGACTACGTCTTGCGCACGGGCAGACCCGACGGCGTCTGGGACGACGTGGTGCCCCTGGTGGACTGGCTCGCCGATCACTGGCGCGACCCGGACGAAGGGATCTGGGAGATCCGCGGGCCACCGCGACACTTCGTCTACTCCAAGATGATGTGCTGGGTCGCCTTCGACCGCGCCGTTCGCCTTGCCGAAGAGCACGACCTGGACGGCGACATCGAACGCTGGCGCCATGAACGCAGCGAACTGCGCCGGCAGATCCTCGTGCGCGGCATCCACCCCACGAAACGCTACTTCACGCAGACCTTCGACAACCAGGCCCTGGACGCCTCGAACATCCTGATCCCGCTCTACGGCTTCCTGCCGCCGGACGACCCGCGCGTCCAGGCCACCTTGAACGCGACCCTGGAATCGCTCACCACGGGCGACCTGGTCTATCGTTACCTCCCGGACAACGCCCTGGACGGGCTCACCGGCCACGAAGGGGCGTTCTCGATCTGCTTCTTCTGGCTCACGGACAACCTGATCCTGCAAGGTGAACTGGACAAAGCGTGGCTCAGTTTCGAGATCTTCATGACCTACGCGAACCACCTGCAACTCTACGCCGAACAAGTGGACACCAACGGCGAGTCCCTCGGCAACTTCCCGCAGGCGTTCACGCACATCGGACTGATCTACAGCGCCCTCCTCCTGGACCAAGCGCTCACCAAACGCCAACGAGCCGGACGGAGCCCCAAGGCCTGATGTTCAACCGCAAAGCGGCGAGAGATCCGGGTTCTCATCGGCCACGAGGCGCCGCACGTCACCCAAGAGCGCCTCATCCCCGCCCGTGGAGACCACATCCCGCTCGTGGACGAACACCGCGCCCTCGACATCCTCGCACGGGTCCTCCTCGTCGACGAACTCCGCCACCACACTGGTGGACTCGAATCGCATCGCCGTGACGAACACGCTCTCGTTGCCCACCACCTGCTCGCACCGGGCGTCCTCCAACGGCGTCAGGATCTGCATCCAGACCTCCGTGGGGCTCCGCGTCCCGTTGCCGGCAAAATCCTCCGGCGACATCTTCGCCGGGTTCGACGAAAGGCCCGCCTCCTGGAACGCCTCCCCCATCTCGCAGTGGTGCAGCCCGAGCCCGCTCACCGAACGCTCAGAAAGCAGACGCTCCTTCACCGAAGGCGCATCGTCGAGACACCCCGGGGTCGCCATCACGGACAAAGCGGCGACCGCCACGACCAGCATGGACTGCAGACGGGCCCGCCTCGACGGTGTGCTCATGCCCGGCAGCACAAGCACCGCACCCTTGGAACTTTCGTCCCCGCCCTCACAGCGCCGGTGCCCGGTTCTTCTCCGTGACGCGGGCCGCCATCGCCAATGGATCCCACACCGGGGAGAAGGGCGGATTGTAGGCAAAATCCATCGCCTCGGTCTCCTCCAGGGTGGCCTCGTTCCACACCAACGCCGCCGCGGCATCGATCCGCAGCGCCGTGCCGGCCGGACCCACCATCTGCACTCCCAACAACCGTCCCGTCGCACGCTCGGCGACCATGCGCACCGTCGCCTCCCCCGCCCCCGGCATGTACCCCGCGCGCGTCGCGACGCGGGCCTGAGCGCTCACCACGTCGAAGCCCGCCCGGGTCGCCTGGGCCTCCGTGAGCCCCGTGGACGCGATCTCCAACTCCTTGAACCGCGTGATCGCCGTCCCCAGAACGGTGGGGAAACGCGCGTCCCCGCCCGCCAGGTTCTGGCCGACGATGCGTCCGGAACGGTTCGCATGCAGCGCCAGCGGCAAAAGGACCGCCTCCCCCGTGATCCGGTGCGGGAACGTCACGCAGTCCCCGCACCCCCAGACGCCCTCAACACCGGTGCGCATGTGCGTATCCACGACCAGCGCCCCGTCCTCACGCACCGTGCACCCCGCCTGCCTGGCCAACTCCGTGGCCGGCAGGACGCCCGTGGCCACGACGACGACATCCGCCGGCACCGGCTTGCCGCCGACGAACACCGCCGCCACCTTCGCCGCCTCGTCGTCCTGATTCCCCTTGCCGGCCTTGTTTGCCTTGCCGTCCGCCGTTCCCTTGGCGTCCGCCGTTCCCTTGGCGTCCGCCGTTCTCTTGGCGTCCTCCGTTCCCTTGGCGTCCTCCGTTCTCTTCCTTTGCGCCGCTGCCTTCGAACGGGTCGCCTTCCTCGCGGCCTTCTTCGCCGCTTGCTTTCTTGTGTGCGCGCGTTTCCCCCGAGCGCCATCCGAGCGGTCCGCGGCCCCGACGCCGGTTGCCGCCTCCTTTTCGGGCTCCTCGACGGCGTACCGGCGACCCGCCTGGTCCTCCCATCCCGTGGCGTGCGCACCCGTGACAAAACGCACGTCGGCCGCCTTGAGCGAAGCGACCACGGCCTGTGCCATGGATGCATCGAGCATGCTCGGCAACACGTGTTCCCGCCGGTTGACGAGGGTCACCTCCAGCCCACGCGCCGTGAGCGCCTCCGCCGCCTCGACCCCGATGAACCCCGCACCGATCACCACCGCCCGCGTGGGGCCTTCGCTTTGCAACCATGCCTCCAGCGCGACGCCGTCATCCAACGTGCGCAGCGGAAACACCCCTTGCCGGGGAGCCAGCGGGACCACCTCGCGCGTGCGCGTGCCCATGGCCAGGACCAACTCGTCGAACTCCTCCGCCCCGGTCTCCCCCGTATCCAACTCCCGCCAGGCGACCCGGCGGCGCTTCATATCGACCCGCGTGGCCTCCGTCCTGATGCGTACGTCAACGCCCTTGTCCGTGAGCGCCTCGTCCGGCGTCAGCGCCACCAGCTCCTTCATGGGCCGCTCCACTTCACCCGCCAGCCGATACGGGATCCCGCACGCCGAGTAACTGATCGCCCCCGTGCGCTCCAACACCGTGACCACCAGGTCCGGGGCCGAGCGCTTGGCGACGCTGGCTGCACTCATCCCCGCTGCACTCCCCCCAATAACCACGACACGTCGTGCCATGAATGCGCTGCAATGCCAGGGAAAACAAAAGGGGGGCAGACAGTCCCCCTGGAACCCCGAACATGTGGCCGGCCGCATCGAAGAGCTTTATCTAGGCCTGGGCCCAGTTCGCCCCATAGGCAGCGCCCGGTTGGACGCGCCCTTAGAGTCGCTAGCCATGCCCACCGAGAACCTCCCATCATCCGTTGACGCCTCCTATCCGTTCCAAAACCCGAAGTTCAGCCACGCGCTCCTGATGATCGTCGTGGCCGTGATCCCCTTCCTGCTCACCGGTTTCGCCATCGTCGCCACCTGGCAACGCCACGTCACGCTGCTTGACCTGGGCATGCTCGTGGGCATGTGGGTCGCCATCGCCATGGGCGTGACACTGGGTTTCCACCGCATGCTCGCGCACGGCGCCTTCCACGCACGCGCGCCCGTCCGCTTCATCATCCTCGCCCTGGCGACCATGTCGTTCCAGGGCGGGCCCGCCACGTGGGCCGCCACGCACCGGCGCCACCATGCACGCGCCGACAAACCCGGCGACCCGCACAGCCCCGTGGAAGGGCTCTTCCACGCCCACTTCGGCTGGCTGCCCAAGGGACGACTCGTCACCCGCGGCGTCGTGCACGACCGCATGATGCGCGACCCCGTGGTCAAGTTCCTGGAGAAGACACAGCTTTTCTGGATGGTCTTCGGACTCGTGCTTCCCGGCCTGCTCGTCTGGGCGATCACCGGAAGCTTCGTGGCCGGCCTGTACGGTTCACTCTGGGGCGGCGCCGTGCGCGTCTTCCTGGCACACCACAGCACCTGGGCCGTGAACTCCATCGGACACGCCTGGGGCACCCGGCCCTACAAGGCCCCCGACCAGGCCCGCAACAACCTGCTCGTCGCGCTCTTCAGCTTCGGTGAAGGCTGGCACAACAACCACCACGCCTTCCCGGGAAGCGCGTACATCGGCCACCGCTGGTACCAGTTCGACCTGGGCAAGGAACTGCTGCGCGTGATGGCCTGGATGCGCCTGGTCACCGCGGTGAACATCCCCGACCGGGCGGAACGCAAATCCCGGCTGCGCCGCGCCAAGGCATAGATGGTCCCTCCGGTGGCCCGGGGTCGAAAGGCTCTGACCCCGCCGGTGACGCACACCTCAGCCTGATTCCTGCCAAGGATCCAGGTCGTGCTTCTGGGTCCATCGGGTCAACTGCTGGAACGTGGCACGCAGGTCGCGGGCCTTCTTCGTGACCTCGTAATCCACACGGGGCGGGATCTCGTCGTGCGACGTACGCGTGAGCAGCCCCACCTCGACGAGCTGTTTCAACCGGTCCGAGAGCGTGTTCGGCGACATGCGCAGATGTCGCTGCAGGGTCACAAACCGCACCGGGCCGTCGGCCTCCTCGAGGAAATGATGCAGGATGTCCAGCATGTGCGCCCGGCCCAAGAGGGCGAACAGATCGGTGAGCTGGCAACCGGACGACGTGCCGCTTGCGGCAGGTTTTGCAAGGATATTGCGGGCCACAGCCTATACTATCATAACCGTAGTATTTATACTTGCCAGTTCGTAGTGCAGAAGTGGCTCCGCCCGGGGGGACTGGATGGTACTTACCCTGGGCCTGTGTATTGGATATTGAGTCACAATGACCCGCCAACAAGACCTACAGACCAAACAGCTCGCGAACACCACCGCCTGGGAGATCGACCCCGTGCACTCGTCGGTGGGCTTCAGCGTGAAACACCTGATGTTCGCCACCGTACGCGGCCGGTTCAAGACCCTGCAAGCCGGCGTCCATCTGGACGAAGACGACCCCGGCCGGTCCTACGTGGAAGCCGAGATCGACGTCGCCAGCATCGACACCGGGGTCGAAGACCGCGACAACCACCTGCGCTCCGGGGACTTCTTCCACGCCGAAGCCCACCCGAAGCTCACGTTCCGCAGCACCCACGTGCAACCCACCGGCGACGGGAAAGCCCACGTGGTGGGCGAACTGACGATCCGCGGCACCACCAAGGAAGTCACGCTGGACGTCACGCGCGAAGGCGTCGGCACCGACCCCTGGGGCAACACCCGCGCCGCCTACAGCGCCACGACCCGCATCAACCGCCGCGATTTCGGACTCACCTGGAACCAGGCCCTGGAGACCGGCGGCGTCATGGTCGGAGACAAGATCCAGATCCAGATCGAAGTGCAGGCGGTCAAGAAGGTGCAGACGGAGGAGACCGAAGGGTAAGTCGACCGGCCGGGCGGCCGACGAGCCGAACAAGGGACAACCCCGGCTTCCCGGGACGACCCATCCTGCCGTTTGGCCACAGTCATCATTATCAACACCCCCCGACGTGCGGCCCCCCGTCGCATGAAACTTGCCACAATCCCCGTGGAGGCCCCGCAATCGGAGTCCCAGAAACGCGACGGCCGCCTCGTCGTCGTGGACGACGAGAACGAACGCGTGGCCCCCGTGCCGAGCACGGTCTCACCGAACCTGCGCCAGGCCCTGGAGGAATGGGAGCGCGTGGAACCG
>CAYVRY010000130.1:0-5657 GCA_964452895.1 uncultured Halobacteriales archaeon
GTGGACGACCTGGACCGCCCCGGCGGCTACCGGAACACCACCGAGGACCGCGGCTGGGTGTCCGGCGGCGAGGAATACGACGTGCGGATCAAGCTCTTTTCAGACCACCCGCAGGCGTCGCACACCTCCGGACTGATCGTCAGCATCCGGGGAGGCCCCGTGGAAGACTGGAACCCCTACAACGGCTCGACCTTCCGGGATGTGCTCTCTACCGGCATCGACACAGAACCCGCCGGGTTCGGATTCTACACATTCAACCAGGGCGGCCCCGCAAGCGGCGCGGCCCAGTTCCTGAACCCGAGCTACGACGACAAGATCAAACCCCAACTCTCCCACTCCGTGATCTGCCCGGACGGCGCCGGCGGGTTCGGCGGCTGGTGCGGTGAACCCGTCGCCCTGGAACTGGATGTCCTGGACGACGGCAGCGGACTCGCCAGCGTCGAATGCACGATCTTCGGCGACGCGCTGGAGGACTGCGACCGCGACCACGAGACCCCCGGGATCTTCGACTTGGACCTGAGCGCATTCCAGGCGGTCGGTCCCACGGGGAGCTGGTCGGCATCGTTGGACGGCAGTGAAGCCACACAGCTCAACGCCGGGGAACGCCTGTCGCTTTTCGTCTCGGACTCCGGTGCGCTGCCCCGCGGCGGCGAGTACCTGGACGTGGACTACCTCGGCGAGATCGGTGCCCCCGCTACGCAGAACAACATCATCGGATGGGCCTTCGGTCACACGCTCCCCTCCGGTGGCGGCACCCTGATCGACACCTACGTGATCGACTGGAAAGCCGAAGAGCAGACCCACCTGGGCCACACCGCCGCAGAAGGCTTCACCTTCTACCGGATCTCCGGCCAGGTAGCGGACACCGACGCACAGACCTTCGCCTGCTACTGGGGAAAGGATGCAGCAGAATGCGACGCGGCCACCGGCGGCAACGCCGAACTGGAGGTCCTGGCGACGCACACCGGGCTCGGCACCGGATGGGAGAACGACGCGGACTACACGTTCCGCCTGGAGCACTACGAAGACCGCGTGGCACTCACCGTACAAGGCGGCACGAACTACGCCACCGAGACCACGGTGATCGAAGTGGACGACCCCGGCGCGTTCCCCGAAGTCGGGCATTTCGGCGCCTTCAACTTCCGGCAAGAGGACGTGACCTACCGGAACCTGGCCTTCGAGGAACTCGGGCAACAAGTGAGCGAACACGGCGCCAAGCTGCGCGTCGAAGCCTTCGACCACGCCGGCAACAAGCTGGACCGGACCCTCGACCTGAAATTGGACCTGGAAGCCCCGGCCGTGTCCGCCGAAGCGGACTGCGACGGGGAAACGTTGAACGGCTGGTGCAACGGCGACCTGGGCACCGGTGTCTCCGCGAGCGCACTCTCCGGGATCCAGTCCACGGCCTGCGACCTGGATGGGGCGCCCGGGTGCACACAGACGGTCGACGAGGACGGCATCTACACGTTCAGCGCCCAGGCGACCAGCTTCGTGGGGCACACCGGGACCGACGTGGCGACGTTCCAACGGGACGCCACCGCGCCCGAGGGCGCCCTCATGAACCCCGTGCCCGGCTGCTCGTACGTGGACGACGAAGAGACCGTATGCCTCGGAGTCTCCACGGTGATCGGTGACGTCACGTTCAACGTGACCGCCGCCGACCCGATCAACAACGGGGTGTCCTCCGGGATGGACCGCGTGGAATTCCATGACGGCGACGAAACCTTCGCCGTGGTCCCCGCAGACGGCTCCGGATGGTTCAACGCCAGCTGGAGCCCGAGCGGAATCGGGGCCCAGAACGTCGAAGTCCACCTGATCGACAAAGCCGGCAACGTGGAGATCCTCGAATTCAACCCCGTGGTTCTCGGCTGAGGCCCGCTTTTGCTCTTCTTCCCTTCTCTTCCAACCTTTTCCAACCTTTTTTCAACCTTTTTTCAACCTTTTTTCGGCCCTGGCGCGAGCGCCCGCAAGCGCCAGGCCACAACTTGCTGGGGCGTGAATTCAGCGGTCCAGCGTCAACCGGGGATACCCGGCACGCTCCCCGGCATCCGGCAAGCCCTCCACGGCCGCGATCAATCCGGAGGTGTCCACGCCGCGATGCGGGGGCGCGTAACCCCCCAACCGGCGACGCAACCGTTCCAATTGACGGGAATACCCGTACTCGTTGCCGCGCCCATGATGCAGGCACGCCGCCGCGGCATGGATCAGACCCTGGAAGAAATCCCGTTCCTCGTCCGGCGCCCCATGCCATGCCTGTTCCCACGCTTCGTGACTGTCAAAAAACCGGCCCACATTGAACAAGCGCGCCCCCTCGACCAACAGCGCCTGCAGACGCTCTTCCCCCAACAGCACACGTCCACCGCCGGCCGACGTTCCAGGTTCCGGGGTGCACATGCCTCCCGCGAAACCGGCGGGGCTCAAGAGACCACGGGTTCCTCCCACCAAGACTGGCCGGAAACTGCACGACGCGTCGACGCAAGCCACAACGGTTATCCAGAACCCGGGTGCATCCCGACATGGTGTGCATGGTCTGGAAACAGCGTGTGGGTCCACTATTGGTCGTGATCGGTCTCCTGAGCGCGGGTGTGGTCACCCAAGCGGGGACCGAAGCCAATCTGTCACCGGCACACGGATCCACCTTGGCGGGCCCCCTGGAATCACAGTGGCACGCCGCCCCCCTCGACATGCCACAGGACCCACGCAGCCTGCTGGAACTCGTCGACGCCTGGGACCAACGCCTCGGTACGAGCCACACGGCCCTTGAGCTGGCCCCGCTTACCGATCTCCCCGCGCACACACAAACCACCGTGCGCGACCTGCTTTCCGTACTGCTCTTCGTCCAGCAAGTGCGCGACGAAGAATACCGGACAATCGAAGACGGAGAACTGACAAAGCACCTGCACACCGAGACCCCGGAACCCGATGCGCTGGCCCTCATCGCGGACGTGGACGAAAAGCGCCTGCAACGTGCAGCCGTGACCCTCGCCCAGGCGGTGGACCAAGCGCTGCCCGTGCTCATGGAGACCGGGCCCGCAGCGCCGCGCCCGCTTCCCGCAACGACACTGAACGCTCCGCTCGTGGACCTCGCCCCGGTGTTCGTCATGGACCCCCTGGGCGAAGACAACCTGTTCGACAAGGACGCGGTCCTCATGATCGACCTCGGCGGCGACGACGTCTACGACGCGAACGCAGGCGGCAGCATGATCCACCGCGGCCTCGTGGGCGACCCGGAGAGCTGCCAGCACCACGCCGCCGGATTCTCCATCGGCTGCGAGAACGAAGACAGCTTCGAAGCGTACACCGCGAGCCTGCTCATCGACGTACAAGGCGACGACACCTACGGCGTCTACAAGCCGCCGCGGGCGGGTTCGCGCGACGCGTTGTGCGGTGGCGACGAGATCATCCGCCGTGTGGTCACCTACGGCTCCGGCAGCGGCGGAGTCGGCATGCTCGTGGACGTGACCGGCAACGACGCGTACCGTGGCAAGACCCTCTCCATGGGCCACGGCCATCTGGCCGGCGTGGGCGCCTTCTTCGACCTGAGCGGTGACGACACATACCAAGCCGTGCGCAGCGCCATGGGCTCCAGCATCCTGCAAGGGTCCGGTTTCCTCCTCGACGGCGCCGGCCAAGACACCTACCGGTTCCAGGCCCCCGCGAACGGGCTCTTCAACGTCGACCGTGGTTTTTGTGACACGAGCGCCCGACTCGGACTCGGCTCCGCCGTGATCCAGGGGACCGCGACCTTCCTGGACGAGGCGGGGGACGACACCTACCGGGTGGAGTCGCAGGCATTGGGGCACGTGGAGGCGTTCGGGGCGGCCCAGTTCCTGGACCTGGGCGGGAACGACGACTACGGCGGTTACCCGGAGCGCGGCAACGACCAACAATGGGTCGGGGAAGAGACCTTCGTGGACCAGGACTGAACGGGCGAAAGCCCCCTGGGCCGCCGTCGGGTTCAAGTCCCTGCCGGCATGGCGAAGTGCGTCGCCATGGTCTGGTTGCCAGTGCTCCTCTCGGTGGGCGGTCTCGCCCTGCTGCTTCTGGGCGCCGAAAGCCTCGTCAGAGGAGCCACGCGCCTGGCCACCACGATGGGGATGTCCTCGCTGGCCATCGGACTTACCGTGGTCGCGTTCGGCACGAGCGCCCCGGAGCTCGTGGTCAGCGTGCTCGCCGCCGTGCAAGGAAAAGGCGCCCTGGCCATGGGGAACGTCGTCGGCAGCAACGTCTTCAACGTCCTGTTGGTCCTCGGCGCGTCCGCATTGGTCCATCCCCTGGTCGTCCAGACCTCCATCGTCCGTCGGGAGGTACCGATCCTCGTGGCCGTGGGGATCGTGGTCTGGGTCCTGGCCGCGAACACGCTCATCGGACGCGTCGAAGGCGCCCTTCTCGCCGTCGGCCTGGTGGCGTTCACCGCCTGGACCTATTACGTCGGACGACAGGCACCCGCCGACAACCCAGGCCAACCCGCCCAGGCCAAAGATACGAAGACAGCGCGTGGACCTGTCATCAAGCTCGCCGCGGCCGCCGCGCTCGTCGTCGCGGGGATCCTCATGGTGGGCCTCGGGGCCCGCCTCGCCATCGACGGCTTCGTGGACCTCGCCGGGACCCTCGGGCTGAGCGACCGGGTGGTGGGCATCACCATGGTCGCCGCGGGCACCTCGATCCCGGAACTGGCAACGAGCCTCACCGCCGCGCTGCGACGCCAGACCGACATCGCGGTGGGCAACGTGGTGGGCAGCAACGTGTTCAACCTGCTCGGCGTCCTGGGGGTGGCCGCCTTGGTACGGCCCCTGGAGATCCCGGTCGCCATGGCGCGCATCGACATGAGTGTCATGGTCC
Source organism: uncultured Halobacteriales archaeon (assembly GCA_964452895.1). Classification (GTDB taxonomy): domain Archaea; phylum Thermoplasmatota; class E2; order JACPAO01; family JAHWKR01; genus CAYVRY01. The sequence goes on from CAYVRY010000130.1 coordinate 4,843, forward strand.
TCACACCTCTGGCCGTCCTGCCCTTGTTGTGGACCGGATACCGACTCTCCAGGCTCGAGGGCGCCCTCCTCCTGGCCGCTTACGCCGCGTACATGGTGCTGCTTTTCCGTCCGGTATGAACGCCCGGGGCCTGGATTGAGCCCAGGCGTCATCAGTTCTTCTTATGATTCAACTCTCCGAAGCGGCCATCCTGCGGCCCCATCAACTCCTGAACCCCCGACGACCCGCCAAGAACCCGCAAAAAACCGGATTCTTGCAGCGGGGCCATGATAAAACCGGAACACTTAACACCAACTAATGTCTGGCAATGACCGGCCTGAAGAGGCCCGGATATTCGTGGTGGCTGCATGAGAAGAACTGTCTCTTATTGGACACTAGGCTCGATCATGATCGCATCGCTTCTCGTCTTGGGGAGCTTTCTGGCCGTGGGTGGAACCGCGCCCCCCGCCGGAGCGTCAGGGACCGGGGAGGAATCCTGCACGTTCGAGGAGACCCCCGATCTGGGTCTCGCCTGTCGTCTTGAAAACGGCGTCTGGAAGATCCAACACGAAGGCGGGCGCATCGGTTACACGCACGGCCCGGACCCCGTCCCGGACCCCCAGGACGGACCCGAAGGATCGACTCATGGTGGGAACCGACCGCCGGTGTGCGCGCAAGCCCCGGACACGGACTATCACCACGTGGTGATCTACGCCCGCGCGTCGGACGACTCCGACCGGTATGCCTCCATAGCACCCAAACTGGAAGAACTCGTGCACCAGGTCAACGGCCATCTGAACCAGGAGGCGCAAAACGAAGGCGCGTTCTTTGCGGAT
>CAYVRY010000131.1:0-5642 GCA_964452895.1 uncultured Halobacteriales archaeon
CTCCTTCATCCGCACGTTCCTGCCCCAGATGGACCGCTTCGAAGGCATGAAACTCGTAGTGATCACCCGCGCCTCGATCCCGTTCTTCTCGCAGAGCGACCGCGTGGAAGGTCGCGTCGTGGAGATCACCCTCGAAGGCCTGGACGAATCCGACGCCCTTCGGCTCTTCGAAGGCCGCCGCGACAGCGCCCTGGCCAAGGAACTCGCCCGGGTCACCGCCGGCCACCCGCTCCTTTTGCGGCTCGTGTCGAACCTGGAACTCGAGGAAGAAGAGGTCTCCGACCAGCTCATGGAACAGGAAGGCCTCTCCCGCTTCGTCTCCGAAGAGATCCTCGCCGCCCTGTCCATGAGCGAACGCCGCGCCCTGGAGGCCGCCAGCGTCCACCGGTACCCCGTGCCCCCGGAGGTCCTGTTCGTCTCCGACGAAGTGGACTTCGACACGATCGACGCGCTGCGCCGGAAGCAACTGCTGCGAAGCGTGGGCGGACGCTACGTGGAAGCCGTGGATTTCCTGCGCGAGTTCGTCTACCACCGCCTGAAAAGCGAGGAACGCCGCGCCGCGCACGCCGCGGCCGCCGACGCCCTGGCCAGCGCGAAGATGCCCGGTGCGGGCCGCGAGGTCCCCATGCACCGCCTGCGCGCCGGCGACTCCGAAGGAGCGGCGCGAGCCACCCTGGAGATCGCCCCGCGCTACCTGCGCGAAGGGCGTACCGAGGAACTCTCCGCCCTGCTGCGCGATGCGTTGGAGGCCGACGGCGTCCCCGCTCCCTTGTTGGCCCGGCTTGCCCAACTGCGCGCGGAACTCTACGAACACGTCGGCGAAGACGAACGGGCCAGACGCTGGCACAAACGCGCCGAACGCCACCGCAAAGGCAAGACCCGCGTGACCACCCGCGACCTGTGACCGCCTGATGCTGCGTCCCGGGCCGCCCCCTGCGCGCGATCCAAACAAACCAAAGCGCACCATCTTTTTATAAGCCCAGGGGCTCGCTCCAGAATGCGGACCCTGGGTCCGACTGGTGAAACCATGCCCCCGCAAGCCGGTGTGACCCACGAGCCCGATGCAGACGACGAAGCCGATGACAAAGGTCTCTTCCGGTTCATGCGCCGCAAGCCCGCCAAGGAGAAGCGCAGTGAGACCGAATGGGTCGACACCCTGCGCGCCCAAGCGGAACCCGAAGAAGAACCGCAAACGGAATCCCCCTTCATGATGGGCGAAGAGGAACCGCCCGAGGAGGAACCGGAACCGGAGCCCTTGGAAGAACCGGAACCCGTGGAAGAGTACCGGATCGAACGGCAATGGCGCCGGCGCCACCAGGACGAGATGGATGAGATCCACAGCTACATCGACCGGGTGATCGGCACGGACCGCGACCCGCTCGCCCGCCACAAGCGACTCTCCGACATCGGCGTCCATCGCCACCCCACCACGAGGCGCGACATCGCCAGCGTGGACGTCGAAGGGCTCGACGAGGAACTCATGATCGCCTTCACGTTCCCCAAGGAGGAACTGCGCGGCGCCCGCATGGTGTACGAGACCGAAGGCGGCTACGTGATCGAGGTCACCCGCGCCGTCGGCGGCGACGACTCAAACACCGAGCGGCTGCATTACACGGTGAGCCGGGTGGGGAGCGTCGCCCACGCCCTGGACAAACTGCGATCAAGCGATGTCGAGCGGCGCGTCGACCAGGAACGGAGCCCGAGCCACACCCCCATGGAAGCCGGGACCGCCCGGGAGACCGCCTCCCCATGGTCTGAACAGGAAGAGGAACAGGGATCCCCCGAGCTCCACGAGGCCCCGGAAGAACCGCCCGAAGAAGGCGCACAGGCCACGGATGAAGAACCCGGGCCCCCAGAAGCCGAAGAACCAGCACGAGAAGAACCCGCTGACAAGCCCGAGCGCACCGGCGGATTCGCCTCCCGGTTCAAACGCGACAAGGAAGGCGCGCCCTACGGCGCCGAAGAACCCACGAACGAACCCGAAGCCCCCGAAGCCGAGCCCGACGAAGGCGAAGACAAACCAAAAAGCGGGCTGGGCGGGTTCGCCGCACGGTTCAAGCGCGACAAGAGCAGCGAAGGCGCCGAGCCCGAGGGTCCCTCCGAGCAGGAGCCCTCCGAGTTCCCCAGCCTCGAAGACACCCCCCAAGAAGACGAAAAGCCCGGGCGGGGCCTCGGCTCCCGCTTCAGACGGCGGGGCAAACAGAGCGAGGCCGAGTCCGAGTCCGAGGCCGAGTCCGAGTCCGAGGCGCCATCGCAGCCCGAGGAGGGAGGAGAAGGTGAAGATGAGGGCGGCTCCAAGAAACGCGGCCTGCTCGGCGGGATTCCGGGGCTGAAGAAGAAACGGGGCAAGGAATCCGACGATGAAGAGGAATGATCGTCCCGGCCGAGAGACAAAACGGCGGCGTGCTCTGGAAGCGATGGATCGGCTGGCCTGTCTGCATCTTCCTTTGCAAGGTCCATCCAGCACCGAGATCGTACGTAGGCAAAGGGACACGCGTTACAACCAGTGAACCTGTGTGAACCACGGCGAAAACCGGCCCCTGTCCACCCAAAAACGACCCGTCCACCCAAACCCTTTTTGTACCCGGCCAGGTCCAAGCGGCTTGATGCTCGAACCCCTGGCCCGAAGCGGCGCCGGGCGACGCCTGGCATGGCGCCGCGGCGACCACATGGTCCACACGCCCCTTCTCGTGGCCCGGCCAGCGAGTGAGGCCCTGGCCGCCGAGTGCCTCCTGCTCACCGGCCAGGAGGCCAATCCCCATCCTGAGCGGGCGAGCATCCGGGTCGGCGGCGGCTTCATGCCGACGGCCACCAACCCACCAGACGGCTCCGACTGGGCGCGATTGGACCTGGCGACCCCGCAGGTGATCGGCAGCCAACTCGCCATGTTGCAGACCCCAGAGCGTGCGTTGCCGCTGGCCGAGTTCGCCACCGGCGACCCCGCTGCACAGGCGACCGGGAACACCGGGAACGGGGTCGGCGGCAACGGGCACAAGCAGCAAGAACCAACCATGGAACACCTGAAATCCGCAGGCCAGGGACCGCACGCGGACAACGCGAACCTCCACATGAGCGAAGAGGTCGCCGTGGCCGCCGGGCTCGCCGCCGACGCCGGCGACCCCCGCCGCTTCGCCGCTCGCCTCGTGGCCGCCCGCGAAGCGGCCGGGCCCGCCCGCCTGCTCATGGCACCCGGCGTGGGGCTCGTGCATCATGCCGCGCTGCTCGTCTACGCCGGCGTCGACCTTCTGGACACCCTCGCCGTGGAACGCGCAACCCACGCCGGCTGGTACCTGACCAGTGAGGGCGCCCACCTGGCCGCCGAGCTGCAAAGTCCCCTGTGCGGCTGCACGCATTGCAGGGAGACGGCGCCCCACGAAATGGACCCCCAGCGACTGCTCGCGCACAACCTGGGCGCCCTGCAAGAAGAACACACCCGGATCATCGGCCACCTGGAGAACGACACGTTGCGGGCCCTGGTGGAGACCCGCGCCCGCGCGCATCCCGGCACCGCCGCCGCGCTCCGGCAACTGGACCGCCACCTGGACCATTTCGCCGCACGCTGGCCACTGGCCAACAAGAACCAGGTCCACGCCACCACGCAGGAATCACTCACCCGGCCCGACGTGGCCCGCTACCGGGAGCGCCTGCGCACCGACTACGTCCCCCCCGCGCCCGCCGACGTGCTCCTGCTGCTCCCATGCAGCGCGAAAAAACCGTACGCCCGCAGCCAAAGCCACCGCGTCTTCCGACGCGTGATCGGCGACCTGGGCGCCGCCTCCCGCGTGCACGAAGTGATTCTCACCTCGCCCATGGGCGTCGTGCCCCGCGAACTGGAGCACACCTGGCCGGCGGCGCACTACGACGTGCCCGTCACGGGGCACTGGGACCGCGAAGAGACCCACATGATCCGTCATCAACTGCAGGCGCTGCTCGCCAAGGGAAACTACACCGCAGTGGTAAGCCACCTCGACCAGGCGACCCACGACCTCATCGTGGACCTCCTGCCCCCCGAGACCCCGCACACCGCCAAAGGGCACCCCACGAGCATCCCCGCGCGCGACCAGATGCGCCGCGCGCTGCAACAGGCCACCCGCGGACAAAGCGCCCCGAACTGGCCAAAGCGCCGCCGCGCGGACGCCCACGCCGTTTTGAGCTGGCAACTGGGACACGAAGCCGCGGCCGTCCTGCATGATGCGACGAACGACGTCTCCGGACGCCCCCCCGGCATGCGCCTCTACATGGAACGCGGCAACAAACGCCCCCTGGCCACCTTCGTCTCCCAACGCGGACTCTTCGCATTCACCATGAACGCCGCGCGCCTCCTGCACGAAGCCGGGTGCGCACTAAGCGTCGAGATCGACGACTTCACACCGCGCGGCACCCTGTTCGCCGTGGGCGTGAAACACGCCGACCCCCGGATCGTCCCCGGCGACGAAGCGGTCCTCGTGCACAACGGCGAGGTACGCGGCGTCGGCCGGGCCATCATGACCGGCGACGAGATGACCGGTTTCCCACGCGGCGCAGCCGTGGAGGTGCGCCACCATGGATGAACCCACCGCGCAAGTGGCCACGCGAAAGCCGGACCGGCCGCTCAAGGACGCCACCCGCAAACTCATCGAAGAGCAAAAAGAAGCCGCCGGTTCGTTCCGCCCGCGGCCCGGCACGGACACCACGAAACCCGCGAAGGTCTGGAAAGACCGCGACCGGTTCGACCACGAAGCCCAGGACGCCCTGACCATCGTGTTCCGCACCAAAGGATGCGAATGGCTCCTGAAGTCCGGATGCACCATGTGCGGCTACTTCGGCGACTCTCACTTCAAGGAGGTCTCCGCGGACAACATCATCGCCCAGTTCGAGGCCGGCCTCGAAGAATACGAAGGCGAAGAACTCATCAAGATCTACACCTCCGGCAGCTTCTTCGACGAAACGGAGATCCCCGCCACGGCCCGCAAAGCGATCCTGGAACGCGTCGGCGAGTTGACCGGGCGATTGAGCGTCGAATCGCAACCCCAGATCCTCACACCCGAGAACGTGCGCGAAGCCACCAGCCTCGTGGACCGGTTCGAAGTGGGCTTTGGCATGGAGAGCACCCAGAACGAGGTGCTCGCGCACAGCGTGAACAAATCCTGGCGCTTTGCGCAGTTCGAAAAAGGCGCCCGGCTGCTCACCGAAAACGGCGGCCTCGTCAAGACCTACCTGCTCCTGAAACCCCCCTTCTTGAGTGAACAGGAAGCGATCCAGGACACGCTCGCCTCCATCGAGAAGGTCGTGCCCCTGTCGCACACCGTATCGATCAACCCCGTGAACGTGCAACGCCACACCCTCGTGGAACGCCTGTTCAAAGCGAACGCCTTCCGGCCCCCCTGGATGTGGAGCGCCAGCCACGTCGTGCTGGAAGCCTCCAAGACGTTGCCCGACGACGTGGAACTCAAATGCCACGCCGTGGGCGGAGGTCACAAACGCGGCGCGCACAACTGCGGGCGCTGCGACAGCGAACACGCCAAAGCCCTGGAAGCCTGGACCCTCGCACGGGACCCCCGTCGCCTGCAGCGGCTCTTCGAAGACCCTTGCACCTGCATCGAACAGTGGCGGTTCGAACGCGGCACCGAGGCCCTGTTGGCCGGCGGCGTGTGGACGGATTT
>CAYVRY010000132.1:0-5632 GCA_964452895.1 uncultured Halobacteriales archaeon
AGAACGACCTGATCCCGACGGGCGACTACTTGCTGCTGGGAGGCGACTATCTGATTTCGACGTCGCTGCTGCTGCAGGATGCGCCCGGACCGGAAGGTCAGTTCAACCTGTATGACGGGGCCGCCGATGCCAGTGAGCCGAACTGTACGGTGACCGGGCAGGACCTGGCGGTCGCAGGGAACGACTGGTTGACCAGTTCGAGCCACTTCGCTGGCTTGAGCGGGGCTGCCGGTTTCAACCTGCTGCTGAGTGTGATCACCGCGTGGCTCGAATCGCCGGGCTACTCGGGTTGCACGCCGCCTTAGACCGGGAACCACTGAGTGATGCTCTTCCCATTCTCTTCCACTCCCTTTCCCTCCCCCTCTTCCTTCTTTTCCCATCTCCTCTACCTCTGACGATCCTCGTTCACTTCCGCCCTTACCCGTTCAAACGTATCCGATTCACCACAGATGACCCCGAGGGAAACCCCATGGCACGAAACGCAATAATCGCAACGACACTGATGCTCATTGGCGCCGTCTTGTTCGCTGGACCTTCCATGGTCCTGGACGCGGCGGCAGAAGATCCAGCCGCGACGGTCACACGGACCGGACTGGAAGCGCCGCCCGCGTGCGGAGAAGAACTCACTGTGACACTCACCATCGACTGGGAAAACCCCCCCGAGGGGAACCATTTCCTGTCGATTGAAGAGACCTATCCAGCAGGATGGACCGTGATCAGCAGTGATGGCAACGACGATGGTTCCGTCCTGAAGTTCTGGACCACGAACACCGATCGACCCGACTTCGAATACACACTCGCGGTCCCTGAAACCGTGGCCGACGGGACGGTCGTCTCGTTCGACGGCACGTACTTCGACCCGGCAGAGAAGACCGTGGCCGGCCCCGACACCGTGACTGTCAGTTGCGGTGAAGGCGGCGGTGGCGGTGGCGACGGAGGCGGAGGCGGCCCCGCACCGGAGGGCCAACCGTCCGTCAGCCGGCAGGACCCCGGTGCCCAGCAATGTGGCGCTGAGTTCGACATTGTGCTGGACCTCGTCTGGGAAGACGCAGGCAAGCTCTTCATCGAAGAACAATACCCGCCCCAATGGGCCCATGGCGTGGACAACGACTCGATCTCTGCGGGCGGAATCCACAATTTCGATGAAAACACGATCAAGTGGAACCTGGAGGACTGGCAAGAGATCTTCCAAGTGACCTACTCGATCACCCCGGGGGAAGATGACGCCGGAACCTTCACGTTCAGCGGCGAATGGATCGACGACTCCGGCAACCCTTCCCAGCCGATCGGTGACACCGACGTCCCCGTGAGCTGCGATGAGCCTGAGGACGAATCCGCCGAAGTGCAGCGCAGCTTCGGAACCCCTTCACCCGTCGAATGCGGTGAAGACCTGCTCGTACAGTTCGACATCACGTGGAACGACGCGGCGACCTTGGACATCACGGACAACTACCCCACGGACTGGACCGTGCACTCCATCACCAGCGGCGGGACCGACACGGGCGGCCAAGTGGTCTGGGAAGACCTCACCGACGCCGACGGAATCTCCGTGAGCTATCAGGTGAGCGTCCCCTCGGACCTGCCCGATGGAAGCACCGAGTCGTTCGACGGCGAATTCCAGGACGACATCATGGGTGCACCGGCGAACATCCCGGGCGACCCGGCGGAAATCGAGATCGACTGCCCCGAAGCGGGGACTGTGGCCAGGGCACTGCCTGCGGTCTGCACGGGATCGTTTACCGTGACATTGAACGTGTCCCCGGAAGCCGGCAGTGACGCATGGCTCGTCATCGAGACCCCGCCCACCACGAACCTGGAGGTCGACAACACGACCATCAGCAACGGCGGCGTGTACAACGCTTCCAGTGGCGAGATCCGGTGGGCCTCCGAGAACGGGAACCCGGCGACCCTGTCGTACGCCATGAACATCACGAACGGCTACGACGACGGCGCCACCTGGGACGGCGAGTTCCGCATCTCCCCGATCATGGACGCCCGTGAACCGACCGAGGGCGACACCACGACCACTGCGGAGTGCGCGGAGACCCACGCGTTCGACGAGGATGAGAACTGTGTCTTCGACGACTCGGAGCTGTTCGCCCTGATCGACGCCTGGAAGGCCGACGATGCGACGGACGACGAACTGTTCAGCGGGATCGCCGCCTGGAAGTTCTCCCCGGACTCGTACTGCGACAAATAAGCGACCTGAGAGAATGAATAGCAAAGGGATGAAGTGACCGCCATGAACAGAGGAAACAAGACACGCAAACAAGTCCTAGGGGGCCTCCTCATGGCGGCCCTTCTCTTCCTTTCCACCGTCGCAACGATCAGCGTCGCGGAGGACGGAGCTGCCGAGACCGCCGTGGACCTCGAGGTGGACAACATCGCGTTGTGCCAAGATTCGAGTGCCCGCTTCCTGGTGGAACCCGGGGCCTCGGTGAACCAGATCTTCATCGAAGCCAACCTCCCCGCAGGGTTGACGGTGAGCGACATCAGTCATGGAGGCGTCCATGACGAAGACAACGACCGGGTGAAATTCGCGGTCGACGCCCAGATGATCAGCCAAGACGGCCCGCCCCGCTTCATGCTGGGCGAGCTCCCGGTGGGCGACGGCCCCGTAGAGATCACGGGTGAGTGGGTGGATGACCGATCCAATGGAGGGTCATTCGCCGCGTCGTTCCACCTGGTCTGCCCAGCAACCCAGGTGGAGCGGGAACTGCCTCTCTTCGGGGAGTGCGGGGAAAGCACCACGGTGGTCCTGTCCATCGACTGGACCCGTGCCAACGGAGCGTGGGTCGAAGAGACCGTCCCTCAAGGATGGGTCATATCGGGTCCGTCCAACGGCGGCGTCGTCCAGTCGGGCGGGACCGTCCGATGGAGCCTCGATCCGTCCATCGCCGAGGTCAGTTACCAGGTGAGCGTCCCATCGGCGGCCCAAGGGCCGCATGCGTTCACCGGGGAATATGTGGACGACACCATGAGCCAATCCACCGTCCAGGCGCCCGTGCAGGGAGACAATCTGCTCGATCTCGTTTGTGGCACCAGTGTCATAAGAAGCGGTCTCGACGACCAGCAATGCGGCGACACGTTTACGCACGGGCTCGATCTCGATTGGGCCGGAGCGGGGAAACTCTTCATCGAAGAGACCTACCCGGCCGGATGGACCGCGAGCAACCCGAGCCACGCCGGCGTGCTGCAATCGGACAACACCGTGAAATGGCTCTTGGAGGACGACTCGGTCGAAACAGTCCGTGTAGACATCGAGATCCCCGCAAGCGCAGAAGGAAGTTTCCCGTTCTCCGGTGGATTCATCACCGACAGCGGCGGTTCCTCAAAAGGCATCGTCGGCGAGCACACGATGGTGGTATCCTGCGGAGACCCCCCCGATAACGGGGATTCGGGTCCTGGCGACGGGGGAAGCGGTACCCTGAGGGACACGACCGTCCAGAGAGACTCTTCCTTCTCGACGATCCATCCCGGCCAATCCGGGATGGTCAAGCTCAACGTGAACCTGCGCGACGCAAGTATCGCGGAGATCCGTGAAACCCTGCCCGGGGCGGGATTCAGCGCCACAGGGATCAGCCACGGCGGGTTCCTGGCGGGTGGTACCATCCAATGGGACCTCGCCGACCCCACGGTAGACTCCCTGAGTTACCAGTTGGGCGTGGTGGACACCGCGAACCTGGCGATCTTCGGAGTCTGGACCTACAGCGGGAACGTGATGGACGACATCAAGAGCAGCCCTACCACGATCACCGGCGACGGAAGTCTCCTGGTGGTCCACCGCTACGACAGCAACCAGAACTGCATGTTCTCCGACGACGGGCTGTTCATGCTGGTCGATGATTGGAAGGCCCAGCAGGCCACGGACAACGAACTCTTCTCCGGGACAGACGCCTGGAAACAGCTTCCAGGAACATATTGCTAATGGAGGGCGCAAGCATGACACTATATATAGCAGCCAATCGGGTCCGGACGCGCACAACCGTGCAGGAAGGATGTATGAAATCGAACCACACGACCAGCGCAAGCAAGACCACGACCCTCGTATTGCTCCTGGGGATCGCCCTCCTCATGACGGTCCCGCTATCGGCGACCGCGCAGGATGAGGGGACCGTGATCCGGGACCTGCCGGCCAGCGTGAACTGCGAAGACGGAGCGACGTTCACCGTGAGCTTGACGGTGACGCCCATATCGGGCACAAGCGCTTACTTCGTGGACGAAGACGTCCCCGCGGGCGTGACCGTCGACGAAGGTTCGATCTCCGATGGAGGAACCTTGGAAGAACAGAGCATCAAATGGGTCATTCTCAACGGACAGGACCTCGTAATGAGCTATGATGTCACAGTACCGACCGGGACCCCGGAAGAGACCCTCCTGAATTTCACAGGGGACTTCCGGTTCCACTCCGGAATGGATGATCGTGATGACATCTCAGGCGACACCACCGTGGAATGCGCCAACCTCTGCCCGAACGGACCGCAAGGCACGTTTCACACACACGATGCGGACCAGGACGGAATCATGAACGACGACGACCTGTTCGACCTGATCGACGCGTGGCGGTTGAGCCAGGGTGGCGAACTCGACGATCTGCTGTTCGCCGGGATCGACGCCTGGAAACTTTCGCCCAGCAGCTATTGCTGAAACAAGTAAAGACCGGCCTGCTGGCCAACAAAAACAAAGGGAGTGACATGACTTGGAAAAACAACCCGGTGGGGACAAAACCCGCACGATGACCGCGTGGCTCGCGGTGGCCCTCCTTGTGGGGGCACCGCTCGTGACCCACGTGGTGGCCTCCGAGGAAGGACCCGTCCTGGAACGGGTCCTTCCGTCGGTGGTCCAATGCGGTGAGTCCATCACCGTGGAGATCCAGATCGACTGGGCCGACTCGAGCCTGATCTGGGTCGAGGAGACCGTCCTGTCGGGATGGGCGGTCTCGGAAGTGAGCTACAACGGGGCCGTATCCGAGCGGGAGCACGCGACGCACCTCAAGTGGGCGCTCTCGGACCGGTCCATCGACACGCTCTCGTACCAGCTCACTGTGGGCGCCCAGTCCGCCGGCACCGTCTATGACATCAACGGCAACTACGTCGCCGACAGCACCCAGACGGGGCCCGTGAGCACGATCCTCGGGGACGACCACCTGGAGGTCCGCTGCGGCGTGTACCGCTCCTTGCCGACTTGTGTCGATCCCGGGCAGACGTTCACGGTGGACCTGCACGTCTTCAGTCCCACGGGCACGAAGGCGTGGCTGCTGGAAGAGATCGTCCCTGCCGGGGTCAGCGTGACCCACGTGGACGAAGACCACAACGGGGTCTACATCGAAGGCAACCAGAGCGTGAAATGGGTCTCCCTCAAGGGGCCCTCGGGTCATTTGAGCTACGACGTGAGCGTGCCCGAGGACCAGCAAGGGACGGACCTCTTCCTGACCGGTTCGTACCGGTTCGACGAATCCATGCCCGCCCGGGCCGCCGTGATGGAGGACGAACAGATCCGCCTCCAATGCCCGAAAGCCCCCACGGAGACCGGGCAAACGGGCAACTCCGGCAACGACAACGGGGGCACCGGCGCAGCGGGCGGTGCCGGCGGTGGCGCTGGGGGAGGAGCAGGCGGTGGCGCTGGGGGAGGA
>CAYVRY010000133.1:0-5596 GCA_964452895.1 uncultured Halobacteriales archaeon
CCGGCCTCGGGACCCGTTTGTTGCCGGCGACGAAGTCCATGCCGAAGGAGATGCTTCCGGTGGTGGACAAGCCGGTGATCCAGTACGTCGTCGAAGAGGCGGTGGAGTCGGGGATCGACGAGATCTTGATCGTCACGGGCCGCGGGAAGCGCGCCATCGAGGACCATTTTGACCACAGCTTCGAGCTGGAGTATCATCTGCGCGAGCAGGGAAAAACCGAGGCGCTTGCGGAGATGGAGCGGATCAGCGAGATGGCGGACATCCAGTATGTGCGCCAGAAGAGCCCGAAGGGCTTGGGCCATGCGGTCTTGTGCGCGAAACGTTTCATCGGCGACGAGTCGTTCGCGGTGCTCTTGGGGGACGACATCTTCCAGGGCGAGACGCCGTGCACGAAGCAGTTGATCGCGATCCATGAGGAGACCCGGTGTTCCGCGTTCAGCGTGCAGAACGTGGAGCGCGAGCAGATCTCGCGTTACGGCGCCGTGGACGGCGAGCCCATGGGTCACCGCAAGGGGCTTCATCGGGTGCGGTCCATCGTGGAGAAGCCGAGCGCAGATGATGCGCCGTCCACGCTGGCGACCATGGGCCGTTACGTGTTCACACCGCGGTTGCTCGATGAGTTGGAGCGCACGCCCCCGGGTCACGGCGGGGAGGTCCAGTTGACGGACGCGATCGCCACGCTGGCGGCCAAGGAGATGGTCTATGCGTGGGAGTTCGAGGGGCAGCGTCTGGACGTCGGCAGTGTGGAGGGGTTCCTGGAGGCGAACCTGTCCGTGGCGCTACGGCGGGGGGACGTCCAGGAAAAGGCCCGGGATCTGTTGCGGAGGTTGATGGGGGAGTCGACGGCGAAGGTGGCGGGAGGGTGAAAGCATGCTCCGTCGGGTCAACCTTGTGTGTGGCTGATGCCACACAGCTATTAACAGCGTGTGGGGGGGACCACACAAGGACGCTGGATGGTCGAAGGCGGCGTAGGGGCTTCGAGTCGATTATCCGGTCCTCCATGTCGACCCGATATCTTTGAGTGTCCGAAGGATCTCTTCGGCTTCCTGGTCGTCCATCTCCCAAACACCTGTGAAGTCCAGGGGAGAGGCGTTCTCCCGCTCATCAAGAAGACGAAGGACCGCGGATTCCATGGATCGGGGGCGGCCTTCCCGGTCGCTGAGTTCATCGGTGAACCGGTTGAGCCGGTGGTAGGTCTCTTCGCTGATTTTCACTCTGCGGCGCAAGCGGATTTCACCCACGTTTTGTACATCGAGCCTGGTCTTCATTTTTTGCCTTGTTTCAGGTTTGGGTTTGGTCGTCCTGATGTCTTTGCGATATCCAGTACCCAACAACCGCTCCCACCCCGGCCCCGACGGCGTTGGCGATCAGGTCGCTGAGGCTGAACTGGCGGTAGGGGATGGGCGCCTGCACGAGTTCGATGAGCGCGCCGAAGAGGGTGGCGGCGACCAGTGCAATGAGCGCCGCCTGGCCTGGCGGCCGTGCCCGGATCGCCAGGGTGATACTCAGCGCGAGCGCGAGATAGCCGAGAAAATGCGCGACCAGGTCGAAGGCCGGTTCGAAGCCGCCCTCGCCACCGGTCGCGCTCCCGGGGACGAATCCCGGCAGCGGAATCACGGATCCGATCAAGAGCACCGAGGCGAGCGTCGCCACGAGGAGCCATCGGTTCACGTGGGCGCGGGAGCCGCGCGCGGTTGATGGGCCTGATGGCAGGTAAGTAACCAAAGGCAACCATGTGCGTGCGGCAGGGATGTGGCAGACGATAAGCCTGTAAACAGAGTTCGTTTTGTCCATTCAGCGCGAGGCCCCCGCCCCTGGAGAGGATGTGCGTCAGTGAAGGGTTTTTATAAGCAACTTGGAGTGGTCCAAACGCCACGCTGCCAGAGCGTGCGGGCCGTTTCGGCGTGCCGACTGACCGGAGGGTGCTTAGGGTCCCGATGATGCGAGGAGGCGCTGCCTTAGCGGGGGGTTTCTCTTGCCGCGGGACCGGGCTCCGGGGTGCAGGTTTGTCTAAAAAACATGGATAACCGCCCCGCTGCTGGACCAACGGCCGGTTTGCCGGTCACCCATCCACATCCGTGATTTGTCCATGGCCGCTTCAAACAGCCGTTCACAGACCGATTCGCTGGTCGCGCTCGCCGACACGGTGCACGCGCTTGCCCGGCACGCGGCAGACGCGATCCTGCCCATCTACAAGGAGCACCTTCGCGGCGGCGATGCCGGGCTTGAGATGAAAGCGGACCGCTCGCCGGTCACGGCGGCGGACCGGGCGGCCCACGAGGTGATCCTTGCCGGGCTTGAGCGTCTTGACCCGGACGTGCCGGTGGTCTCGGAGGAAGGGGACCCGGAGCCGTTGGGTGATGCGGATCATTGGTTGGTGGATCCGCTTGACGGCACCAAGGAGTTCCTGGGCGGAAACGGCGAGTTCACGGTGAACATCGCGCGCGTGGACGGCGGCAAGCCGGTCTTCGGGCTGGTCCTGGTGCCCACCGATTCCCGGGCGTTCATGGGCGTACCGGGACAGGGGGCCTGGCAGCGCAGGGACACACAGGATTGGACGCCGATCAAGGTGGCGACCATGGAGCGGGGCCGAGCGTGCCGGGTCGTCGTGAGCCGGTCGCACCGCGGGGAGTCCGTCGATGATTATCTTGCGAGCCTGGAGCAGGCCGGCTTCGACAAGCAGGAGATCGCGGTGGGTTCTTCGTTGAAGCTTTGTCAGGTCGCAAGCGGGCACGCGGATGTCTATCCCCGCTTCGGGCCCACCATGCATTGGGACACCGCGGCCGCGCACGCGGTGGTAGCCGCCGCGGGCGGGAATGTGACCGACCTGCAGGGCGGACCCCTTCGTTACGATTCGCCGGACCTGCGCAACCCATGGTTCATCGCCGGCGGGCGCACGAGCAAGCCCTGGCATGAGTACGCCGGGAGTTCCATTCACTCGGAGTCCGATCAATGACGACAAGCGACAAGACCACCGCGAACATCGAACAGATCCCCGTCCACGGCGGCGAGCTGTGCGAACTGCTCGAAAGCGACGAGAACGTCGAGAAACTGAAAAACGAGTGCCTGCAACTGCCTTCCTGGGACCTCACCTCCCGGCAGGTTTGGGACCTGGAGATGCTCCTCAACGGGGCGTTCTCGCCCTTGAAGGGCTTCCTCACGGAGGCGGATTACAACAGTGTTTGCCAGAAGATGCGCCTCGGCGACGGCACGCTGTGGCCGATCCCGGTGACCTTGGACGTCGCGGAGACCTTCGGCGCGGGCCTGTCGCCGGGCGACCGGGTGGCGCTGCGTCACCCGGAAGGGATGGTCCTCGCGGTCATATCGGTCACCGACGTCTGGACGCCGGATAAGCGCAAGGAGGCCGAACAGGTGTTCGCCACCACGGACGACGCCCATCCCGGCGTCTTCCGGTTGCTTCATGATACGGGCCCGGTCTACGTCGGGGGGACCCTGGAAGGCCTGGAGCTGCCGCCCCATCACACGTTCCAGTCCGAGCGGCACACGCCGGGTGAGTTGCGCCATGCGTTCGCCAAGCGCGGCTGGACGCGGATCGTCGCGTTCCAGACCCGCAACCCGATGCATCGGGCGCACGTGGAACTCACGAAGAACGCGGCGGCGCGCGCCGGGGCGAACCTGCTTCTGCATCCCGTGGTGGGCCGGACTTCCCCGGGGGATGTCGACTACTTCACCCGGGTGCGTTGCTATCAGGCGCTTCTGCCGCATTACCCCGAGCAGACCACCATGCTGAGCCTTCTGCCATTGCAGATGCGCATGGGCGGCCCGCGCGAGGCGCTGTGGCACGCGATCATCCGCAAGAACTTCGGCTGCACGCACTTCATCGTCGGGCGCGACCACGCGGGCCCGCGCAACCGGGACGGTGAACCCTTCTACGGTCCGTATGATGCCCAGGGGCTCGTCAAGGAGCACGAGAAGGAGATCGGGATCCAGCTCGTGACCTTCGAGGAGATGGTCTTCGTGGAAGACGAAGGCCAATACCTGGAGCGCTCCAAGATCCCCGAAGGCGCGAAGGTCTTGAGCCTGAGCGGGACCGAGATGCGCAAGCGGCTCAAGGCGGGGCGCGACCTGCCGTCCTGGTTCACCTACCCGGAGGTCACCGAGGCGCTTCGCCGGCAGTACAAACCGCGCCACGAGCAGGGCTTCACCGTGTTCTTCACGGGCCTCCCGTCCAGCGGGAAGTCCACCATCGCGAACATCCTCGTTGCGAAGTTGATGGAGGAAGGCTCGCGCCCCGTGACGCTCCTGGACGGCGACATCGTGCGCAAGAACCTCTCCAGCGAGCTCACGTTCTCCAAGGAGCACCGGAACCTGAACATCGAGCGGATCGGTTTCGTCGCCAGCGAGATCACGAAAAACGGCGGCGTGGCGGTCTGTGCGCCCATCGCCCCGTACGCGGCGACCCGGCGCAAGGTCGAGGAGTTGATCGACGAGGTCGGCGGCTTCATCCTCGTGCACGTGGACACCCCCGTGGAGGTCTGCGAACAGCGCGACCGAAAGGGCCTGTACGCCAAGGCGCGCGCCGGGATCATCAAGGAGTTCACCGGTGTCAGCGACCCGTACGAGGTGCCCGAGAACGCGGACATCCGGCTGGACACGACGAAGCTGCGCCCGGACGAGGCCGCGGAGGAGATCCTCACGCGGCTGGTCAATGAAGGGTATTTGGTTTGAGGGGCTGATTGTTCTTGGAATGCACTTCTGGCGCATAGGGGATTGTGATGGCTTGGAAGATCAGTTGGACGCGTCATGCCCTTGATCGCTTGAGTGGGTGGTCATTGAGCCACCAAATAACGAAAGCAACTGTGGAAGAGGTCCTCCAGGAGCCGGGCCAAGAGGTGGATGGATACGCCGGTACCCGGGTCGCTCAGTCTAAACGAGGCGATGGACTTATACGGGTGGCTTTTGTTCAAGAGGGAGAGCAACGAAGGGTTTTGACCCTCTATTGGACGAGTAAGGTCGAAAAATATTGGAGGCCGAGAAATTGAGAGTGAAATACGATGCGGGGGCGGACATCCTGATCTTTATGCTTCGGGACGATCCGCCCGAGGATGCCGTGGAAGAGCCGGGCGGTGTCATCGTGAGCTATGGTTCCGACGGGGCCCCGGTCAGCGTCGAGTTCATGAATGCGTCCCAGCGTGGGTTGGTTCCTGGTGGGCACCTCAGCGTGACTCTCGATTCGGGGGACACTGCGGAAGGCGTGGCTTGAGTTTGTGCGCCGGTATGAGTCTGCTTCCAGAAGATGTCCTTGAAATCCCTCGCCTATTTAGGGTTCAACAGGGGGTCGCCGCGACCGCACGGTTGGAATGGCGAATAAGAGGTTTAGCGTTACGTTAATCCTCATTACGCTAATCTTTGCAGGCCTGTGACTTTCCTCGCCAAAATAAGGGGTCTGCGCAAAGACCCCGGGGCCATCCCGGATGTGCGGGTACGGGATGAGGACGACGTGTCCCGAGTCAAGCGGCGTTCCAGGCCTCGTCGTCATCGTTGTCCCAGTGTTTCTCGAAGGTCTCCAGGCCCGCTTTCCGGAACTCTTGGAGTCCTTTGTCGAGGAGTCGGTTTGCCAGTCGTTCGGGGATCA
>CAYVRY010000134.1:0-5579 GCA_964452895.1 uncultured Halobacteriales archaeon
AAGTGGGCAGGGTGCATCTAAAGCATTGCAGGGGGGGTCACCGAAAGTATTCGCCGCCCACTCCTGTTCATGCTACGGGAGCGCACGGCCCATCTGGGGCTCGGGGGCCGCCCTGGGGGCCTTCGGCGGGGCGCTCCTGGTTCCTTTTCCTCAAACAGAAACTTGTCGGATGGCCCTTTCGCGAAACAAAATTGCCACAAATGTTAAGACCTGGTCCACGTGTCGTCCTCCGGGTCGTACTGGAACCGCCTTCATGGGCGGCAGCCGGTGCGGACAATGGGTAGGACTGGAAACATGCGCGCACTTACAGCAACCAGGAGGCCGGCCATCGCACGAGCGATCGTGGTCCTCTTTCTCGTATCGACGATCACCGCAGGCATCACGGTCCCCGGGGGTGCACAAAACGACACCTACGAAGTCTGCGAGACCGGATGCGACTTCTCCGTCATCCAGACGGCGATCGACGTGGCGCAATCGGGTGACACCGTGCTCGTGGGGCCCGGCACCTATGAAGAAAAACTCCGGATCACCAGCAGCAAGACGGGTCTTCGCCTGATCGCCGAGGAGCCGGGCACGGTCACCGTGGACTCCAGTGACGAAATGGATTTCGGGTCCATCCTCTTTGTGTCCGCAGCGGACGTACTCGTTCGCGGGTTCAACCTGCAATGGGACGGCACATCAGACTCCAACGTCCACGGGATCTGGATCAGCGCGGACAACGTGCGCATCGAAGAGAACACAGTCCGCCTCACCGGTTCCACGAAGGGCCAGTTCATGGGCATGCACATCCACCGCGCCAACGGCCTCCTCATCAAGGACAACGCGATCGAGAGCGACCTTGTGGACCTGGACGAACAGACCACCCACACGGCGAACGGGATCTACGTCCAAGGCGGCCCATCCGCCGTCGAGGAGGCCAAAGACATCACGTTCACCGGCAACACCTTCACCGGTTGGGCCACCCACGCCATGTTCCTCAACGCCGCCGAAGCCGCCGTCATCGACGGCAACGCGTTCTCTGTGAACAACCAAGGGATCCTCCTTTGCAACACCAAGGACACCCGGATCACGCACAACACCTTCGAATTCCACTTCACAGGCGTCCACTTGTGCGACACGGTGGACAACCCGGTCCTCCACAAGAACTCCCTCGGGACCACGAACGAGATCGCCCTGCTGCTGGACGACCGGATCCAGTCCACCACGGTGGACGCCCGGCTCAACGACTGGGGATCCTACGAGCCTGGGCTCCTGGCCCAACGCATCGACGACCAGGGGACCGGCAACGAAGTGCTCCAGATCCCGTTCCTGGACGCCCTCGGTGCCGCAGAGCCTCCGCTGGTGCGCATCCTGGACCGCCCCGACGAGCCGTACTTCACGGTCCAATCCGCCCTCGACGCGGCCCTGCCCGGAGACACGGTCCTCGTGCCGGCCAGCGGCGACGCCTTGGATCCACTCGCCCGGGAGGAAGCGCTCACCATCACCACCCCGGACATCACCCTGTGCTCCAGCATCGGCGGCAGTCCCCTGTGCGCCGAGGACCATGAACCGGGCCACTGGCAACTCTCGCGCGGCGAATGGGTCGGCGCGCCCACGCACGGACACGGCTCCGCCATGCTGCTCAACGACCCTCAAGAAGAAGGCACCTGGGGCTCCACGAGCTTCTTCCCCGTCGACGGCTTCCAGGCCCACGACCTGGACGCGCTCAGTCTCGACCTGTTCGTGCTGCCGGGCTCCAAGAAGACCTGCGGCGCCGGCTCCCCGCGCATCGGACTCGCTGTGGACGCCGACGGCAACGGGGAGCGGGACGGGACGATCAACATCGTCAACAAGGACCTGCAATCCGGGTGCGCAACCGGGCAATGGATCTTCGCCGATTTCATGGACGAGACGAACACCGAATGGAGCATGCACTCCCTTGGCGGGCCCAACGGGGTGAGTCAGGCCCAGGCGCTTGCCTGGATCGCCGACAACCTGGGCGACCACGAGATCGTCGCGATCAACGCCATCAAGGACAACGGGGCGAGCGCCGTCATCGACAACCAGAGGATCAACAACCAGGTATTGGGCGAGGAGCAGGACATTGCCTGCTACTGGACGCAGGGGCTCGGCTGCCGCTGGGATGAGACCCGGGAGCGCACCGTGTTGGACGCCCAAGGCGCACCGAGCACGCTCCTGGTGGACGCAGCCGGCGCCAACGTGCACGGCTTCACGATCAAGAACACCGCCGACGACGTGCCGCTCACCGGAGTCGTGGTGGACGGCGACGACGCGGTGCTCCGCGGCAACGACATCGCGGGCAACTTCGCACCGACCGGCCACGACGGCGGCCCCACCGTGAACCAGATCGGGGTCGAGGTGGAAGGCGCGGGCATCCAGAACGCGCTCATCGAAGACAACCGGATCCGCGACTGGCACAACATCGGGGTCCTGCTGCAACAGACCACCGGAAGCGGCCACGAGGTCCACAACAACAACATCACCGGGAACCGATGGCACGGCATCCTCGCGGAGGGCCCCACGGCAGCCCAGGGGGAGCACAGCGCCGCGATCACGGACAACACGATCAGCGACCATGGACACAGCGCCCTGCGGATCGGCACCCGAGACCCGGAGACCCTGCTCGTGCGCGGCAACACCTTCGATCTGACCAACGTGAACGCGCTCACCATACAAGACCGCGTGGAGGACGCCACCATCGACGTCCGGCTCAACGACTGGGGCCTGTACGACCCGATCACACTCGGCGGCCGCGCGCATGACGAAAGCGGGACGAACCAGGTGCTCCAGGTCCCCTTCCTGGACGCCACCGGACAACCGGAACCGCCTTTGGTCCAGCGCGTGCGCCCGGAGGCCACGCTCATGGACCGGGACCTGTTCCTGTCCTTCCAGGAAGCCATCGACGACCCGGAAAGCGTCCCCGGCACACGGATCCAGGCGCTTCCCGCCCGGACCCCCTACCCGGGCCCCATCGACCTGCAACGCTCCGGGATCACGCTTTGCGGCACCCTTAACGGGACCGCCTGCGACGGCGACCCGGCCGGGACGATCCTGGCCGGCGGCGCCTTGGACCAGGCGACCCTGAACATCCATGACGCACAGGACGTCGCCATCGAACGCCTCACGCTGCAAGGCGGAAGCCCCGTGATCGACGCGGACTCGGCCACCGGGCTGTCGCTGCGCGAGAACGTGATCCTCACCGAGGCGAGTCCCACGTCCCCCACTCACGGAATCCGGATCAACGACACAAACGGGGCGCGCGTGGAATCGAACCAGATCACCGGGAACCTCTACCCCGAGAGCCGGGCCATCGGCCTGCAGGGATCGGACCATGCGCTTGTTGCGGACAACCGCATCGTCGGCGCGGCCACCGGGATCCACATCCTGGACAGCACAAACAGCCGCATGGAGGAGAACCGGTTGCTGGCAAGCCCCAGCCTGTTGACCGCCGGCGAGACCATCGGGATCGAACTCGCACTCGGCAGCGACCACGTGAGCACGAAGAACACAGTCTTCGGTGCAGGGACCGGTCTGTTGAACCGCGGGGCCACCGACGTGGCCTCCGAGGCGGACCGTTTCCTCGCCAGCATCACCGGGGTCGCCCTGGACACGCACACGGTGGACGGGCCCGCCCGGCAACCCGGGAACGCGCTCATCAACGATGCGGACCTGGCGAGCACAACCACCGGCCTGCATCTGGCATCCGGCACGAACGGGCTTGAAGTGGACGCGCGCTGCAACGATTGGGGCGCCTACAGCGCGAGTGCCATCCAGGCGCAACGGATCACGGACGACGGCAGCGGCAACGACGTCGCCTTCACGCCCTTCGTGGCACCCGCCCCCGACGGCCCGCTTTCCACGCCCGGCTGCCTGAGTGCACCGATCCCAAGCTTCTCCTACCAGCCTGATGCCCCCATCGTGGGACAACCAATCCAGTTCAGCGACAACAGCACAGAAGGCTCACGCCCGATCATCGAGAAAACGTGGGAATTCGGCGACGGCAAGAGCATCACCGACCAGCCGCCCTTCGAAAACCCCACGCACACCTACACACAAAGAGGCAGCTACCTGGTCACGCTGAGCGTCACGGACACCGACGGCAACACCGCCACCGAGGTGGTGCCCGTCTTCCTCGGGAAACAAGCCCCCTTCATCGTGGCTCCCTTCGAGTCGTTCGCCCGAGCCGGCGACGACGTGGCGGTCCCCGTCGACGTCTTCGACCTGGACGGAGACGCCGTAAGCCTGAGCGCCAACGGGCTTCCCGGCGGAGCCTCGCTGCTGCAAAACGAGACCAATACCAGCAAGTGGAAGGTCCTGTGGAAGCCCGGAAAAACGGAGGCAGGCGACTACATCATTGAACTCACCGCGACCGGTTCCGAAGGTGCCGTGACCACGCACATCCTCAGTCTCTTCATCTGGGAACCTCTGCCGGAAGCACCCAAGCTGACCCTGGCCCGCCAAGGCGTCAAACCCGGGCCTGCGATACCCAACGGACCCCTGACGTTCCAAGCCAAGCTGGTGAACAAGGAGGACGTCCCCGTGCAACTCGACCTGGAAGCCACGTCCGTGGCCGGCTGGGCCACCTCGATCCACGGCCCGGAGACGATCAGCCTGGAACCCGGGGAGCAAAAGACCGTGAAATTCGACGTGATCGTCGGCGACGGCACCGCGAGTTCATCGAACATCTACCTCATCGCCCGCGGTGCCGGGCAGAGCGTCGAAGACACGCGCGTCCGCTGGAACATCCAGCTCCCCGTGGAAACCGAAGCCGTGATGACGCAGACCGCGTCGGGAAACGACATCGGAGGGACCGTCAAGGCCCGGTTCCTGGACGGCTCGCCCGCGGTCAACCGACCCGTGCGCATCGAACACACCTACCCGCTTGATCCCATGGACATGTTCACGCGCAACCTGCGCGGAGACACCGACGCCAACGGCGAATACCGGTTCACGTTCCCTTCATCGGACCTGGCGACGCAGCTGCCCGGGACCCACCGGGTCGTCGTGGACATCTATAGTCCAGAGCGGGAGCGGAGTGTGCTTGAGTACATGGTCGGGCCAGGTCTGTGAATAATCCGAACGCGCCAGGACAATGTTCCAGACGACGTCATCGGATCGGCTCGACTCAACAACCGACCGGGACGGGCTGCTCGTCGGCCTGACTCAGCAGGTCAACGACGTGCAGGAACTGCTTGAACCCATGGTCCAGCAAAAGATGCTGCACCATGTTCGTGTGCGGGTTCCAGGCGTCCACGTGCATCACCCAGTGGTCCGCGAACTCCTTGACATGCAGATTGTGCTTCGCGCGCGCACAACGGAACTGACGGCTCGCCCCCCGACGCCGCCCCAGGGCGCTCTTGCGGTACGGGGGCGCATCCGGCAGATGCGAACGCGGCACCACGAGGTTCGTCTTCGCCGGCAGCCGCCGGGTCCACTTCTCCGCCTGGGCCCAGGAAAGCGGGTCCCAGGAATGGACCTCGTCGTCATGCCTTGTATAAGTGGAAAGGAGCCTCCGCATACGCCTCAACCCCAACTGGGGAAGGCGCCCAATAAAAAGCCTCTTGTCGTGGCTCCAGGGG
>CAYVRY010000135.1:0-5574 GCA_964452895.1 uncultured Halobacteriales archaeon
GAAGTCCACCCAGGAGCGGGCGGTCTCGTCGGGCAGGGGGACGTCGTTGAGCGAGGGAAGCTCCGCCAACGCGTCGATCCCGGGTTCATCATGGGGGACCAGGCGGATGCTGGAGCGTTCACCGGCCTGCGGTTCGAGGGCACCGTCCGCGAGGTGCAGGGTGGTCCAGTCCGTGTCGTGGGGCGGGTAGTGCGCTTCGTTGCGCCAGCGGCCCAGGCTGTCTTGGACCTGGACGGGGGCTCCGGTGTCCCGTTCCTCGCCTTTGAGTTCCTGGTCCAGCCAGCGCAGCAGGATCTCGTTGTGGTCTGCACGGTAGTCCTCTGCGTACTCGCCGTCCTCTCCGATGGAGTCCGGCCAGGCGTGGCCCCATTGACCCAACAGTTGCTTCGTGCGCAGCCCTTGCTGTTCCAGTTCGTCGACCCACGGGATCACTTGGCTCGGGTCGACGTTCCAGTCCTGCAGGCCCTGGACGCTGAAGACGGAACCGTTGTAGTGCTGTTCTACATGGGGTTTGCGGTTGCGCTCTTCCCAGAAGCCTTGTGGGTCGTGTTCGCCGGTCAATGCGGTATGAACGGACAGTCCGGTGCCGATCATCGCATCGGGGCAGACGACGCGCTCGGCCAGGTTCTCGGGGCCGGCGAGCGGGGTGGCGATGTTGCCCACGTAGTAGAGTGCGTTCAGGACGGCGAGTCCCCGTTCTTCCGAGGAGCCGTTGCGGTACATGAGGGAGTGCATGTCCGGGACGCCGGAGATCGGGATGATCGTCTTCAGGTGCGGGTTCCCGGTGGACGCCACGCCCCACGGGGTGGAGCCGTCGTAGCTCACGCCGGTCATGGCGATGTTCCCGTTGGACCAGTCCTGTGTGCCGAGCCAGGTGATCGCTTGGTCCAGGTCGGCGGTCTCCTCGGGACCCATCAGGTCGTTGCAGCCGCCGGAACCGCCGGTGCCGCGCACCGCGAGGCCCACCACGGCGTAACCGTGCGGCACGAAGTTTTCCACAAGGTTGCCAAAGGCCCCGTCGCGGTCCGTCACGTCGTTGTCGCCCCCCAGGAAACCGAAGTAGGGGCTTGCCAGGACCAGGACCGGTACCGGTTCGTCGGTATCGGGGCGGTGCACGCCCATCAGGATGTCCGCACCGTCCAGCGCGGAGGGTTCGACGACCCGTTCAGGGGACAGGATCCTCAGGGCCCCTTCTTCCAGCACGCGGCTGTATGGACCCTCGAAATCATAGTCTCCCGGGAACACGGAGGTCACTTCGGCGCCTGGCTCGCCGCCCAGGTTCCCCCCGTTGGCAGGGCGGATCTCCATGGGCTCACCGGGTTGCAGGCATCCGGCGATCGCCATGCTCGCGAGCAGGCAGACGAATGTGATCGGGATCAGGGCCGCGGGGATTCGCACCATGGCCGGCTACAAGACGTGACTCGGTTTTACCTTTTGCGGCCACGGATTCACTCTGTTGGGCTCAGCGTCCCCAGTAGTCCGGTTCGTTCCCTTTACGCCATTTTATGTTGCAGCCGGCGGAGGGTTTCTGGGTCTCGGCGGGGACCGTTTTGCCTTCGAGCACCGCCTGGACGGCGTTGGTGAGGTCGTGCCCGGTGACGGGCTTTCCGCTGTCGGGACGGGAGTCGTCCATCTGTCCCCGGTAGACGAGTTCGTGTTTGTCGTTGAACAGGAAAAAATCGGGGGTGCAGGTGGCTTTGTAGGCTTTCGCGGTCTCCTGGCTCTCATCGTACAGGTACGGATAGGCATAACCCGCCTCTTGTTCCTCTTTGGCCATCCCTTCCAGGCTGTCGTCGGGGTATTGTTCGGCGTCGTTGCTGCTGATCCCCACCACGGCGACACCCTGGTCCATGTATTCCCGGGTCAGCTCCGCAAGTCTGGTCCGCACGTGCTTGACGTACGGGCAATGGTTGCACTGGAAGATCACGAGCAGGGGTTTCCCGTCGAATTCGCTCTTCTTGACGATCTTGCCGGCGGTGTCCGGGAGGGCGAAATCGGGTGCCTTCGTGCCCAGGGGGACCATCAGGGAAGGGGTCACGGTCATAAGCAGCGGCAAGCAGGACGAGGACATGAGGGTTGCGTCGTGCAGCCGGGGTCGCGCGGACGCCGCCCCGGCCCGATCCTGCGTTTGGATGATTGTGGAAAGCGACGGGGTCCGCGTTGGCGACTGTCCGAGCCAGGTTCCAAAGTTCTTAATTATCTGAGTCGGGTGGGTCCATGCGATGAAGTTTCGCGGCGTGCTCGGTGTAGCCCTGTTGATCATTTCAGTTCTCCTGGGGGGATGCCTGGGGTCTGATGACGAACAGGATGCGTTCCCTGCCGGGGGGACCCTTGGTGACCAGGCAGAGGAGCCGGACGCGCACGATGCGGACCCGGATCCGGGCCCGGTAGAGGGCCAGGACGACGTGGACTCCGAAGCCGAAGAAGAGGACGGCGATGGCGGCACCGCGGGCGGTGGCGGCGCTGGCGGCGGTGGCTCATCGTCGTCTCAGGCACTCCCGGAATGTACACAGCACAACAATCCCCAGCCCGTTCCGCCGGGTGAGCAGCAGGTGGATTCGGCCGACCAGGTGGTGTGTCCGGGTCATTATGCCGTTCTCGACGAGGGCGACGGCGAGACCTACCCGGTGCCGAGTTGGCAGGTGGGTCAATGGTGGCACTATGAGACCCAGGTCATGGATCAACCGCCCACCGAGATGCGGGAGACGATCAACGGCACCAGCGACCAGTGGGGGATCCCGGTGTATGACGTCTTCGGGGAGAATTGGGACGAGCACGAGACCCCGGGCGGGAACTGGGAGGCCCATCGGAGTGTGGATTCCTTGATGCAGATCCAGAGAGGGGGGGCGATCAGCCACGAGATCCTCTTCCCGCTCGCCGAGAACAAGAGTTGGGTGTACATGAACAGCGCCCGTTCCATCGTGACCGCGACGGTGGACCATGTGCCCGTTTTCTCCTTTCAGGGGGAGGACGTGGAGGCGTGGCACATCGAACTCTACATCGAACGGGAGACCGGCAAGGAGTCGATCAAGCATCTCTGGTTCGGTGTCGAAGAGCGCAACGTGCTGCAGGAGGAGCTGTGGGGGGCCGACAACGCCACCGCGATGATCCAGACGGTGGACTCCAGGTTGATGCAATGGAACGTGTGAAGGGACACGATCCAGACCGATGCGGAGCGCGGGCCCCGCTGGGCGTGTGCCCAGGAGGGTGAACCTTTTTTGCCCACTGGCCCTGCGCGTCGTCATGGCACAGCAGACCGCATCGAGCCCGCCCGAGAAGCGGCTGGAGGAGTTGAACATCAAGCTGCCCGCGGCGGCGAAACCGGTGGCGAACTATGTGCCGTGGGTGCGCACCGGGAACCTCGTTTTCGTCTCCGGCCAGGTCCCCATTCAGGACGGCAAACCGGTCGTCACGGGGAAAGTGGGCACCGACGTGGACCTCGACAAGGCGCAGGAGGCGGCGCGTCTTTGCACGCTGAACGCCTTGACCTGGATCCGGGACGCCGCGGGTTCCCTGGACAACGTGGCACGCATCGTGAAGGTCACGGGTTACGTCGCGGCGGCGCCGGGGTTCCATGAGATCCCGCAGGTGATCAACGGCGCTTCGGATCTTCTGGGGGACGTCTTCGGGGAGCGCGGCAGGCATTCGCGCGCTGCCGTGGGTGCGGCGGAGCTGCCGATGAACGTCCCCGTGGAGATCGAGTTCCTCGTCGAGATCGGTGCGTGATCCGCAAGGCCGATGCGCCCTCTCGGACACCAAGGAATACGGCGTCCATGTGATGATTTGCCAGAAGGTACGGCGGTCCATTTCGACCCATGCCCCCATGCCCTCTCACGGCCCGGGTCAAGGGATTATATGGGCTGGCGCCCGAAGGCACATGGAGGAGCGAATCATGGGTTTCCTGGGTTTCGGCAAAGGCAAGATCAAGGTGACGTTGGACAAGTACGGCTTCGCGCCTGGTGAGACGATCCGCGGCACGCTCAACATGGGCCTCAAGAAGTCCGTCGACGCGCGTGGCCTCAAGATCGGCCTTGTCGCCGAGGAACTCGTCCGGGAGCGCCGCCGGGACGGCAAGGGGACGCACACGAGCAGGCGGCGGATCTTCGACTTCGACTATCCGCTGGACGGGGAGAAGACCTACCCGGCAGGCGATCATGGACCCTACCCGTTCGAGATCACCGTACCGAAGGACGAGGCGGACCCTGGCCATGGCGAGGGGGGGATCGGCCGGACCGCGGCCCAGGTGATGCGGTTTGCCACGAACGTGGGGCGGAGCCGAATGCTCAGATGGCACGTCGTGGCGGCTCTTGACGTTCCGAAGGCGTTCGACGTCAAGAAGCGGGTCAAGATCAACGTGGCGTGACGGGACCCGCGCTTCACTGGAAGTCGCCCCCAAAACGTCTTGACGCGCAGGGGTCTCCCGCGACCGATGGGAGACGTGCTCCTCTCCGTTTCGAATTCCCATGTGTTCTACCAGGGCCGGGACCCCGTGCCCGTGCGGGAGCTGCATCGGCCGTTCTTCTGGGCGTTCCCCCCTTCGAGCGGCGATGCGAAGGCTCTCAGGAAGAAGGCGTTGGAGGCGGTCGCCAAGGCGCAAAAGGACCAGGATCCGGCCGCGGGGCGCGACGGGGACCCGCTGGCGGGGGTCGTGGAGTTGGGGCCGGTGGACCAGGTGGAGTCGTTCTGGCGCGGCGTGGGGACACGCCCCGCGTTCCGGGTCTACACGCGCCATCCGGGGCTCGTTCCGTCGGTCTCGGATGCGTTCTTCGACCGGCTGGGCGCCTTCACGGCGGAGCACGACGTGCCCTACCAGCAGCGCCTCGCGGTGGACCTGGCCGCGGGGGGTTCATGGCCGTTCGCCACGGGCGGCGAGAAGACCACCTTGAACGTGTCCGTCTTCGACATCGAGACGACCCAGTTCGGGAACGTGGGCGTCAAGGACACGGACAGCCTGCCGGTGGACGTGATCGGGTGGGCGGATTTCCCGTTCACGTATGAAGCGGACGTGGATCTGGAGACGGAACGCTTCGACCTGGAGGTCCTGGACGCCCCGCAGGACTGGCAGGACCGGGAGGTGGTCCAGGAGATCGCGCGCAACGAGGAGGAGGAAGTGGAGCTTCTTCTCAAGTTCATCGCCAAGGTGAAGCAGACCGACGTGGTCTCGGGGCACAACATCTACGGGTTCGACAACCTGAAGATCCACGAGCGGGTGAAGCGCTTCCTGGAGAAGGGCCGCCGGAACGGGAACCTGGGCCGACAGGAAGAGGAGGCGTTCACGCGGTACCTGGACACGTGGTCTTCGCAGGACAAGTCCTATCAGTTCGGGCGTCCGGACGACGTGGCGTTCCTGCATCCCACCGGGTTGGACACGCTTCTCGCGGCGCGGCGGTTCTATTTCTACCGGGATGATTTCACGTTGAAGGGTCTGGCGCCGTATCTGGGCATCAAGATCGACGACCGTCAGCAGATGCTCGCCGAGGCCCTCGATGTGAACAAGCCGGAGACGCTTCGTTACCACGTCCACGACATCCAGGAGCAACTGGGCTTGTCCATGCACTTGATGCTGCAGGCGCT
>CAYVRY010000136.1:0-5553 GCA_964452895.1 uncultured Halobacteriales archaeon
GCGACGCCGATCAAGGCGAGAAGCGGACGCGGGTGGCGTGGAAGGATCTGTGCAGGCGGTTCGCGCTGGAAGGATTGGTGCAGGCGGTTCGCGCCGAGGAAGCTCGAGGCGGGCTGTCCCGGGTCAGTCTGTGAAGGGGGACCTGGAGGAGCGGGTCACCACGCCAACCTTTAGACACCGGGCCTCCTGCGGCGGCCCCGTGCTGGATATCCGTCTACTGCGCGACGAACCGGGCCGCGTGCGCGCCGACCTGGAGAAGAGGGGCCGCGATCCGTCGGTGGTGGACGAGGTGCTGGACGCGGATGCGGCGTGGCGCCATGCGGTCTCGGAGTTGAACGACATGCGGGCGCTTCGCAATGCGACGGCGAAGAAGGTCGCTGCGGCGAAGAAGAAGGGGGAGGATGCGGATTCTGCGATCGCAGAGATGAAGGAGGTCTCGAAGCGGCTGGAGCGGTTGGAGGGTGCTTCCCGTGAAGAGGAGGACAAGCGGGACGGGCTCTTGATGCGTCTGCCGAACCTGATGCATCCGGATGTGCCGGTGGGCCCGGACGAATCGGGCAACGTGACGATCCGCACCTGGGGGGAGGCGGCGGCTCATCCGTTCGAGGCGAAGAGCCACGTGGACCTGTTGACCGAGCTGGGCGGTGGGGATCTGGAGCGCGCGGCGCGTTCATCCGGGGCGCGTTTCGTCTACCTCAAGGGGGATCTGGCGTGCCTGCATCAGGGCCTTTTGCGCTTGGCCACCGAGATGATGCGGGAGAAGGGGTTCACACCGGTGGTGCCGCCGTACCTGCTTCGTCGCGCGGCGGTGGAGGGGGCGACGGACCTGGCGGATTTCGAGGATGTGATCTACAAGGTGGAGGAGGAGGACCTCTACCTGGCGGCGACGTCGGAGCATGCGTTGGGGGCGATGCACATGGGGGAGATCGTGGAGGCGGATCAATTGCCTCTTCGTTACGCGGGGATCTCGCCGTGTTTCCGCAAGGAGGCGGGGGCGCACGGGAAGGACACGCGGGGGATCTTTCGTCTGCACCAGTTCGAGAAGGTGGAACAGTTCGTGTTCCTGGACCCGGGTTCGCAGGAGGATGAAGGCGAACGTCCCGGCCCTTCGTCTTGGGAGGTCCATGAAGAGTTGATCGCGAACGCGGAGGCGCTGTTCCAGGCCTTGGAGATCCCGTACCGGGTGGTGGACATCTGCACGGGGGACCTGGGCACGGTGGCGGCGCGCAAGTACGACGTGGAGGCGTGGATGCCGGTGCAGGGGGCGTACCGGGAGGTGGTCTCCTGTTCGAACTGCACGGATTACCAGGCGCGGCGTTGGAACATCCGGACGCGGGATGCGCCGGGCAGCCCGACGCGGTTCGTGCACACGCTCAACAGCACGATGGTCGCCGTGGAGCGGGCGCTGGTGGCGATCCTGGAGAACCATCAGCAGGAGGACGGCACGGTGCGCGTGCCGAAAGCGCTGCAGGCGGCGGCGTTCGGTCTCCAGCGCCTGGAATTGGCTTGACCATGAGGGCGTCCCGATGGACAACGGCCTTCCGGAGCGCGGCCCAGCTGGGTGAAAAACAATCCCCGACCGACGCATTGCGCCGGCCGGGGGCCCCGTCATAACCCACCGGGGGAGTTTGGCGAACGCACCACGCACCCGCCATTGTGCCTGCCCCCACCAGGGCAGCACCATACCACAATGTTTCGGACTCCGAGCTTTGTTAAGCGATTTCAGGATAACGCGTGTAACTCGTCGCCTTGCCCGTGCTCCGGTCTAACACGTTGGGCCGGTGGCTCGAATAAAATGAGGATCGTCAGCCCCGACCGACGCGTTGCGTCGGCCGGGGACCCCGAATATGCCCACCGGGGGATTTTTGACGAACCCACCACGGTTCGCCTGAGGAGCTTGCCCCCACCAGGGCAAGTTACAACAAGACCAGGGACTCGGACCGCCTTTAAGGGAATTCAGGCTAAGCCCTGTAACTCGGTGCCCCGAATCTTCCCCAAATCACGCTCGAGGACGGATCCCGGAATCGAAAAAACCTGAATCCCCGACCGACGCGGACGCGTCGGCCGGGGTGTCCCGGCAATGCCCCACCGGGACTTTTGGCGAATCCACCGCACTACCTCCTCGCCATGGCCCCACCCGGGGCCAATCACACCATCTCTTGTGACCGCCGTCAGGGATAAGGGAATTGAGGATAACCTGTGTAACTGCGAGGAATAGGCAAGTCACCAGAATACCGCCCGCCCAGGTCCGCCATCCCTGATACGCAGGCGACAACAGGGAGAGCCGCATCCTGGAAAGGCCAAAAAAAATACAAGAATCCTTATATACGCTAAATCCAGGTGGAGGGGGTTTGTGGTTGTGCGTTTTGCCCGCGGGGGCAGGTGCAGCGGCGCGTCGGGACGGCGCGCCCCGGTCGTCCTCTTCTGGGCGGCGCTGCTGTTGATCCTGGTATCACCGGGCGTCCCAGCCGGCGCCTCGCAAGAGGGTCCATCGGGGTCCGCGGGGGGTGTTTCCACGCATCTGGAGGTCGCCAACGTCCTTCCTTCACCGATCCAGTGGTCGGTGAGCCACGAGGAATTGTCCGGGGTCTACGTCTTCAACGTGAGTGCATCGGACAAAAACGGCGTCGAGGACCTGGTGGGTCTCGTGCTGGCTTTCCGGGACGCCAACGGGGTCGAAACACGCCATGAGGCAAAGGGGCCGCAGCACCACAATCGCACCACCGGGCTTTGGAGCGGGGTGATATTGGCAGAGCAGCGCCCCATCGCCACGCCGGTCGAGGTACAGATCGAGGTGGTAGACCGGGCCGGCGGGGTCAGTGTGGAAACAGGGCAAGGCGAACCGCTGATCGCTGGGCCCCTCAAGGGACCGCCTCGAAGTGGAGCCGGGGCGCCGAGCGAGACCGGACCCACGGGCCGCATCGCGTCCTCTCTCGACGAGACGTTCGGCGCTGCTGTCCGTCCGTTCCAGGAGTCGGCGGTCCAGGCGCACAGGACCCTCCTCGGCATGGGGATCGCTCCAGGCCCGGATCTCTCCTGGGGGGCCGTGGGTTTCGTCACCGGCCTTGCCTTGGTGCTGGGGTCCGTCGTGGCCCGGCGTGCGACCCGGAGACGGCGCGCTTCCCCGGGTTCCCGGGGCGGGTCTTGACCGGGAGTTTGCGTACCGCGGTCCCGCCACCCCGAGGCCGGCCCGCTATGGCTTGACGCCTCCCGCGTGCGGGCGCTTGCACTCGGGTCCGTCCCCGACGGCCGAGGAGGAACAAACCGACCAGGGCGAGGGGCACGACGGCGCCAAGGGCCACCCAGCCCCACGCGGGCACGGTGAATCCCCCCGCGTCCATGACCCGCAGAAGGAGGGTACGTTCTTCGGTGAGTTTTGCGCCGTAATGGGCGCTGCCTTCGAAGACGTGCTGCCCTGGACGATCGAGTCGGTAGAACATTTCAAGGCCTTGCGTTTCGCCGATGGGGATTTCGACCAAGGAGGACTCCAATGTGTCAACGAGTTTGTCGTCGACGAGTACGCTCCCCTTGAACGCGGCTTGCACCGGCACGCTTCCTGTGTTCTCCACGACGGCGACAAGACGTACGAGGTCGCCCACTTCGGCCGTGGTGATGTCGTCATCGATTCGGATCGTGCGCAGTTCGGCGGTCTGGGCGAGGGTGCCGGTGGGCACCACGTCGAAGGTGCGCAGGTCGGATTCGTGCATTTGTTCATCGTCGAGGTAGACGAAGACGCGCGCCCAGTATTGGTCTTCTTGGAGCTCCAGGTCGTCCACGATGAACGAGGTTTCCAGGCGCTCGCCGGGGCGCAGTACGGTGTCACGCAGCCAGCGTTCGGCGAGGATTTCTTCTTGGTGTTTGTCCAGGATCTCCAGCTTGATGTGCGGGTTCGCGTCCACGTTGCCCGCGTTCTCCAGGGGGACGGTGAACTGGAACGGCTTCCCGGTCTCCATGTGGTGCACCCGGGCGCTGCCCGGGACGAGGATCCGCTTCACTTCGCCTTCATCGCGTACATCCATGTGGATCATCGCGGAGGTGGCGGATTGGACTCCCACGCAGGCGCCGCCGTCGGCGTCGCATGCCTGTTTCAGCCGGAAGTTCACGCGCGCGGCGTAAGCACCGTTGGCGGCGGTCTCCGGGACCTGCACGTCCACTTGGACAGGGTAATCCGACGTGCGTTCCACTTGCAGGTCCTGGTCCGGGTCCTGCCCGTCCGCCGGACGCAGGGTGATCCATGTCGATGCATCGCCGTGGTCTCCGGGGGGCGGGGGTTGCACACGGACCTCGACGTAGGCGAGGTCGTGGTCGTGTTGTTGGAACTGCAGCGTGGCGACCTTTGAGCCGCCGCGCAGAAGCGGCGGGTCGTCCATCTCGGTTGTTGCGGGGGTGACGCCGACGCCGCTTCCGTCCTGGGCGGCGGCCGGCAGGGGGAGCGCGAGAAGGAGGGCACAGACCAGAAGGATCGCGGGTCGGACCCCTCGGTGGCGCGCCATGCCTGGACCTTGGTGAGCCTTGGCATTAATGGTTTTCGAGAGGGGCTCGGGCCGGTGGGGCAAAATGGCGGTCTCCGGTTGCGCTCACTCCGCTTGCACGGCTTCGATGAGGATCGACCCGGCATATTCTCCGGCGGGGATGTACCCGGAGTCGCCACTGGGGACGTGCAGGACCCACCAGGTGTCGCCGGTGGCGTCGGGGCCCGGTTCCAGGCGGAAGCCGTCCAGGCCTTCGGATTCCTGTTTGAGGGGCACACCGTTTTCGACGTTCGCCTCGGTGTCGACGTGCACGTTGGATTCTGCGATCTCGTGCCCATCCGGGGAGACCAGGGGCATGCCGGCGACTTCCACGCCGAGTGGCACATTGCCCACGTTGCGCACCTGCACCGGGACCGGGTCGCTTTGCCCGCCGGGCTTCGCTTCGCCGAACTGCAGGTTCTCGGCATCGAGCGCCAAAGCGGTGAGTTCTTCGTAGCCGAACTTGTGGTAGGCGGGTTCGCTTCGGGCCCCGGGATGGTCGGTCACACGCACTTCGATCACGTAGCCGTTGGTCAGGTCGGCCGGGGCGTCATGGAACGCCATGGGGAATGAGGCCGAGTAGTCGCGCCGGGGGCCGGTACCGGGTCCGTCCGGGGTCGCATCGATCTGGCGATGGACGGTCTCGTTGTCCGGTCGGTAGACGGTGAGCGCGACCCGTTGGATGTCCTCCCATCCGTTCGGTTCGAAGACTTCGATGTCCACGTTCACCGTGCGCTCGCCGCCGGCGACCGGTGTGACCGTGGTGGGCGCATCCACGTGGGTCACCTGGGGGGGTTGGTTCTGGACCTCGGCGTGCGACGGTTTGTGGTCGGCGGCCACGCTGGGGATCAGGGGGAGCGTGAGAAGGAGGAGGACCACGAGGGGGATGCTTTGGTTCATGGGAAGTCGGGAGTCAGGCGGAAAGGGATGCAAGCAACGAGGCCAGTCAAGCAGAGGAAGGGGAAGGAGGGGAAAGAGGGGGGAAAGCCAGGGAAAAGTCAGGCGGGGCGATGACCGCTTTCGGCGTTCTAGGATTTCACGG
>CAYVRY010000137.1:0-5533 GCA_964452895.1 uncultured Halobacteriales archaeon
CGTCTACCGCGAGCCTTCTACTGTAGCCACATACCTTATTTCTAGCTTGCGGCCACACGCGATCGCAGCCCGAACCCGACGGCCCGCGCCACGATCCACGATTTTCTCCCTGGCGAACGCGCATGCGCCCACCAGGAAGTCCCGCTGAATCCAGTCCCCTATATGAGCCTGTCGCCAACTCGGTCGTTTTTTTTCCTTTACCAATGGGCGAGTGGGTGATTCGGGCCCCATTCGACCCATCCCGGCGCCGGAAACGCCTATCCGCACCGCCCGGTTCAACCGGTTGATGCCGCGAAAAAGGGCCCGGCCTGCGGACCCGGCCACCTTCCCCTTCCCGGCCTCGTCGGGGCGACCCGTTGGCCTGGCGATGCTGATCGGCCTGCTGTTCCTGCTCGTTTTCACCCAGCCGGCCGTCGCGGCGGAGGGCGAGCTGGTGCGCATCGACGGCTCGGGCACCTGGGGAAGCACACAGCCGCATGGGCCGGCGAACGCCACCTGGCTCGTCGCCGACGGCGAAGTGGTCTCCTTCCACATCGTGGCCGAGAGCGGGACCCGGGCAAGCTGCAGTGCCGGCAACGGCACACTCAGCCGCGGCGACGGAGCCGGCCACACCGGCGTGTGCGGAGGGGACCGCACCGGCGAGGCGACCACGCTGTTTTTCCAGGCGCGCGACGACCAGGGCGAAAACACCACCCTCTTCAGCGGCCGGTTTCAAGGCGAGACCCAGTCCCCCGTCGGCGCCGCCGCGTCGTCCCAAGCACTCTTCCCCCTCCTCGCGCTGAGCATGATCGGGACCGCGCTCGCCATCGGGACCGGCGTGGTCCTCGGCCTGCTCTTCGTGCGCGAACGCCGCCTCACCGGCCACCTGGCGCGCCGGCTGTGGGAAAAAAGCCGCGGCAAGAGCGCCTCGAAGAGACCGGAGTCCCTGGGCGAGGAACGGGTGAAACGGATCCTCGTGCGCAGCAAGAACTGACTACACGCGCCGCCGCAGCCCGACCACGGCGAGCCCCACCAGCGCGACCACAAGGACCGCGGCGGGGCCCGGCAGCCCGGTTTTCTCGCCGTCGACGTCCTCCACGCCGTCCCGGGACACCAGCTGCGTGCCGTTGATGCGTTCGCCGTCGTCCTCGAACCCCGCGCCTTCGTTCAACGGGTCGTACTCCATGAACTGCAGCCGCTGCCCCTGCCGCAGACCCAGCTCGTCCCGGCCGTCCCCGTCCACGTCCAACGCGTGCGTCGGGTAGTGGTCCTTGGGACCCACAGCCAGGATCTTCCCGTCCAACGCCCGCACGACCGCCCGGGAGTCCTCGTAGAAGACCAGGCTCTTGCTCTTGCCGGCGCCCCATCCCTCCACGAGTCCGGCCAAGTAGGCCGGGCGTACCCAGTTCCAGTAATCTTCGTAGAGCAACGGAGGATCCGTGAGGCGGAAATCGGCAACCACCTCGTTCCCGGTCAACGAGACCACGCGCAGGGACTGCTCCACGGTCTCGCCCGCCGCATCCTCCACGTTGTACACATACACCGCCTGGAAGGTCCCGTTCGTCGTCATCTTCTCCACCTGCAATCGATAACTGTCAAAGCGGATCCGCACTTGATCGTGCACCGCTTCGACGACGTCCTCATGCAGAAGGCCACCCGTGGCCATGTCGTAGAACGCCACGACCAGGTCCTCGCCCGACGACGGCGCCGAGTCCACGGGCGTGAGCACGAGCACACCGTTGGACACGGTGCGCAGGTCGCCGTCGTAATCCAGCTCCCAGCGCGGCCCCTCTTCGCCGACGACCTGGAGCTCAAGCGACAGGTCGTCCTCCTGGGAATCAGACTTCAGGATCTCTTCACCATCACGCTGCAGCACATAATCGTCCACATACACCCCCACCCCGCTCTCCCCCTTGACCGTGTGGAGCGTCTCGTCACCGTCAAGATCGATGAAGAGATTGTCACCGGGGATCCAATTGTACTCGTCGTCCCATTCCCCGCGCTCCTGCACCCACAGATCCAACCGGCCGTCGGCCGTGACATCCACGAAACCGCGGAAATAGCGTTCATCCAGGAGGTCCTCCCCCACTTCCAGCAGGACCTCCCCTTCCAGGTCCACCAACCGGTATTCGTCCTCATAGCGCTGCCGCTCGACGAGAAGCTGCTTGCCGTTGAACTCGAAGGCGTCCACCATCCACCAGACCAACGACCGGTCGAACTCCTCGAACATCACCCCGCTGGCGCCGCTGACCCAGGTGTACCCGATGCTGCGGCGAAGAAGCAGGTCCTCGACGCCGTCGCCGCTTCGATCATGCTCGAGCACCGACCCCGTATCCACCACAAGCCGGAAGCCGTCGCTCTTGGGCGTCCATTCTTCCTCGTCCAGCACCTGCCAGGCATCCTTTCCGACGAGCCACCCATACCAGGTGCCATCCGCCGGGTCCATCTGGACCATGCCGTAGGGCTCGGGCAAGGACACGGACTCCACACCGCCGGCGTGCAGCCGATAGAGCTCCGTCTCATGCGCGTCATCCGAGGCGCCCGTGAGGAACTGGACAAGCAGAAGCACCTCCTGCCTGGACCCCTCGCTGGTCTCCTGGATGAACAGGTCACTGCCCCAAACGGCCCCTCCCTCCGGGACCGGCAGTTCATGGCGCGTCTCTTCGAAAGGCGATACAGGAGTGTCGCCCAGATCCCGGACGACGAACTCCAGGCTGTTGACCACCGGTGGGGATTCCTCATAATCCAGGGATGCCTCGAGATGGACCAGGCTGATCGTACCATCTCCGTCGAGATCGGCCAACGCATCCGGGGCGCGGGCCGCCTGGGTGATCGGGCTATCGACGCATGTGACCGCACAAGCCCGCCCCGCCTGCGCCAACGGCGCCCCGTTCTCGCCGGAAAGCACATGCAGATAGTTGTGGGACATGGCGGCCGGGACCGGGGACAGGAACGTGTATCCGATCTCGTAGACCAAAAGGTCGTCCCGACCATCCCCGTCGAGATCGCCTCCACCGACAGGGAACCAGTAGGAGTATTCACTGGGTGGGACCAACGTGGAGTGCCACAAAAGACCCAGATCCCGCCCGGAATAAGCGCTCAAAACGGGCGGAGACTGAAACGACTCGGCCACCACCGCCGCGAAAACGAACGCATAGTACCCGCCGCCCGTGAACAGGTCCAGGGTGCCGTCGCCGTTGGCGTCGCCGAAGGGATCCACACCCATCCAGAGATAGAGAAGAGCGACGTAGGCCGGGACCAAGGGAGGGAAAACCATCTCGGAAGGGAACCCGGGAAGGCGTTCCCGGTACAGCACGTCGCCCTCCAGGTCCGCGCTCACCACGTTCCCCATGACGTCCAGGCCGATGATCCCCTCGGTGCCGCCATCATCCAACGCGGTCAGACTCCAGGTGACCAACCCCTCATCCCCCGAGAAACCCCGGAACTTCACCTCGCCGGTCTCACCGTCGATGACCCGCAGCGACGGCTCGTCGTCAATAGACCACGGGACCAAGCCGATGACCAGGTCCCGGTATCCGCTGGACCCGGGCTGTGTGGCTTCCACGCGACCGACGTACCCGCTGGGCCGCACCATCCAATCCGGGTCCGCGCCCGGTTCCGGGAACGACAGGACGCCTTCGGAGGTGTGCAGGAAGGTGGCTCCCTCGGGGCCCGCAGGGATCACGGCCAGCGGGAACCCATGGCCTTCCAAGCGCCAGACCCCGCTAAGGCCGTGCGGGTCCGGGACCGAACTGGGCAGCGCACCGGGCTCCCCCGCCCCGCTTGAAGACCATCCTGAACCGGACCCAGCACCCGCATCACCCGGGAACATGGCGCCGGGCGTCCCTTCGGCCGGGGACATGGCGGCGATCTGTTCCACCAGGAACCAGGCGCGCCACGCCTGGCGCTTCTCGGTTTCATCGAGTCCATTGTAGACCGCGATCGTATCCGGCGCGGGGAACACCGCCGGGGCACCGAGTCCATCCTCCAGGATCGATTTCGATGAGTGCTCGAGCTCCGACAAGGGGGCCTGCTGCGTCCATGTCATCCACGTGTCTTCGGGGCAGCCGAGGTCGTCCCTGCACCCAAGCGCGTCCAACGCGAGCGGCGACAGTCCGGGCCCGGCGTCCAGCGGCAGACCGTCCTCATGCACAACGAGGTCCGTCGCTGCCGGGGCGGGTGCTGCCAGGACCGATGAACCAAGCAGAAGAATCATCACGAACACGGTCAACGGTCGAGCGTCGAAAGCACCACGCATGGGCCGGGACCATGATTATTGCTTAAAATACGTTTCGGTCTGATGGTCTTTGGGAACCCCCCGGGCACGGTACACGACCCTCCCGTTCCGCTGACGGGTGTACCCTAGCGGACCCGGTTACCCGACGATCAGTCGCCTGGATCGCGACCGTCCTCCACCAACACGAATTTCGCCACCATCCCCTCCCTTCGTCCCCCTTTGCCGTTCGCCGTGGACAAAAGCGGCCCATGCTTGGCGCCCGGGACCCCCAACACGCGCACCTCCTCCGGCGTCAACTCCTGATCGTCCCAGTAGACCCGAACCGCCACAGCCACCGCGTGATCCTCCTCGGCCGCCTGCCCGGGGACCGCTTCCACATCCCGTGGCTCCCCCGCCGCGGTCGCGGTCTGCTCCCCCGCCTCGGCCGGAGGGCCCTGCGCCGGCATGAACGCCGACTCGAACCGCAGGTCCTTCCCCTTTTTGGCGGGGATCGTCACGTCCATCTCCTCATGCACCGCCAACAACAGATCCGGCAACAACCGGCGCCGCCTGCGCAACTCGATGCGGAGGCGTCCCTGCAACCGCTCGTCGCGGTAGCCGTTTATCAAACGGACCTTCGCTTCGCCGCGGCTCCAGACATCGGCCTCCCCGGAGACCGCACGCCAACGGACGCTCGCCAAGCGCGGATGAGGCTCCCCCAAGACCACGTACCGGGTGAGACGGACCGGGACCTGGCGGTTCATCCACCAGTGGCGCACGATCACGTGGCCGCGCACCGTCAACTTCACCTCCGACGCGCGGCGTTTTTTCGCGCGGTAGTCCCGATACGCCCGGATCACCCCCTGCGGCAGATGGACATCCGCATTCACGGGCAGCTCCACCCGTCTGTTCTTGCCGTCGATGCGCGTGCTGCGGGCCTCCGTGACCGTGGACACGTGCTCGTCATCCATATAGATCCTCAATTCGACGTCCTGCACGCGCACCCCGCCGAAAAGCGGCATCCTTCTCCCGCCAGCCCCCTTCAAGTCCAAGACCACGGCAAGCGGGAGTTGGATCGTCCCCGTGTCCCTGACCAGCACCCGCGCAAGCGCGGAAGCGATGGTCCCCCGCATGTGCCCGCCGCGCACCTTGACCTCCACGAACGTGAACTTCGCCGAGACCGCGAAGAGCCCCACCACCACAAGGGAAAGAAGCGGCACGCCGACGAACAAGGCGATCAGGACCACCACGATCGGGTCCAATGAGAAAACGAACGACAAGGAATGCAAGGGGGCTCGTGGCCGCGCAAGAACGGGCCAGTCAAAAAAGGACGGGGTG
>CAYVRY010000138.1:0-5522 GCA_964452895.1 uncultured Halobacteriales archaeon
CAACGGCGTCCACACCGGGCTCTTCGACGAGGACCGGGCCTACGTGCAATACTCCGACGAAGACTGGCACATCCACGAAGGCAGCTGGCCACCGACGGACGCTTCGCACAAAGTCCTGAACCTCACGGATGCCGGACTGCGATGGGACGCGGAACCCAGTGGGTCCGTGTCCTGGGAGGCGAACCCGGCCAGCGACGTCCTGCAAGAGGACCCCACCGGGACCTTGGAGACGCAAGAAGCGTTCCAGGTGGTCCTGGAGTCCAAGGGCCTCGAGACGGATCTGACCACCAGCGGCACGCCGCGGCTCAACATGACACTCACTTCCAGCGCCGAGACCGTCCATATCGTGGCCGTGTTGGAATACCTAGGACCGGGCGCCGAGGATTGGGAGCGCGTGAACCACGCCTACCTGAACCCGGTCTACCGCAAAGGGATCGATGACCCGCAACCCGTGACGCCGGGTGCCCCCATGGCGGTGAGCCTGGCGTTCTACCCCCAGGCCGACGTCTTCGAAGCGGGCGGCAAGCTGCGCCTGGTCCTCGCGAGCACGGACGAATCCCGGAGTGTGCCCGCCTTTGACCCCGGCACCATCGAGGTGGACCTCGGGAATGCGGAGCATCCCGGTACCTTGTCGTTGCCGCTTTCGCCGTCGGCCCACGACTAGATGGAAAAACGAGCCCCTGCGACGCACGCCCCGATCCGGGCGAGCGCGGGCCCTGCAATAGCTCTCTTCGCAAGGGGCCTCGGCCCATCGGGACAACCTCTTATCCACGGTCCCGTTTTCATCAAGTGTCGCGGTGGCAGCGACCGCTCCGGGAGGGTCCCATGAAGTTCCTTACGTTCGTGCACCGTTCGCCGTTTGCCACCTGGAACAGCCTGCAGGCATGGATCCGGGAGGCCGGGGAAGTGCCCGAACAGGTGGTGATCTGTCATACGCCGCGCGTGAAGGAGCATGCAAGGACCGTGGCCGCAGGCACTTGTGACGTTCTCGATCACTACGGGGCGGCCCGTGCAGAAGAACGCGTGCGCTTGACGAGCGTGGCCACGAACGACGTGACGACCTGGCGCGGCGCCCTCGAAAAGGAACTGGGCCAAGAGGGCCCCTGGGCGGTGGACGTCACCCCGTCGCGCACAATCGCGAAACTGGCCGCGGCCGCTGTGGTGCAAAACCATGCAGACGCCCACCTGTTCTACCTGGACGTGGCGGATTACCGATATGAAGCGAAACCTTTCCCCTGGGTCCCCTACAACCTGCAAAACCTCTGGCACTTCACCGGGCCCAAGGGGGACAAACCTCGGCACGCCGGAGCGCGCGGTTTGCGGCCGTCCCCCGGAGCCCGC
This sequence comes from uncultured Halobacteriales archaeon, assembly GCA_964452895.1. Classification (GTDB taxonomy): domain Archaea; phylum Thermoplasmatota; class E2; order JACPAO01; family JAHWKR01; genus CAYVRY01. Next base: position 1,342 of record CAYVRY010000138.1, read on the forward strand.
TCCCTGGCCAACACGCCGGGGCTCGTGCGGGTCGATGCGGCCGGGCACCGGGAGACCGTGGTGCCCTGGCAAGCCCTCCTGGTGCTGTTGAACGAGGCGGCCGCCGACCAGGCCTCGGGTCGCTCCGGGCAACATCCCGCGTTCATGGTGAAACTGCCCGCCTTCGGCGTGGACGTGGGACAATACGACCTGGTCTCACGGCGGTTCCGGTTGCAACCCTACCGGGAGATCGCGCTCGCCGTGGAGAAAGCGACCGGACGGGTGGACGATCCATGGAAAAGGGAGGTCCCACGCGCCGACCACGTACTGGAATGCCTCGCCACGGCCCGCATGCTTCCCTACAAGGACCAGCCACGGTTGATGGACGAACTGCACGAGATGGCCGCTGCGACACGGGGCCCCAACCCGGGCGTCGCACCCCGGGCGCTCGCGCTGGACACGAACCTGTTCTACTTCGACTTCGTCACGTCGCTGGCACGGGCAGCCGGCCTTCCCACGATCCGGGTCCCCGTGGTGGCCTCTTCGGTGACCCGTTCGGAGATCCGCCACCAGATGAAGAAACGCTTCCCCGCCGGTCCTCTGCCGCCGCTGGTCCAACAGGCCGAAGTGAGACGCCCCCTGGTCGCGCGCCTGGCGCACGCGGCCCATGAGGAATTCGAACTGCTTCGCACCCGCTGCCGCATGGACGTGATCACCGGGCCCGACGCGACCCGTTCCAACGACGAGAACGATCGTTTGATCCTCATGGATTTCGCGGCGCACCGGGACCGGGAGCAGCAAGAGCTGCTCGTTTTGTCCAACGACCGGGGTTTCGTGGACCGCAGCACCCAAGACGCCCGTGGCCTCGACGTGCGACATGTGGACTTCGAAGACCCCGACGCGAAGACCAGCGCCACGGTGAACGTGGACCAGATGGCCTACCTCGTCTATCGCCTCGCCATGGGGTTCGGACGGGTATCGCTGAAAGGATTGAGTGTCGAAGTGATGGGTGAACCACGGGAAGCAGACCCCAAGTCCTACCTGCACGAGAAAGTGCGCTTGCGGGTCCCCGACGCCCCCTGGACCGCGTCGTTCCTCCATGAACTCGCGCTGCGGGAACGACTGGACGCGCGCGTGCGCCAGGCCCGACTGTGGCTTCCGTGAGAAACATCGACCCCCCAGTACCGTACTATTTAATAAGTAATTATCACAGACGTCGTCGAAAGCAATAACATTTAATGCTCCCGTTTCGTGGACGAGACCGGTTTCATCGATGGTGGAAGACCACGAAGTCCAGATAGTATGGAACCAACTCCAGACGACACCGGGGGCGAACTTGCGACAGATCCACCTGCGCAGCGGCCTTTCCGTCTTGACGGTGAGCCGAGCCATCGAGCAATTGGAAAACGAGGACCGGGTCCGTGAGGAAAACCTGAAAAAATCCCGACGGTTCTACCCGAAGGGCCTCGCGCGCTCGCGCAAAGACCGGCAACTGTTGGCCTACATGAACCAGCCGCGGGCCCGGAAGATCCTGAACCATCTGCTGGCCAACCCCATGATCCGGCAGAAGGAACTCGCCGAAGACCTGGAACTGGACCCCCCTGCAGCCGCCTACTGGTTGCGGCACTTCGAGAACGCCGGGGTGCTTGACGTGAAACGCAAGGGCACCGCCTGCCACTACCGCGTCAAGGAGGCCCCCCGCGCGAAGAAAGCCTTGGAGTTGGTGAAAGAAGAACACGTGATCAGCAACTGATCGAACCGAACCTGTTCGGAAAAAACGGAGTCTGAATCTGGTCCCCGTTCAACCGTAGCTCATGGTCTTTTGGACCGCTTCGATCAGGCGCGGCGCATCGGGCAGGTACGCCTGCTCGCGCGCCAAGAGCGGCACGATCACGTCGAAACCCGTCACGCGCAGCATGGGCGCCTCCAGGCGAAAGTGGGTCTCTTCGTCCTCCGCGATCCGGGCCGCGATCTCCGCCCCCATGCCGAGGCTGCGGTGCGCCTCGTGGAACACCACGAGCCGGCCCGTCTTCTGCACGGACTCATGCACCAGCCGATGGTCGTACGGAGAGACCACCTGCAGGTCGATGAGCTCACAATCCACATCGTGCTCCTCGTCCAGGGTCTTCACGGCCTGTTGGGCCCGATGGAACATCGCACCATAGGACACCACCGTGCAATCACTCCCTTGTTTGACCACCTCCGGTCCCTCGAACCGGGGGATGTCCACGTCGGGGCCCACCTCCACGTTCTCCTTGAACCGCCGGTAGAGATACTTGGGCTCCATGAACATCACGGGGTCCGGGTCCCGGATCGCGGCCCGCAGCATCTGGTACGCCGTCTTCGGCCGGCTGGGGATCCAGACCTTCAAGCCGGGCGTGTGCGCCCAATACGCCTCCTTGGATTCGCTGTGGTGTTCCAACGCGCGCACGCCCGCCCCGTAGGGCAGCCGGAACACCAAAGGCACCGTGAACCCACCCTGCGTGCGCTTGCGCATCCTGGACACGTGGCCCTCGAAATGATGCGTCGCCTGATAGCTGAAGCCGCTGAACTGGAACTCCCCGATGGGCCGCATGCCCGCCATGGCCAGGCCCGTGCACGCGCCGGCGATCGCCATCTCGGAGATCGGGGTGTCCACCACGCGGTCCGGGCCGTGCTTGTCCAAAAGGCCGTCCGTGACCCGGAAGATCCCCCCGTCGACACCGATGTCCTGGCCGATGATCATCACCCGATCATCCACGGACATCTCGTGGTCCATGGCCAGGTTCAACCCGGTAAGCAGATTGATCTGTTTGGTCTCCGCTTTGCCCTCCTGTCCCTCCATCTCGAGTTCAGACCCCATTCAGTGACCCCCGATCTTGCCGTTGGTTCGCTCCCAGTACTCCATGAACTCCTTTTTTTGCGACTCGGTGTACGGATCGAGCTCCTGGGCCTTGTGCTCGAACATGTTATCCACGTTGTCCGGCCGCTTCTCCCGGAACCGCTCCACGCCCTCCTTGACCTCCTTCTTGACCTCTTCCCGCCACGATTCGTCCTCGTCCTCACTGAGGTACTTCTTGTCCAGCATGTAGGTCCGCAGCCGCTTGATCGGGTCCCGGGCATGCCAAGGCTCCACCTGCTCCTCCGGACGGTACTTGGACGGGTCGTCCGCCGTGGTGTGGAACTTCATGCGGTAGGTGATCGCCTCGATGAAGGAAGGGCCGTTGCCCTTTCGCGCGCGGTCCGCGGCCTCCTGGGTCACCTGGTAGACCCCGAGGATGTCGTTGCCGTCCACCTGGACGCTCGGGATGTTGTACGCCCATCCCTTCTGCGCGATCGTCTTGCTCTTCATCTGCTTGTGCAGCGGGACACTGATCGCCCACTGGTTGTTCTGGCACAGCACCACGAGCGGGACCTGGTACACGGCCGCGAAGTTCATCGCCTCGTGCCAATCCCCCTCGCTGGTCCCCCCGTCGCCGATGTAGGTGATCGCGATCTCCTTTTTGCCCTGAAGCTTGCGCGCCCAGGCCACCCCGACCGCGTGGTTCGTCTGCGTGCCGATGGGGATCGCAATGGGCAGGTCCCGGGAGTCGGGCTCCAAGGCCATCCCTTCCTCATACCCCGCCGCGTAGAGCAGGTCGTTCTCCATGGGCATCCCGCGCCAGAGGGCCACGGCGACCTCCCGGAACGAGGGGATCACCCAATCCGTCTTCTGCATCGCATAGACGCTGCCCAGTTGCGCGGCCTCCTGACCGAAAGCAGGCGCGAACGTCCCGATCTCGCCTTGGCGTTGCAGGCGCTCCCGGTTCTCGTCGTACTCCCGCGTCAAGATCATCGTGCGGTAGAGCCTGCGCAGATCCTTCTTCGGGATCTTCGGGTCCATCTCCTTGTCCACGTTGCCTTCTTCGTCCAAGACCTGGACGTACTGGACCTCGTGCGGGTAGTCCACGGTGGTGATCGGCATGTTGTTCCTCCGCGACGTCAGCCACGGGCCTGGCTCGGAGCGCTCGCCGAGCCTTGGAGTTATGGGTGATGGCGGACGCCTGTTCCCAATGGGCGGTTTCCCTTAAAAGTCCGTTGTGGCGGCATGTGCAAAAGAACTTGCGTGACCCCAAAACGGGCGCGGCGAAGGTTGTGGCGCCACGCTGTGGGCGTACGGTGTGGGCAACGGGTGCGGGCCGTGGTGTAGGCCGGGTGTGGGGCGTGACAGGGGGCGCGGCGGG
>CAYVRY010000139.1:0-5442 GCA_964452895.1 uncultured Halobacteriales archaeon
TGAACACGTACGACATCTTCGGGACGAAACTGCGCGCCCCGGTCATGGACTCCCCCGGCGGCGAACCGCCGTCCACGACGGAGAGCGGACTGCCGAACCCCGTGTCGAGGTACACATTGTACTGCGCTCCCGGCGGGAGCGTCCGGTTCAGATAATTCATCAGCGGCCCCTTCTGTCCCGCCACCGCCTTCATGACGTACTCCTCCAACAACGTGTCAAAGATCACTTCGCTGTTGTCGCGGCTGGGCTGCGCCGCCATGTTGTCCAAGGCGTCCTGCACGAGTTGCTCCTGGGACGACTTGAACCCCTCCGTGTTCGAGACCGGGGCGTTCATGGTCGAGACGGCGACGACCGCCCCCACCACCATGATCGCCACGATCATCGTCTCGAGAATGTGCACACTGCCCCCCGTCTCCCGCCTCAGCGGGCGGCGACGGAGGAGGATGCGACGCACAAGATTACTCGTTGAAGGTTTACCCATGGGAACACGAACCAATAGTCAATCCAGGAAAATGGACCGCCAAATATGGTATCGTTCTCAGGGGTCCTTAAACCCTTTGCCCAGGGGCTGAAAGGTACTCGTAAAGTGACGGCTTTTTACGCGGTGTACTATAACCATTCAGGAACTGGGGCCGATGGGTCCAACGCCCCGTCGCCCCGGGGCCGGGCGGCCGAAGTCCTCGAATCCGACGTGATCCAAGCAGAACCAGAGGTTTCTGGCGGGGTCTTTGACCTTCCGCACCATGGACCCGGGTACGCCCTCGCCCCCGTGCTCTCCTGGGGGGCCGATGCGATCTCTTCACATGATGAAGAACCGGAACACGACATAGGCCACCATCGTCATGATCACGCTGTGGCGCAGACCGCTCAGCGGGTGCCCGTCCGTCATCACGCCGGAGACCAAGCCGCCGCCGATCCCCTGGACGAGCGCCGCATGGAAAAAGATCCGTTGATAGGTCCCCACGTCGATGTTGCCGAACGTGATCCCGCCCACTTGTTCACCGGCCGCCTCGCCGGCCGCCGCCGCCAACTCCGGGATGAACTGGCTGTTGAGCACCCCGATCACGGTCAAGAAGACCCCGAACGCGATGTAGATGATCATGGAGTAGACCCCCATCTGCTGCTTGCGCTCGACCAAGATGTTCTTGATCTCCCGGGCATCGTCGCTGGCCGCGGACAGGATGTCCACCACGTTGCCCCCCGACGAAGCGGCCTCGCACACCAAGGAGACGGTGCGCTCGATGAGCGGCGTGCGGGTGCGGTCCGAGAACCGCCGGAGCGCCTCGTTGAACGACACCCCCCACTCCACCTGGGAGGCCATGATCTTGATCTCCTTCGTCAGCGGCCCGTAGGCACCCTGGGAGGCCGTAAGGAGCGCCCGAGGCAGGGTCATCCCCGCCTTCTGCGACTCCGCCAGGTCACGCAGGAAATCGGGGAACTTCTCGTCGATGGAACGGATCCGGGCCGCCTCACGGGCCCACATGTAACTGAACGGACCCAGGGCCACCAGGAGCGCGAACACGAAGAAGTCCGTGCCGTAACTCGGGTCCAGGGAAAGGGGGCCCAGGTTGGAGACCTTCCCGGTGGACACCAGGAGCATGAAGATCAAGAGCAGGAACGCCACCGCGCCGGAGATCCCCCAGACCGTGTAGCGGGTCATCTGCTCCGGCGTATACCGCTTCTTCCCGGGCCCCGCCTTCCCCGTGTCGTTGAGGATCAACCGGTTGCCGATCTGCTTCGCCTGCACGTAGTTCACGGCGACGACACCCAAAAACAGCGCACCCAGACCCAGGTAGACGATGAGCACCACGTCCAGGCTCCCCGTGGTCCCGGGGCGCAGGAGACCGATGGCCCGGCTCGTGAGGAAAGCGATGCTCCCCACCACGAAAAGGAGCGCGATGATGTAGTTGCGCATCATGCGCCTTTGCATGTTCTGGGCCGCCGGCCGGTCCACCTGCTTGGAGAGCTGGATCTCCGCCTGGACGATCCGGACCACGTTCGGGATGCGCAGGCGCAGGTTCGCGATCACCACGGCGCTGGCCAGGCCCACGCCCGCGATGTAGACCGCCTGACGCGGCTCGATGCCGCTGACGGAGACCACTGCCGGGATCCCCGCCGAGAAGAACAGTGCGAGCACGGCGGAGAACGAAAAGATCCCCATGAAGACCGCCACAAGGACCGGGGTGAGCGCCTCCGGTTCCTCCCGCGACGGAATGTGCATCCGGGTGTAGAGCGCACCGATCAGTGACGCAACCACGACCACCGGGACCAGCACGAAATGACGCCCCAACAGCAGCGAGCCCACCGGCAGGGTGAACCAGCCCAAGCCGACGAAGAGCGCAAGGAGCTCAAGGATCACCAGGAGGGCGAAGGAGATCGCGAAGACGATCCCGAACGCCCGCAGGGTCAACGTGCGGATCATCCGCGTGCGCGCGATGACCTCCGGCGGGCCGCCCGGCTTCTTCTCCGGGAACCGGGCCATCGGGAAGGCATAGACCGCCAACAGCACCAGGCCCGTGGCCAGGAACACGTACACCGTCTCCAGGCCGCCCGGAGTGGACGACGCGAAATGCAGGACCGCCGCCATGACGGTCAACAAAGCGCCCGTGATCGCGCTCAAATGGAACAACAGCCTGAACGGTTGCGCCTGCGCCTCCTCCTCCGGGGTCAACTTCGTGCGTGGCACGGCACCCGGGTCCTGCTGCCGCTCGGCCGCCCTCTTGTCCAGGGTCCAGTCATCCGGGTCCGCCACCCGTTCCCGCGTGAACGCGAACTCGTCCCCCTCCGGGTGGGCATCTTGATCAGCCGGTGAACCCTCATCGTTTGACCCCACCTGCCGCGCCGCCGGAGTGTCCTCATCCGCAGCAGGCGGGTCCTCTTCCCCCATGGACGACTCAAGCGGGTCATCCCCAGCGGCCGCATCATCCTGGGCGAGCGGTTCCTGCTCCCCCCGTGACGCCTCGAGCGGCTCTTCATCCGGATGCGAAGAGGAAGGACCGCCGTCCACCTCGTCCCTCGCCTCGACGGGCTCCGGCTCGTGCGGACCGCGACGCGCGGCTTGGTCCTTCTCGTCTCGCGTTTCGCCGCTCATTCTAGACCTCCGGGATCATGTTCATGATGCCGAACACGAAGGCAAAGTTCACCACAGGGAGCAAGAAATAGATGATGATCGACAGCAGCCCCGGGCCCCCGCCCGTCATCATCGTCATGATCGAAAGCATCACGATCAGGAACAGCGGTCCGGCCACGGCCGCCGTCACATAGGTCTCCGCCATGAGCCCCATCACCTCCAGGAAACTCTTCTGGTCCTGACGGTTCTCCCACATGTGACGCTTCGCCTTGTTCGAGAAATACACCGTCAGGTCGCCCCCGGACGTCACCGTGGTGATCGCACCAGTGAGAAGCTCCTTGAACTTCTGGCTCGGAGACCGGGCACTGGCACGCTTGAGTGCCTTCACGATGTCGATCCCGTGCAGGCGGATGTCCTTGTAGATGTAGCGGGCCTCCACGGCGATCTCACCGTAGATCTTCTCCTGCTTGCTCAAGGAACGGAAGATGTCTGTCGGGATCACACCCGCCGAAGCCATGGCGGCCACATAGTTCAACGCATAAGGGAGCTTGTTGTCGATGTCCTTGCAGCGCGACTTCGCCTTGGACTTGGGCGCGACATAAAGCGCCATGAACGTGGTCGAGGCGAACAAGAACGGCGCCATGATGAACGCCGTCAAGGTCAACGCAGTGAGCCCCAACCCGAAAAGCGGCAGAAGCACCAGGCCCGGCAACGTGATGAACGCCAGCGTCCCCGCCCCCACGATCAGCGTGTTCGCGATCACATAGCTGACATAGGCCTCCGCACGCAAGCCGATGCGCGATTGCATCAGCGGGTCGTGCATCTTCTCCAGATCGAACTGGGAGCGGGCGAAATTCCCGAACAAGCGGACACTGCGCTGGTGAAACGGCGTCATCGCCGGCTTGCCCCGCAGCGGCTCGGTCTGCTCCGTCACTGGTCCTCCTCCTCGGAGGCGGCACGCCTTAGGCGACGGTCGGCCTTCTTCCCGGCGCGCTCCGGGCGCTCGGCCTCACGCCGGCTGCGCTCCTTCTCCTCTTTTTGCGACAGCCAAGCCTCCGCCTCCCGGGGCGACCAGTCCTTTCCGGGTGCGCTCTTCGCCTTACGCGCAGCCAGATGCGCGTCCACCGCGCGATGCAGATCGTCCGTCTTGGGGGCCGCCCCTTTCGGCCGGTGCTTGAACCGCCCCTTGGCAGCGCTGTGAGGCTTGCCCGCGGCGGCCGCCTTGTTCGGCTTCGAGGCCGCCTTCGGAGTCGTCTTCGGCTTGGCCGCCTTTGAAAGCGGGACCTGGCGGTAATCCGCCTCGTGGACGTCGCCCGGCGCAGCCGGTTCGTCGTCGGAAGGCGTCACCCGCTTTGGATCGTCCCCATCCTGATCCCCATGCCCTGCCGGAGCTTCATCATGCCCTGCTTCATCACCGTGCTCCGTGGGCTTTTCGGCCAAGGCCTCGATCTTCTCCTCGGCCTCCATGTGCGCCTTCGCGGCGTCCAACAGGCCCGGGGCGCCGCCCCAGACTCCGTCCGAGGCATCCGCCGAAGCGGATGGCTCCTCATCGACATCCTGGGGACCGTCTGCATCGGCCCCATGGGGCCGAGACGCATCGGGATCCTCGTCGCCCGCACGCGCCGAACCCCAACTCCCCGGCTGTGCCGAGACGCTGGGTTCCTTCGGACGCAGAAGATCCGCCGGGTCCGGTTGCTCGCGCGGAGGCTCCCGGTCGGGCTCCGGATCCGAAGCAGGAGCATCGCCGGGACCGACCGGTGCGCCTTCGCCATCGGGGCCCGCTCCGGAAGGGACCGCCGGGTCCTGCCCGGTCGCCTGCACCGCCTCTACGGGCTCTTCGACCTCCGCCGGCTTTGTCGCAGGTTCAGGAGCTTGCTTGGCGTCGTCAGAGACCTTCGCGGCCTCCAGCGCCGCGGCGGAGAGCGGGTCCACTTCCGCGTCGTCGCTGGTCCGCTTCGCGATCTCCCTCAGCCCGGACGGGATCTCCTCCTCGGAGAGCCGGCCTTCGACCAGCCCCATGACGAGCTCGGGTTCCCGGTAATACGCCGAAACGATCCGGCTGACCTCCCGGTAATCCTGGATCTGCTTCTCGATCATCCACTCGATGATCGCCGCGCGACGGGAGAGCTCCCGGATCATGCTCCCGTCAGGAAGCGCCTTCTCCAGCTGGATCCGTTCCAGGATGTACGAGATCCCCGTGAACTTGAACGAGTCGTCCTTGGGCACCCAACGGAACACCTCGTTCGTGAGGATCTCCTTCGTGTGCGGGTCGATCCCCACGATCTCGGAGATCTGCTTCGTGCGCCGCACCCGTTTTCCCCCCACCCGGGTCTGGATCTGCACGCTCACCACGTCCAACGCCTCCAACAGGT
>CAYVRY010000140.1:0-5414 GCA_964452895.1 uncultured Halobacteriales archaeon
GATGGGCCAACGGACCGGACACCGTGCTGCCGGAGACCGTGGTGCTCCATCATGCCCTCCAGATCAGCCGCGGGGTCCCCGAAGCACAAGAACGCATGACGCGGTACGCACTGGAGCGCGACGACGAATGACACACCGGTTCCCGATACGGCTAAAACGGGGCCGCCCTGCGCGCCTTCATGGAGCACTTGAGTCCGCACGGGCTGGTGTTCGTGGCGCTCCAGGCCCTGATCGTGCTGGCCCTGCACTGGGCACTGCACCGGTGGCACGACGATCCCGCGGGCAAAGCCCGGATCGAACCTGGCAAGACCGACGAATCCGGGTCCAGGCGCCGCTTCTTTCATGCTGTCCCGCTCCTCTTCGGTCTCGGTTTCATCGCCTGGACCGTGGTCCTGCGCGTGCAACCGAGCCGCCAAGGAGGCGACCCGTTCGCGTACACGCTGGGCATCTTCGACGGCGTGAGCCTGGCCGGGATCACCACGTTGGTCCTGGCGCATCTCCTGCTCCATCGCCGTCAAAGGTCCTCCCATGCGGCCGCCTGAGCACTCCATGGGCCGCGACAGCGCTTCATGACGTACCTGGCAGAAAACCCGAAAACCGCGACCCCGGCACGTTCATGCCCGGACCAGGACGGGCGGCATCCTGGAGGCGTGTCCGACGCATGAGAGAGGCTCGCGTCCGCGGCGCTGCCGTCGGCAAGGTCACTCAGATAAACCGGCCACGAAAAACCCTATTTACTCCTACGCCGTCGTCATCTTGGTGAGCCTTTGCTTGTTACTCAGTCGCCCGACGATCGTGTGATGATATTTATTGACCTGCGCGGGTTGTCCGGTTCCTTGGACGACCGCCTCCAACCGGGTCGGCGGATCGATTGGTTCCGCCTCGTGAAGCACCTGGCGGGACCGCGACGCCTCATGGGAGCCGTCGTATTCGACCGCGCCTCGGGAGGCGATCCCGGGAACCCGAAGCAGCGGTTCCATGACCATCTGCGTTACAGTGGCTTCCGGGTGCTCGTGCGCCCGCAACGCCTCGAGGAACGATCCAGCCAAGGCGAACTCAATGTTGCGTTGACCTGCGAACTCCTCAAAGGCGCAGCCCGGGACCGGTTCGACGTGGCGATCATCGCGACGCTGGACCGCACCCTCGTCCCCGCCATCGAGGCCCTCAGCGAGGAAGGCAAGATCGTGGAAGTGGCGGGAATCGCCAGTGAGCTCGGCCCCAACCTGAGGCGGGTCGCCGACCGGGTCCACCACATCGACGACCTGCCGGTCCTGGAGATCCTGCCCACCATGAACGGCCAAGGCGATGTGGACCGACACGAGGACGACGACGAGCTCGAAGCGGATGCGCACGTCGCCACTGAAAGGAAAGCGGACACGGGGTCCGACATGCCGTTCGCCCGGGAGGTGCGCCCATGAACCCGTCCACCGTGGACGGACTCGATCTCGAGCAGAAGGAGGACGCCCAGGCGGCCGCGGAGGCCTGGTTGGGGGAACTCGTGGTACTGTCGTTCCGGGAGAACAAGCGCGGCGGCGACCCGATCGCGCACACCGCGGACGGCCGCGCCGTGTTCCCTGACAAATTCCAGGGCGGCGACGACATCGAACCCGGTCAGCACTGGGTCTGCTCCGTGTCACAAAAAGGAGAATCCACCTTCTTCGCATCGCCCGTGGCGCGTCTCGACGCGAGTTATTTCGCGAAGCTCGTCCCCCAGGAACGTCAACGACTCGCGCGCGTCGTCGTGGAGGAGTACCAGGACGCGCTCGAGCACGAGATCCGCGAGACCCTGGGAGACGACGCTGGATCCGGTGGCAGCCCGCCCAGCAACCTGGAGCAGGAACGGGACGAACTGCATTCCCGTTTGATGGAACTCAACGAACAGTACGACGAGACCGTGACCCGATTGGCGGAAGCGGAAGCCCACCTGGAATCCCTGGAACAACAGGTCCACGCCGACGGCGCGAAGCGAGGTTCCAACGACGTCGAGGGAGAGTCCGACCTCTCCAAGCATCCGCGTCATCACAATGGCCGTGAACCCCCGGTGCGGTTCCCGGTGACCCGGGAAGCGGGGGACGTGCTCGTGTGCGAAGGTTTCACGGACGGCCTGTACCACGGCCACGTGAGCCCGAACCGCCGCACGCTCTTCTTCAAATCCTACGGACGCGGTCCCTTGCCCTGCCAGGACGGCCGCATCGAAGTCCCGGGGCTGCGGGAGATCCTTGGTGAACACGTCGACGGACTCGAAGCGCGGTTCGACCCGCGACACGGCGGGTTCTTCGTGGAGATCCCGCGGCAATAGGGCCGCTCATTCGCGACGGGGGCCTCATCGGGCCGCAGAACGCGCAGTCTCCTCTTGATCCGACGGCTTGTCTCCCAGTGCCTCGATGATGTCGTCGGCCTTGAACTTGGGCTCCAGGAGCTGCTCCCGCATGGTGTAGCATTCCACCTTGGACTCGATCAGTTTGCGGATCTGGCCCTGGATCGCCAGACTGCCGATGAGCACCGCCCCGTTCAGGCGTCCTTGCTTGAAGATCAACCGGCGGTACTCCGTGTCGCTGTAGACCCGTTCGGCGTCCGCGTCGCCGTACACACTGCCGACGCTGCCGACCATGAAATCAAAATGGTTCACGCTGTAAAGATCCACGTGCCGGAACTCCGTGGTCTTGCCCACCATGTTCAATCCGGCGACGTCCCCTTGTTTCTTGGCGGACGCCCAGGACCCGGCGATGTTGATCCGGTCCTGGACCACGTCGAAGTATTGCGCGATGTCCCCCGCCGCCCAGACGTTCGACACGCTGGTGCGCAGATAGGAGTCCGTGAGGATCCCTTCACCGGTCTTGACCCCGGAACCGATGGTGGGCTGGATGTTCAGGTTCAAGCCCACGGCGACACCCGCGACGTCGCACGGGAAGCGGGCACCGGATTCCGTTTCGAGGCTCTTGATGTGCCCGTGGTCGTTCGTCTCGAACCGTTTCGGGGTCTCGAAGAAGACGCATTCGACGCCGATGTCCGTCAAGGCCTTCTCGACGATCTGGGACCCCTCCTTGGAGAGCCCTTCACGCCACCATCGGTTGCCCCGCATGACGTACTTCGGGGACGCATCGTTCTTGGCGAGCGCCACCGCGATGTCGATCCCCAAGAGACCGGCACCGATCGCGATCGCGCTCTGGGCGTTCTGCGCGGCCTCCCGCATCGCGTTCGCATCGCGCAGCGTCCACAGGCGGAGCACCCCGTCGGCGTCCCCGCCGGGGATCGCCAGGCGGCGCGGCACACCGCCGGTCGCAATCAGGAGCTTGTCGTAGGTAATCGTCTCCCCGCCTTCGAGGTGGACGCGGTTTTTTTCGTCTTCGACCCGTATCACGGTGGTATCCAGGCGCAGGTCCATGTCCGCCTCCGTGTAGGACTTCACGGTGTGCATCATCGTCTTGGCGTCTTCCGTGGTGCCTTTGGCGACCTCTTTGGTCTTCACGCGATTGTAGAGGGGGACATCCTCGTTCGTGATCACGGTGATCTGCGCATCCTCGTCGTGGCGGCGGATCGTCATCGCTGCGGAAGCGCCCGCGATGCCGTCACCGAGAATCACGTGGTGTTCGCTCATGGAAACACTGGCGCCTGCCTTTTATAAGGCACCAGGCGCGCGGATTCACTGGGGGTATTTGCGCGTTTCCCCCTGAACCGAAGCAGGATCGCGCCGCCGCCCGCGGTGAAGCTTCGCCGGCTCAGGATTGCGTCTGGCCGCCGTGTGGGTCCCAGTCCAGGGCGAGGGCGAGCCGGCGCGCTTGCATGCGCGTGGGGACGCCTTGGTCCCGCACCGGCTCCGCGAGCGGGAAGATCATCGTGGTGGGCTGGATCTCTTCCAGTCCCTCGACCTGACCCAACGGCTTGAGACCCGTGGTCGACGTGGGGGGCTCCATGTGGAGCGGGTCCAGGCCCGCTTTCTTGCCCAGGCTCAGACCGGTCGGTTCGTTGGGGCGATGGGGCCGGGGCCGCGGTATATCACTCATGGCAGTGCCGCGCGCAATGGTCCGCGGGTTTTGAAGGTTCGTGTCCGCGTACGGGGTCGCCGGGTCCAAACGGGCCGGTTGTAAGGGGTGACGAAAAAACGGTGAAGGAAGAAGAGGCGGGCAGAGACGGGGGGATCGGGGCGGGGCGGGTCGGTGGGTGCTCACTTGCGTTTTGTGAGATAGGGCAGGCCCGTGCGGCCGTTGATGCCGACATTGTACTCTGCTGGTTTCTCGCACGGCTCGCCGCTTTTTGGCGTGTTCCCCTTCTTGGTGAAGAAGTAGATCTGTTGTGTGCGTCCGCCTTTCAGTTCGACTGCTCGCGTGTGCAACGTGTACCCTTGGTGCTCGAAGGCCATGTTCATTTCCTCCTGTGTGTCGATGCCCCCGTGTGGTCGACAGGTCTCCTGACCGGCCCCGAGACGACCGGGGTGCATCCCAGCTCATGAGGCGGGCTCCTGGCACTTAAGCAGTGGAGTCAGGCCGCGAGCATGAGCCCCCGGTGCCTCGATATGGTCCGTTTTTGGCCACTTGTCGGTATAATGGGGGTGATACCAAAGAGGGCCGCCTCAGAAATCCGAGCCGTCGACCACCAAGACCGGGTCGGTCTCCGGCGCGGCCACTACCCGGTGGAAGAACGCCGCGTCGCCCGGTTCCTGTTCGGAGACGATTTTTAGGTCATACTCGCCCGCCGGGAGATCCATCGCGAACCCAATACCCACCCAGTTCCCCGGCCTGCCGCCCCCCATCCCTCCCCTCCGCTCCCCATCAAGATAGGTGGCGAACCATCCGCTCTGCGTACCGTTCTCGTTGACCGGGAAATGCATCCACGCCTTCAACATCGACATATTCTCCTCCAGGTGGATCCGGCCCTCGATCCAACAACCGGGGGAAGGGAACCGGACCACCACGTCCTCCCTCGCGTTCTCCACATCGAACGGGTTCTCCACATCGAACGCCTCGAGCGACTCTCCATCTGGGCATCCCCCGCCGGTCTCATACCAATCTGCAGCGAAAAACGACCACTCCGTCTTGCCCCAATCGCCCCGCGTCTCGCGAGCAACCCAATAGGCCGCTTCCTTGTCCTCCTCATCAAGAACGGATGACCCGCTCTCGTCGGACCCGCGCGCGTCCCGTTCCCCCTTGGGAGTCAACTGGACGCAGCCCGCCAGTACGAGCATCAAGACCAGTGAGAAGACCGCACGGCGAGGAGTCATCCTGAAGAATCCCTGCACCATCCACCATAAAACATGCCGGAGCGGACGGACGGCCCGGGGCCCCGGGCCTGCCAGCAAACGTTCTTTGGGAAAAGTGGGTCCCGGCAGGGTGCAAGGAGTAAGCCCCTTTCTGTTGCCCCGCGAAGCGGGGTGGCGACATTCGACTGAGCGTCCAAACGGACCGGCGGCACGGGCA
>CAYVRY010000141.1:0-5368 GCA_964452895.1 uncultured Halobacteriales archaeon
CGGAGCGTTTGTACCGGGACTCGAAGGTCTTGGAGATCTACGAGGGGACGAACGAAATCCAGCGGTCGATCATCATGAAGCAGGTCTTGGACCAGTAGTGCCGTTTTACTCGGCGAACTGGTCCAACTGTGCATCGGGGCCTTTGCCGTGGCGGCGCAGGACGTCGCGCGCGGTGGTCCAGGATGCCCGGGTGCCGAACGGGAGCTCGCCGGTGTTCTTCACGACCTCGTCGAGGAACCGCTGGGTGGCGGGATCGCTGGGGTAGCCGCTGCCGGCTTCGATGCCGTAGAGCTGCACGGCGCGCCGGGAGATCTCCAGCATGAGGCGGTCGCGTTCGACTTTCGCGATGATGCTCGCTGCGGAGACGATGGCTTCGTCCTCGTCGGCATGATGCGCGGAGAAGACCTTGCATTCGAAGCCGAGCCCGCCTTCGATCTCCAGGCCGAAGCGTCGGGCGTCCGTGTCGCAGGCGTCCACGATCACGGCGTCCGCTTTGAGTCCGCGGGCCACCATGGTGAACATGCGGACTTCCACTTCGTTCAGGGTGAGCGTGGTGCGCCAGGCGTCGATCTCGTCGGGGTCCGCGGTGATGATCTCGATGTGTTCGGCCCGGTTGCGGATGTCCGCGGCGAGTTTCTCACGGGCGCGCGGCGTGCACATCTTGGAGTCTTTGAGCTGCAGGTCCGCAAAGGGCTCCTCTTCCTCGCTGGTGACGCCGGCGACCACGAGCGGTCCGATCACGGGTCCTCGGCCGGCTTCGTCGATCCCTCCAAGCAGCATTCGGGTCACTCCAACAGGGTGAAGAGGCGGTCGTCGCCGTCCACGTCGAATACGCCGAGCCGGGCGCCGGCATCGAGCCAGCCATGGGCGTAGTTCACGCAGGCGAAGGCGTTCACGCGGTCGCCTTTGGCGGCGAAGTCGTGGGCGTCGCGCGTGTAGCGTTCGGCCATGTCGCGGTAGCTGGCGGCGATCTTGGCGGCGAAGCTTTTCTCGGGGGCGACCACGCGGGCTTTCTCCAGGGCGGACTCGGTGAGAAGCAGGTAGCGCTTCAAGCGCTCCGGGGTCACCACGGTCTGGGGGTCGTCCCGCTCGCCGCCGCTCATGGGCGGTTCCAGGGGGGGTCTGCTTTTGGGCTTTGCCGTGGATGGCCGCCCGCAGGCTGCCCTCCAGGAGGGGGGTTTTGTCTGTCTGTCGCACAACAATGGATTAATAGGTGGGGGTCGGCGTCGGTATGGGTCTTATGGTGATGAAGGTTCATTTCGCCGGGGCGCCTTCCCGGAAAACGGTCTGGTTGTTGGTCGTCCTCTTGATGGCGGTCGCGCTTGCTGGTTGCATGGCAGGGGACGACACCCCGGAGAATGGGGTCCCCGGGAAAGGCGATGACGACGGCGGTTCGCCGGGGAGCAACATGTCGATCGACGAAGAGGAGCGGGAGGCGGAATCGCTTGACCGCTCGACCCTCGTATACGAGGATTGCTCGATCCAGGGTCTGCAGATGCATCTGCCCGCTGAGCTCTTCGCGGCCGATCTGCCGGAGGGTTTCGAGGTGGCGTCCGTGGACCCCTTGGGGGCCACGGCGGTGATGGAACTGGTGGGTCTTGATTGCCCGACGGTCATGCTCGGGGACGACGAACTCTCCGGGATGTCCGAGTTCCGGTTCCACCTCGATGTGATTCCGCCGGACGAGCACGAGAACCCGGACGCGGTCCGGCACATGCTGCTGTTGGACTCGGTCCAGTCGAATGAAGAGCTCATCGGACTCTACCAGGAATGGGGCTTGTGGGCTTCAGAGGGCAGTACCACGGTGAGCGCCACGGACGCCGTGGCGGCCCGCTTGGGTCAAGTGGGCGTCGAGACGTCGTGGGACACCTTCGACGTGCATTCTACGGTGCAGGCCGCGGACGGCTCCTGCCAGGACTCCGTGGTGTTCCGGACGTTCGGTTTCCAGGGTGAGAAGGTGACGAGTTATGTCGACGTCGAGCTGGACGAGACCTGCTTCGCCATGGGGACCGGTTCCGTGGTGTTCGAGCCTTACGGGACGGACCCGGAGTCGCTGGCGTTCTGGTTGTTCCTAACGGGGGTGACCACCGGCTTGTCGTTCCATTCCATGGACGACTCGTTCCGCGCTACGCAGACCCACACGTCTTTGGACGCGGTCATGGTCTTCTCCGCCACTTCGTGATCAGGACGAGAAGCGGCGGCAACAGCGTGGCGGCGGCGAGGAAACTGGCCGCGGTCATGGCGGCGGTGATCACGCCGAACGTGGCAAAAAGCGGCATGGGGGCGAAGGTCAAGACGAGGAAACCGGCCACCGTGGTGGTTGCGCTGCCCAGGAGTGCCACCCCGCTGGAGTCCATGGCGCGACGCACCGCCAAGACGGGCCCGTGACCGTTTTTGGTCTCTTCGCGGAAACGTCCGGTGATGTGGATGCTGTAGTCGATCCCGACGCCGATCGCCATGGCGGCGACGGTGACGGTGACCACGTTCAGGCTCATGTCCGCGATCACCATGAACGCGAACAGCCAGGCGACGAGCACGAGAACGGGGAGCGTCGTGGCGACGGCCAGGAGCAGGTCCCGCAGGGCGAAGAGGACGATGAGGAAGCAGCCGATCACGCTGAGCGTGATGCTGACCTGCAAGGACTGTGTGATGGCCTGCACCATGTTGTAGCGTTTGAAGGGTTCTCCGGTGAGCGTGAGTCCGTGGATGCTGTCCCCTTGCAGGTCCCAGAGCTCGGAGGCGGATTCCTGCAGGTCCGCTTCGGCGCGCGGGATCACGGTGAAATCGTCGGTGCCGGGGATCCCGAAGAACATGAGGGTCATGTCGAAGCCGCCGTCGCCGTCCGGGTGGATGAGTTCCCGGATCGTCTCGGGGGAGTAGACCAGGTAGGGTTCGCTTTCAGGGATCTCGGGCAGCAGCAGGTCCGGGTAGGGGACGCCAGGCGCGAGCTCGGGGGTGGGCGGCTCCGGCCCGGGCACCCATACGCCGTGTTCGCGGATCCGCTGGAGGAGCCGGTGCAGGTCGTTTTGACGGTCGGGGATCCCGTTGCCGTCGCTGTCCGGATAGTCGGCATCGTTTTCCTCGGGGTAGACCATGGCCACTTGCACGGCTCGTGCAATGGAGTAGTCGAAGTTGGGACGGTAGCCTTTCTCGCTGAAGTCCCTGAACCCCGCCACCAGAGCGTCCAGCACGCGGGGGTCTGTGATGTCGCCTTCGATGAGCAGGATCGCGGGTTCGCCTTCTTGCGGGAATTCGTCCTTCATGCGCTGGCTGCCTTCGAGCAGGTAGGAGTCGCGTGAAAGGAAATCGTCCGCGTTGAAGTCCCCGGTGATCCCTGTGGCGACGTAGGCCGCGGGCGCGGTGACGAGGGCGACGAGGGCGACGACGATCCAGGCGCGTCTCGCGCCCCAGGCGCTGAGGCGGCCCAGCAGGGTCCCTCGTTGCAGTCGTTTTGCGATCACCCCCCCGCGCGGCTGCCCGCCGAGCCGGCCGCGGTGTTCCCGGTGGCGGTCCCAGAGGTGGCGCAGCGCGGGGGCGAAGACGCCGGCCAGCAGCAGGGCGCAGGCGATGCCGATCCCGCCCATGATCGCCCAGTGGGTGAGGGCGCTGACGTCGGAGAACGCGTTGGACAGGAACGCGGTGGCCGTGGTGGCCGCGGCCAGGGCCAATACGGGGCCGACGCGGCTGAGGCTGTGAGCGAGCGCGGCGCCCGGGCTTTTCGTGGCGCGTTCCTCGCGGTATCTGCGCACGCCGTGGATCGCGAAGTCCACTCCGAGCGCGAGGATCAACACGGGGAGCATGGCGGTGAACTGGTTGTGGGAGAGGCCGAGAAGACGCGCGGCGCCGGTCATCCAGACCACCACGAGGGGAAGCGTGGCGTAGGAGACCAGGAAGTCGCGCCAGTTGCGCAGGGTGAAGTAGAGGAGCACGCCGATCACGAGGAAACTGCCGGCGATCAAGCGGGCGGATTCGGCCACTTGCCGCTCGATCTCGCTCTGGATCCCGACGCCGACGCCGAGCCAGGTGGTCCGGGCGCTGTCCTCTTCGAGCACGTTCCACACGTGGAATTCAAGGTCTTCGAAGAAGGGGCGCTGGGGGGTCGCCCTGTCCGGTTCCTCCGAGTAGTCGGCGAAGACGCTGGCGTGATGGAGCCCGGGGACCACGATCAGGCTGGTCGCTTCCCACTGGCCATCGCGGATCCGGGCGTCGTCGGAGACGCTGCGCTGGAACGGACGTTCGCCGTCGCGCGGTTCGAACTGCAGCATCCGGGTCAAGGCGTCCTGCCATTGCGTCGTGCTGGCGGTCTCGTAGCGCGCGCCGGGCCCGCCCGTCTCGGGGTGCCATCCCAGGGCGTAGGTGAGCGGGGTCTCGTTGTTCATCATCGCGCGCAGGGAATCCGGCAGGCTCCACACGCTGGGCACTTCCGTCTGCAGGTGGGGATGCACGTGCGTGAAGATGTAGGGCGCGGCGAGGGGGTCGTTTCGCAGGCGCTCTTCCCGTTCGAGGATCTCGTCGAAGACCGTGCGGGAGAGGATGTTGCCGTCGGCCTCGTGGTCGGCGGAGACGAGTAGCGGCACGGAGAACGCGGTGGGCGGCATGTTCTCCCGGATCCGCTCCTCCGCGAGCACGGCCGGGTCGTCATCGGCATAGGTGATCCCGGTGGGCTGGGCGGGGATCATGACGAGGGAGGCGGCGAAGGCGAGGGAGACCGCCAGGGTCAAGAGGACGACGAGTGCGCTGCGGTTTTCGATGAACCGCCCCAGGCGGGACCAGAACGATTCCATGCGGGACGGCGACAACGAATCCTCCTGGGCGGGCGCCCTGGGGGGCGACCGGGGCCCAGGTCTTAGCCGTATCTCTGGAGGAGCGCGCCGCCGGCAAGGATAAAAACAGGAACCGGTAGCCGACAGGAGGTCGATTGCTCATGATCACAAAAATCCAGACTTGGCTTGCATTGCTGATTACATCCGCCGTCCTGCTCGCAGGGTGCCATGACGTTCCTGAGGCCGAAGGCGCCAGTTCCCATGACCGCATCATGGAGCACGCCGACGGGCTTGCTTCCCAGTTGGACACGCCAGAAGAAGCCCTGGCGGCCGGCTACCTCCCGGGGTCCGTGTGCGAGCCGGAAATGGGGGTCCACTGGATCAACCCGGCCTACATGGGGCCGCAACTGGACGCCGACAAACCGGCGGCCCTCTTGTTCCTTCCCGGGCCCGGCGGGATCTACGACGTGGACAACGCCGAGTTCATCGGGATCGAGTACCTGGTGATCACGCAGGATCTGCCTTCGAACAGCACGGACGCGGTGCCCAGGCTCTTCGACCATCCCATGGACGGCCCCATGGCGGGCCACTTCCCCGGCATGCCG
>CAYVRY010000142.1:0-5363 GCA_964452895.1 uncultured Halobacteriales archaeon
CGAGCAGGGCGCCGAAGAAGATCTGACCGATGATGGACCACTGCGCCAGGTTCGTACCCAACGTGCCGCCCCCGAGCATCTCGATGTAGAGGGCGTCGGGGGAGAGATACCCGAAGACCTGCGGGGTCGCCTCCACGAGGATCATCAGGATGACCAGGATCTTCTGGGTGCCTTGGAAGATCGCCTTGTCCGCGGAGTTCGTCAGGTCCAGATTGATGATCTTGGCACCCGTGAACAGCTGCAGGATGATGGACGCCGTGACGATGGGCATGATCCCCAGGTGCATCACGGTACCGGACGCCCCGGCCAGGATCGCCCGGAAGTTCGCGAACAGGTCGATCTGTTCCTCTGAAACGCCATAGAGCATGACGTTCGTGAGCATGAAGTAGAGAACCAGGCAGAGGGTGGACCAGAAGATCTTCGTCTTGAACGGGACGTGCCCCTCCGGCTTCGTGATAGCGGGCCATCTATCAATGAGGGGTTTGAGTGCGTAAAGACGGGACTTGCGTTCGGCCAACAGATTGCCTCCGGGTGCGGCGATGGCTCGCCACTTTCTCTTTGTTTTTAAGACTGAGGGCTAATGGCAGCCGTTCCATGGCCCCCCCGTGCCGCGAGGCACCGGGGACCCCGGAAACGACCGGGAAGAGGTTTCGATTGAGAATGGGGAGAGGGGGGGACTGGTCTCACGAGGTCTCGGCGGCAGAGCCGCCCCCGCTGGACCCTTGGACGATGAGTTCAACCTTGCCGCCGGCCGCCTCGATCTTGTTGATCGCGGACTCCGTGGCTTCCGGCACGCGCACCGTGATCGCGGTGCGTACGGTCCCCGCGCCGAGCAGCTTGTCCACGCCCGCTGCGACCAGGTCGATGGAGGAGGAGCCGGGGTGTTCTTCTTCGAGACGGCCCACATTGGTCGTCTCCTTGTTCGATTGCAGACTGATGTGGCGCTTGAACCCCACGCGGCCCCAGTAGGGACGATGCGTGGCGCGCTCGATGGCGATCATCTGGGTGCGGCGGTGCTTGTTGATCCCCGCCATACCGCGTCCACCGCGCAGGCCCGACCCACGTCCCGCCTTCTTCCCGCGGCCGTGGGTCCTGTGTCTTCGGAAACGCTTCGCCTTGCTCATCACTTACACCATCCTGAGCGCGAGTTCGCTGATCTTGCCGCCCCGGTCCCCGAGGGCTCCCCCCGCCCTAAAGGACCTTTTGATTCCTTCGTGGCCTTTTCTGGGCGGGGCCAGCCGCAATACGGGTTTCATCCCGTCCACGTCGCCCATCCGGGCGTTCCCGCTGGCGAGGGCCTCGGCGTACTCGGCGATGCTCTTGTAATCGGAGTTCTCTGCGAGGTGTTCGTCCGTGACGGGACCGCCGCCGTCCAGGTGGCCGCGCTTCGAGATCAACTCCAAAGCGGCCGCCTGGTCGATGACGCCGAACGTCACGTAATCCTTGACCTTGCGGATCATGCCGCGCGTGACCGGGTTGTCCGGCACGATGGTGGCATGGTTGACCCGGGTCAGGTTCAACGAGTTCATGGTGGTCTCGATGGGACCGCGGATGTTGATCGTCCCGCGCAGCCGGACCACCAAGAGGCCCTGGCTCATCCTTCCACCTCCGCCGTGGCCCCTTCAGCGGGCGCTGCGGGCTTCTCGGTGGCACCGGCCGCTTCGCCTTCGCCCTCGGAGGGCCGGCCGGATTCGGGCGGTTTCATGCCGCCAACGGAACCGGATACGATCTGGTGGCGCTCCATCATGACCGGGTTGATCCGGGTGGACCCCAGTTTGGTGAGCGCGTCGAACACGGCTTTCGCGAAGTTCGTCGTCGTCTGGGTCTGCCCGGCGGTGAACGTCCAGGCGTCCTGGATGCCCGCGAGCGAAAGGATGTTGCGTGCCACGGCCCCCGTGGCGAGACCGGTCCCTTGCGGGGCCGGTTTGATCGTCACACGGATGCTCGAGCATTTGCCGTTGATCCTGAAAGGCACCGAAGTCGGCGGTGCACCGGGACCGGATTCCCAACTGCCTGCCCCCCGTTTGATCTCGACGATGTTCAGCTTCGCGTTGTCGATCGCCTTGCGGATCGATGGACCCACTTCTTTCCCCTTGGACTGCCCCAGGCCCACGTAGCCGTCGCGGTTTCCGACCACGGCGGTGATCGCGAACTTGACACGGCGGCCGGAGTCCGTCATCCGCTGGACCATGTTCACGTCGAGCACCTCGTCCTCCATGTTCGGGAGCAGGATGTCGACGATCTCGGCCTCCCGCAGCGGAAGACCCGTGCGCAGGGCCTGGCTCATCGTGCTGATCTGACCGGATTTCACGAGTCGTCCCAGGCGCGTGCGGGGTTCCCAGTCCACGCCCCGGCGGTCGTCATCGCGACGGCCGCGGCGCTTGGCGTTGCGTTCCTTCTCCCGTTCGATGGGTTTCTGTTGCGGATTGTCTGCCGGCCGGTTCTCACTCATGCGCCCTCGCCTCCTGACTCGATCCTTTTCCTCACTTCATCGAAGGCCGCCTGCACCTTCTCATTGCAGTGCTCCCCGTGCAAACGCCCTTCGGGGGGCAGCACGCCCTCGCCGTGGGGGACCTGGATGCCGGCTTCCACCACGCCTGCGAGGGCCGCGAAGATCCGGGAGCCGGGCAGCGGCGTCTGGTGGCCGATGTCGAAAACGGCCTCTTCCACGCCCGCCTTCTTCGCACGGCGTCCGGAGAGCAGACCAGCGAGATACGCCGCCGGGAGGTTGCCCGTGTGGACGTCCTTCCATCCCAGCGCCTTGAGGTCCAAGGCCTGGGCGTTGCCGACGATCAGGTCGCCCTGCTCGTCGTATTCGACGAACTGGACCACCGTGTTGTTGTTCGAAGTGCGGACCACCAGCCTGGGCTTGCGTGATTTCAACAGCGCGAGCCGGTGCTTGTAGTCCGTGCGTCCCTGCCGTCGGCGGCGTAGGGGGACGCGGTACGTGGGACCATGTGCCATCTAGACTTCCTCCTTGAGCACCTTCTCGGTGCGCATGTGGGCGAGCATGTGGGCGCGGCTTCTGAACTGGCCGCCCTTGGCCCGCCGGTAATACTCCCGGTAGGTGCGCCGGTCGATCTTTTCGTCTTCCCTCAGCCCGCGCAGTTCCTGGCGCATGGGCCGGATCAGTTGGATCCAGCGTTCCTTGCGCGGTTTGCGGGCGTACTTGGCGCCTTTCCTGGAACCGGGGCCGATCCGGCGGCCTTTGGCTTTCTGTGCGGCGGTGTGCCGGGCGCGGCCCCGCGACACGCCGAGGATCGGTTTCGCCTCGATCGCGCCACCGGAGGCGAGACGACGCACGTCCGCCCGGGTCACGGCGCCGGCGATCTCCTCGGACCGATCGGGGTCCATCCAGACGCGGTGCTGACCGCATTTGAGGACCGCCGAGGCCATCCGGCGCTGGTTTGTGAGGTCGGTCATTCTTCATCACCTCGTCGAGGCATGGGGTTCAAGATCCGGATCTTCAGCCGCTGCGCTTCATCCTCGATCAGTTCGCGCTTGCGCGAGCCGACTCCTTTGGCGATGCGGGCGGCCTGTACTTTCGGGTCGATCTCTTCGAGGCCGCCCACGTTGTGGATGAGCACTTCCCGGAAGCCCGACGGATGGAGGCCCCGCGTGGCCGCGGGTCCGCCGTACCCCACGGAGACCACGTTGGGCCGGTAGCCGTAATGGCGGCGCTGCTTGTTGTGGAGTCCGAACGGGCGTCTCCAGCCGCTTCTTGAGAGTTTCTTGTAACGGAACCATTCCGGGCGCCGGAAGGCGGGCCGGCGCTTGTTCGTCTGCGCGCGCAGCTCGAGCGCCGCGCGGGTGGCATCGTCCAGTTCGGGTTTGATCTTCACGCGGCGTTCGGGCTGTTTGGAGGTACCCTTCGGGCCCTGGGTCTCTTCCGGTTCGGAGGACTCCCCTTGCTGGGCCTTGGCGCCCGCCTGGGGGCCGGTCTTTTCCTTGCTCTCGTCTTGCGCCAACTTCAAACCTCCTTGGAGACCAGGTAGATCCCGTCCTGGAAAACGCGTATGTCCCGTCTCTTGACCTTCGTCGCCCGTTCGATGTTCGCCACGGTCTGGCCGACCTTCTCCCGGTCCGCACCGGATACGACCACCTGGTCGCCCTTGACCTGGACCTTCACGTCCTGCAGGACGGGGGCCGATCGTTGATGGCGTTCCCCGAGGAAGTTCTCGATGACGAACGTGTTGCCTTCCACGCGGGCCTTGATCGGGAAATGGTTGTACACGATCTTCATGGTGTACTTGAACTCCTTCGAGACCCCTTTCACCATGTTCGCCACGTGGGCCTCGTAGGTCCCCGTGAGCGCCTTCTCCCGACGCCGGGGCAGCTCGGCGGAGATCTCCACGGTGTCCCCCTGGATGCTCACGTCGATGCCGGCGGCCTTCAACCGCCGCTTCAGGTTCCCCTTGGGACCGTTCACCGTGAGGACGTGGTCGTCGAACGAGGCGGTCACGCCTTCGGGGATTGTTACCGTGCGTCTGGAGATCGCTACTTTCGCCATCTGGAACCACCTCTAATACACATATGCCAATAGTCGCCCGCCCACTCCGGCGGATTTCGCTTCACCCTGCGGCACCACGCCCGTCGTCGTGGTGAGGATCAGCGCACCGAAATCCTGCGCGGGCAGGTAGCGGGATTCCCACTTGTCGAAATCGGTGTTCTTGATCGAGTAACGGGGTTTGATCACACCGCAGTCGTTGATGTTTCCGATGAGGTTGACCTTGAAGGTGCCGGCACGGCCGTCGTCGACGAACTCGAAGGGACCGATGTACCCTCCGTCCTGCATCACCTTGAGGACACGGCCCACCAGGTTGGACGCGGGGGTGACTTCGACGGCTGCCTTGCCGACTCGTTCGGCGTTCTTGATTCGGGAAAGGGCGTTTGCCAGGGGATCGTTCAGCATGATGGTTCACCTCATGAATATTTCTTGAACCCCATCTGGAGGGCGGATTCACGGAAGCATTGGCGGCACATCCGCATCGCGTAGCGACGGATCAGTCCACGTTTGCGTCCACAGCGCTTGCAGCCCTCTCGGCGTCCATACTCCTTCCTCTTGCTTTTGATCGAGATCATTCGACCACCTCCACGTTGAACTCTTTGGTCAGGAACTCCTTCGCCTCGGGCCGGGAGAGACGATGGCGGCGGGGGACCCGGGCGGTCTTGATCCGGCGCTGCTTGACGCGGCCGCCGGGGCGGTCGATCACGACGTTGACGTCCATCCCGAACACGCCCACTTCCGGGTCGTAACGTTGGCCTTCGAAGTCCGTGTGGTCCCCGATGCCGAAGCTCAGGTTCCCCTGGGCGTCGACGCACCACTGCGCGACCTTGTTGTTGCGCACCCACAGGGCCCGTTT
>CAYVRY010000143.1:0-5356 GCA_964452895.1 uncultured Halobacteriales archaeon
AAAAACCGCATCATCAAACGCACCCCCACCCCGGTGGCGCCCTTGCGGTTCTCCGGCCGGTTCTTCTCATCCCACGCCGTGGCCGCGATGTCCAGGTGCGCCCAGGGCACGTCGTCCGGTGCGAAGTTCGACAAGAACTGCCCCGCCGTGCAGGCCCCACCGCTGCGCCCGCCGACGTTCACCAGGTCCGAGTGCGATCCCTTGATCTGTTCCTGGTACTCCGGGCCGATGGGCATGCGCCACAGCCTCTCCCCGGATTTCGTGCCGGCTTGCTCGAGTCTTCGCGCCAGCTCGTCGTCCGTCGTCATCAGACCCGAGTAATGCCCGCCCAACGCCACATCGATCGCCCCCGTGAGCGTGGCCAAGTCCACCACGGCATCCGGCTTGAAGCTCCCGGCGTAGTCCAAGGCGTCCGCGAGCACCATGCGGCCTTCTGCATCCGTGTTCAGCACCTCCACGGTCTTCCCGTTCGCCATGGTCAGGATGTCGCCGGGCCGGTACGCGGACCCGCTGGGCATGTTCTCCGCGCACGCCGCGAGCGCGACCACCTCGAGTCCCAGATCCGATCGGGCCACCGCCTCCATGAGGGCGATCACCGCGCACGCCCCCGCCTTGTCGTACTTCATCAGTTCCATGCGGTCGCTGGGCTTGATGCTGATCCCGCCCGTGTCGAACGTGATCCCCTTGCCCACCACGACGACGCGTTTGTACGGCCCCTTGCCCTTGTTCTTCGGGGTGTGTTTGAGCACGATCAGACGCGGCGGGTTCGACGAGCCTTCCCCCACGGCGAGCAGCCCCGTCATGTTCTTCTGCCTCAGCTCCGGGACGCCCATCACCTTGCAACCGAGGCCCACCTCCCGCGCCAGCCGTCTGGCCTCACGGGCCAAATGATCCGGTGTGGCCACGTTCGCAGGCAGGTTCGCCAGATCCCGTGCCGTCAGCTGCCCTTCCGCTGCGATCTGCGCCGTTTGGGCGCGCGGGCCCAGCGCACGGGACGCCTTCGCATCGCGCACCAGCAACGTCACATGCAACGTATCCTTGTCCGCGCTGCCACCCTTCCTGCTGGAAGATGCGCCTTTGGTCTTCTTCTTCCCATGGTCGCCTGAAAGGAACCGGTCGAACTTGTACGCCCCCAGGACGATCCCCTGCAGCGATGCCTCCAGGCGTTCGCCCTCATCCAGACCTTCGACGGGCGCCTCATGCAGCAGACTCACCAGTCGATGACCCTGCAACGAGAGCACCGTGCGCGCCGCCACCGCACCGGCATGCTGCAGACGCTCCGTTTTCACGGATTCCTCGTCCCCCAACCCCACCAAGAGCAACCAGGTCCTCTTCCCCGCAGGCAGCAACAACGTAGAGCCCTTGGAACCGTCGAACACACCCGCTTCCAGCGCCCTTCTCAACCCGCTGCCCCCCAACTTCGTGGCTGCAGCGGCGTGGTGCGGTGCCCACGTCTTGAGTGTGGCCTGCCATTTCTTCCAGTCGGGCGACTTCTTTCCGCTGGCCGGGGCCCCCGACTTCGGCAGTGCGACGCAGAACACCGCGTCATCGAAAGAATCCGGTTTGACGGCCTGGACGGTCAAGGATGCGATTGAACGGGACAAACAGCACGGCGAATCCGGGGCGCCTTGAAAGATGCACGGTTTGGGACCTCCCATTAGACCGGACCAGGAGGGATGACGGGTTCATGACAAAAGAAGCCCCCATTTTACATCGATGAAAAGAGACTTGAAGCAGGAGACCCCTTCTATACTTGTGATTCCCGCCTACTCCGGCCAGATCCCCGTCTGCCTGCGGTGTTCGGACCGCGACATCCGACCGCAGGGGATCCGGGAAGGTCTGTGGCCCGGAGGTGGCGAAGGCGTCGCCTGGGTATGCAACCAGTGCGGACACATCGGCCCGCCGCTTCTTTTGGACCCGGAAGACAAGGAGCCGTCCGAACGAGACCGGGCCTGGCAGGACGAATACCAAGCCATGGCGAAGCGACTGGAAGAGAACTCCACCTCGGTCAACGCCGGTCGCAGCACCCGCAACCTGGGCATCGTTTTCCTCGTCGTCGCGGCGATCTTCTTCCTCCCACCCGTGCTGCTCCTCATCAACACGCTGATCAGCGACCCGGGGATGTTCCCAGCCGCCCTCGGGCAGAGCTGGATCTTTCTGGGGATCGCCACGGTGGCGCTCGTTCTCGGGGTCCGCAAGGTCGACCTCGCGGCGAAAATGGACGCCGAGGACCCCATCGAATCCCCGCTCGCCCAACTGGAAAAAGCCGTGGAAAAGGATCAAACCGGCAAATGAAGACCCGAGCATTTACCGCTCGACAAAAACCCTTGTAACTGAATCATCAAGCGGGGCCCATGCGCAAGATCGACCGGAACTGGTGGACCATCCGCGTCTTGTTCGGCCTGATGGCGATCTTCGCCGGGCTGGACAAGTTCACGAACCTGCTCGTGGACTGGCCGGGATACCTCGCTGATTTCTTGCCCGCGACGCTGAACATCGCCCCCCAGACGTTCATGTACGCCGTGGGCGTGATCGAGGTCGCGGTAGGGGTCGCCGTTTTTACCCGGTACACCAAGATCGCCGCCTATGTACTGAGCGCCTGGCTTCTCGCGATCTCGATCAACCTCGTGATCGCCGGGTTCTACGACATCGCGGTGCGCGACCTGGTGCTCGCCGGCGGCGCCTTCGTCCTGGCGAACCTGTCGCCCATGCCTGAGGTCCACCGGACCCAGCGGCCTGCCGCCGCGGCGGTATGACCCGGCGGACCGGGGACGCAGGTACGCGGATGACCGCCTGCTGCCTGTCGTCTCACGCCTCCAAAGTGCGGACACCGGGATTTGAACCCGGGCTAGAAGCTTGGGAAGCTCCTGTCATACCCCTAGACCATGTCCGCATCGGGCCGTCGCCGCCGACCGCTACCCTTCTCTTAACCGTGTCGGCCTGGCGGCAGGAGCGGACTCGTGCAAGCCATGATCATCGGAGGTCGGCCTGTCGTGCCGAGCGTCCCGCTTTTTCTCCTCTGGCAGGATCGAAGCCGGCAACCGGGTCATCAAGAGCAGCGTGAAGATCAACACGCCCGCCGCTGCGAAGAAGACATACTGTACCCCGGCGACCACGCCCGGGTTGACCGCATCTTGGCCGAGCGCGGCGTCCGCGGCGGCGGGGATCAACGCCCCGAGCAACGCCACCCCCATGCTGCCGCCCAGGTGGCGGTAGAAGGCCACCCCGGACGTGATCACGCCCATGTGGCTGCCGCCGAGATGGTTCTGCAGTGTGACCAGGATCGCCGGGCTCGTGAAACCGATCCCGAGACCGATGGGAAGCATGACGGGGATGATCTGCAAGAGCGGGGTCGTCGGCGTCAGCCGCGTCGCCGCGATGAAACCCGCCGCAGCCAACGCGGCCCCGAACATGGCCAAACGCCTGCCGCCCACGCGAGCCACCAGGCGACCGCCGACGATGGCGCCCGTGGCCCAACCGAGGCTTGCGGGGACCAGGCTCAAGCCGGCGCGCACCACGTCGCTGCGGTCCCCCAAGGTGGTGAGCATGGGGACATAGACGATCGCGCAGAACACGCAAAACGCCATGAGGTAACTGCCCGCGTTCGCCACACGGTAAAGCGGATGACCGAAAAGGCGCAGCGGCACGATCGGATCCGAAGCGCGCCGCTCGAAGAACACGAAAAGCGGGACGACGAGGAGCGCCGACGCGTACCAAGCCAGTGCAGGGACGGCGAATAGCGGCGTGCCTTCGCGCACGCTCTGGGTGCCCATAAGCAGCGCAAGAACGAGCGCGCCCAAGGCGAGGCCGCCGGGCAGATCCAATCGGGCCTCGCAGCGGACCGGCGGGTCCACCGCGTAGCGATGGACCAGGAACAGGCCCGTGAGACCGAACGGGATCGCCAGGTAGAACACCCAGCGCCAGTCCAGCGCGGAGACCACCGCCGCACCCACGGGGGGCCCCAGGATCGCCGCGATGCCCCACGTGCCGGCGGCGAAGCCCATCACGTGACCCCGCCGGTGCGGTGGGGTCTGGTGCGCCAGGATCGTCAACGGGAGCGCAAAGAGACTGCCCGCCCCCACGCCCTGGACCACCCGGAACGCGATCAAATAATGAATGCTCGGGCTCGTTCCGGCCAATGCCGAGCCCGTGATGAAAAGGAGGCCCCCGACCACGAAGAGACGACGTGGGCCATACAAATCGGCCATTTTGCCCCACATGGGCATGCTCACCGCGGAGGCGAGCATGTAGACACTGAAGACCCAGTGATAGAGCGGGAAGCCTCCGAGGTCCGCCACGATGGACGGCATCACGGTCCCCACGATGGTGCCTTCGCTGGCTGCGAGGAAGATCCCCAACACGCAACCGGTGAGCACCAAGCGCTCGCGCGTCCGCTTCACGAGACCGGGGCACGCCCGGTTTCAGAGAAAGCTATCGGTCCATGACGCGAGGACGTTGCAGGCGATCAGTCACGGCGCCATTCCAGCACCGGGCCGGGCTGCTTGCTCTTCTGGAAGCCCCGGCCGCCTTGTTCCTTCACGCCGTCCACGCGCAACTCCACATCCGGGCAACAATCCAGGATGTGGCGCGATTCTGCGGAGAGATCGGAAAAATGCACCCAGTAACGACCCGGTCGCTTCTGGTCGGCATGCACGGGCACCCGCTCCTGGGCCGCGTTGCCGATGCGCAGGGTGGCCTCCTGGGGCGGCAGGTCCGCCTGGAGGATGTCCATGAGTTCACGCGGGGGGACATCACGGGGGTTCGACTGCTTGGTTTCACTGGAGTCCGACATTGGGTATCCAAAGTGTACTTTGTTCTCAAAGCATTTAATCCCTTTCACCGGGACAAAGATGGCCACCACCCCGGGAGCCAGGCTCCATCCTTGGGTATATAACAGGAAGGCCTGCCCTCAATCCGGCGACCGACGCCATGAGCGTCCGGGGGTCGGCCCCTCGGCCGATGCCGCCGATGCCGGGCCGGCGGTTGATCCCGAGGCCGGCGAAGGCGCCTCGGCCGTGGAGGCCGGCCCCGGGGCGGGGGCCCTTTTCGCGGGCGGCACGACCCGATAGGCCAGCGCGACGACGATCACGGTGACCAGGAAGATCACCCCGATCGCCACGAGCGTGGCGACCATGGTCCGGCTCATGGCCACGTTGCGGATCGGCACGAAGAACGCGAACGCGCCCATGGTCGTGAGCGCGCTGAAGAAGATCGCCTTGCCCACGTTCGCATACACCTTGTGCGGGTCGCCCAACTGGCGCATGTTCCAGACAAGGTGCACTGCGTAATCCGTCCCGATGTTGAAGATGAACACCATGGGGAGCATCAACGTGATCGCCAACCCGATCCCGAACCA
>CAYVRY010000144.1:0-5296 GCA_964452895.1 uncultured Halobacteriales archaeon
CGAGCTCCGTCATGGTCTCGCTGCTGCGGTCGAACTCATGGATCACGATCTCGCCAGCCGCACTGAAGACCAACTCGCGACCGTCCGGCTGCTGATGCACGAAGATCATGTGCGGTCCGCGCCGCGGGCCCACCTCCTCGAAATGGACCAGTTCCAGGTTCGACTTGTCGCTCGCGTCCAGGACATAGACGCCGGCCTCACGCAGGTCCATGAGGTCCAGCGGGAAATGACCCAGCCCGCCGTCGTAACCGACGAAGAGGTATTGACCATCCGCACTCCATTTCACGTCGACCACACCCGGCAGGGAGTACTCGTCCATCAACCAGACGTCCTCCGGGTCCGCGACATTGAGCACCGCGACGCGCGGGTCGTCGCCGCGCTTCATCACGGCCAGGTAATCCCCCCAGGGATCGACCTCGCCGTTGCCGCTCTCGTTCCTGGTGGAGGTCAACGCGATGTTCACGGAGTCGTTGCCCGCCGATACCGCAGCAGCGACGTCCTGCAACGCCGCCCGAGGCGGCCCGTCGGTGGTGGGGCCCGGGTCCGTGGGATCGGGGCCACCAATGCAACCGGCCAGAACGGCCGACATGAGAATCGCGAAAACGACTGTGTGAAGGGAACGGACGCGCACCATCAACGCCCAAGGTGCCCCTTATGATTAAAAAGCGTTGCCGTCGGCGTGTTGCCCCGGTCCCGGCCCCTGTCAGGCG
Organism: uncultured Halobacteriales archaeon; assembly: GCA_964452895.1. Lineage (GTDB taxonomy): Archaea > Thermoplasmatota > E2 > JACPAO01 > JAHWKR01 > CAYVRY01. The sequence continues at coordinate 711 of CAYVRY010000144.1, forward strand.
ATCACGGCTGGGGAGGGCGATCCACTCCCTTTGGGCCGACGTGTCCGTAGGCTTGAAATAGACCCGTTGGTAACCGGCTGCCGATGCTCAAGCGAAACCTCCTGATCCTGACGACCCTCACCCTCGCCCTGGGGCTGGCCGGTTGCGTAGACGACGGCGGCGACGGGGATGAAGTCGAGGTCGTGCGCATCGTGGACGGCACGGACGAAGGGTTCCAGGAATCGAACCTCACCATCGACGCCGGGACGACCGTCCGGTGGCGCAACATGGACAGCCAGCCGCACACCAGCACCGCCGATGACGGCGAATGGGACTCCGGCAACCTGGACCCCGGCGACACCTTCGAATTCACGTTCGACGAACCCGGTGAGTACCCCTATCACTGCCAATACCACGGCCCGCAGACGGGATCCATCACCGTGACCGAAGGCGACGACGCCTCGGAGTAAAACACCCCGCCCCTGCATCCTTTTTCCTCCTCTTACCCCCTCTATTTTCACAGGCGACTGAATTTTTTCGGCTGGAGAGCGTTTTATCCATCGTGGGCACATATTCATTTTTTTGGTGTCGAAAAAGACCGTAATCTCCATGCTCGTCGGTCTTGCGCTGGTGGCATTCCTTCTGCAGGGATGCTCCCATTATGTCGGCGTGTTGTGAGAAGGCCGACCACCGCGGCTTACCAACACATGAACGAGGGATTTTGGCCTCAAAGGGGCAATCATCGTCACACTCAGGTGTGGATGCCGGCAGCGTCAATCGCGCCGGGAAAAGAATCAGGGAAGAGTTATGGAGTGATTCGTGCGCCTTCACATCCCGAAGAGCGAACCCAGCGTGGGGAAGCTGCCGCCTCGATGCGCGCTGGCCACCATGAGGAAGATCACGGGGATTGACAGCCAGGCGTTGATCCGTGAATAGAAGGCGGCCTTCGGCGCTGCGTCCTCTGGCGGTTTCGGCCCGCCCTCGCCCAGGTTCGCGATGATCAGCTTCTGACGGGGCCAGATCATGAACCACACGTTGAACCACATGTAGATCGCGAGGATCATGCCCAAGATAATTCCGGCGTTCACCTCCATGAAGCCCTCTTGGCGCTCGATCAGGAGGCCGAGCAGGATCAGCCCGAGGATCAGGGTCCACATGGCCATCCAGCGGAACCACCACATGGCCGGGCCCATGAGCCGCGGGAACACCTCCTTCTTGACCTCGGCGGGGATCTGTTTCATGACCTTCCCGTTGATCAGATTGAAAAACCACAACAGCCCCATCCAGAAGATGCCGGCCATGATGTGTAGGTAGCGCACAATCGCATCGCCTTCAGCCAAGTGAAAGGACATGGCGCGCCGGAACGGGGGAGGGCTCTTGAGCATTATCATTCTCCCTAACCGCGGCCACGAGCCCTTCAGTGGCTGCCCAGGACCATCAAGGCGAGAACCACCCAGGAGAGCACGGCGGAAAGCCGCGCTGTCTTGTGCGTGCGCTCCAAGAGTCCGCTCGGCAGCGGCGCCGCCCCTTCCTTGATTTGGGCCACGCGGCGCAGCGCCGGCAGGATCAGTGCATGGCCCAGGCCGAGCATGACCAGCCCCAAAAAAGCGCCCACGTGGAGTTCCCATTGGTTACTTGCAAGGGGGAGGCGGACCAGCCTGTCGGCGTAGAGCACGAGACCGGCGAGCACCGTCACCAGGGACCCCCAAAACAGCCACGGTATGACCCGCGCCGCCAGGTGCGGCAGGACCTCCTTCTTCGTGCTCTCGGCGAGCCCACTGAAGATCGCAGGACGGATGAACACCATGAAATGCAGAAGACCCACCCACAAGATCGCGGCACCGACATGGGCGAAGCGGAACAGATTGTCCAACGGACCGACGAGGAAACTCATACAAAGGTGGCAACACCCGGGGATTCTTATGGGGAGCGCATGGTCCCCCGCAAGACTGGCTTCCTTACCGGAAGGAACACCAGGAATGTACGCCCACTTGTGTCATTCGCCATTTGAACCGTCGAATCCCATGAAAGACCCTTTTTTTAGGGGGGCGAATGTACGGGTTTCCCATGCAAAACAAGGCTATCACAAAACGGATTGCCGTTGTTGTTACCACATTACTCGCGGCGGCCGCGCTCGCCGGATGTGCACATCCACCAGAAGACGAAGACAGAGGGGAAGGCTCCATGGACGCAGGGCCCGACGAGGATCCGTTCACCCCTCAGCCCTCCCAACCCACAGCCACTGCACAGCTCAGCGCCGAATCCAGTGAAGGCTGGGTCGGGGAACCCTTCACATTCGACGCCTCCGGCTCCACCGCGACCGAGAGCGAACTGACCACCTGGCGGTTCGATTTTGGTGACAACGAAACCATCGAAGTGACCGCACCTGGAGAACCCGTTGTCCAACACAACTACACGGCGGCCGGAACCTACAGCGTGAACCTCACCGTCGAGGCCCAAGCCGACGGCGGCAACGCCAGCAGCGGGGCCGGCGACGCGATCACCGACACGACGACCATCCAGGTCTCCGTCCACGACCGCGTGGAGATCCCCGAGACAGAATTGAGCAGCGGCCTGCTGGGCGGCGGTCCCACCGAGAACCACACGTTGCCCGTCGAGGAAGGGGCCGTAAACTTCACGGCGTTCCTGGACTTCGAGTCGGACGGCTTCTTCGACAGCGAAGGCACCGTGCGGGTCCTTGGCCCGGACGGTGACGTGCTCGCTGAGGAAGCGTTCAACCTGAGCTCCGGCGAGCAGGCGAACATCACGCTCAATGGTGATTTGAGCGGCACCGGCGACCACTACCTCGAAGTGGAACTCACGGATGGCGACGTGATCTACAGCGGAAGAGTCGACATCTACTACGGGCTTGACTCAGCAAGCCAAGGCAGTCAGTTCTAGGGCCGGTCCGTTTTCCTCTTTCTTTCTTCTTCCCTCTCTTGGGCCCCGCAGCCGGTTTGAGTCGGGACCGGAGTAGGTCCAGAATGCTACATATCCCTCAAGAGTCGCGATTCTACGCCTAAATCGAGCGCAGCCTGATGCATCTTCTTGTCATCCGTGACCAGGACCGACTCCGTCATGCGGGCGCACGCGATAAACACAGAATCGAAACCACTCGCCTTCGTTTCACATGCGACATCGACGGACTCGTCATGGATCATAACGTCACTCAAAAGGGTGGCATGGCTACGGACGTAACAGACCGCTTCCCTCCCCAGGCCCGCCTGGCCAGTCAGCCGGGCTCCGACCGCTGCCGTTTCAACCAGGGCAAGGAAAGGAATTGCCATGGTGTCCCCACCCTCTTCGACACTCTTCATTATCTTCACGGCACTCGCATGAAGACGAAGTTGTTCCTAGTAGACCGCGTCTTTCTTCCTCCTACGGGGGGGAAATATCGCTTTGATCAAGACGGTCGTATCCAGGATGTATCTCATGTCCCATACTCTTTATCGCGCATGTTCCGGATCATCCCGGTCGACTCTTCATCAGAAATCCTCGCCTTTCGCATTCGCTCCGACAAGGCATCTATGGACACACTGCTCTTTCGCTCGGAACGGAGTTTGTCCAGGATTGCATGAATCTCCATGTCCACGCGGGCCAACCGTTCCTCGATATCGGATGTCATTACAGTCTCCGAGCCCCTTTATGGTCCCCTTTTCTACTTAAATGACGCCATGAGTCGACCCTGGTTTTTCTTCCTTTGGCCATTTTGTTCCGAACACCCGCGTTGCGATTCTAAGCCTCTTCTGGACAGGGGCTTACAATGCTCCCCCTCCACTCCATCCCTTGAACGCCAAAGCTTATAAATCTAACATACCAACCGGTATGTAATGCGGGGAAGACACGCAGGGGGAGGTGGCCAATGACCTGGGCTCTGCCTGAGCCGGACGTCGAGTACAGGTTGGCAATCCGGTTACTCCACCAGGACCCACCCATGGACCGAGAGATCCTGGAGGCCCTGGTCGGCCGCCCGAAACGGTATCGCGACCTGAAACCACTCTTGGGCGGCCGCAACGACAACGTGCTGAACAAGGCCTTGACGCGCCTGCGCAACGAAGGCACGATCAAGCAGGGCCTCAACGTAAAGACAGGGGAGCGGCGCTACGCGCTCACCGAGCTCGGCAAACTCGTGGTGTTCCGTCTGCATGAAATGGTCCCACACCACGAAAGCATCGAAGCCTATCGAAAAGGCGTCCAGGCAGACTCATGAGCCCGGCCCGCCACCCCGACTGGTACACCGTGGTGCGCGGCCACTGGAAAGACACGACGGGTTTCATCCTGGCAAGCCGCGAACCGTGCCTGACGATCCGCGACCAAGAGATCAAAGCCGTCCAGGGCCGGGTCCGTGTAGGTCGAGACATCAAGGACTTGATGGACTGGCGACCGCCAGAATCATGGATCCTCGCCGTGATCCTCTGTCCTGGCGACACCATCGACGACGTCCTGGGTTGGTGCCTTGAGAACAAAGCGGACCCCACACGGGTCTGGTTCTATCTGCATCCGGATACCGATTACCGGATCCTACGACCACGGGAGGACGCAGGGTTCGAAACCGATCAAGTCGACTACGTATCCAATTGGCAGGAACTGCACAAACTGTTCGGACT
>CAYVRY010000145.1:0-5265 GCA_964452895.1 uncultured Halobacteriales archaeon
GAACAGGGGGAGTGTTATTTCTGCGGCGGACAACTCGGGCAGGAGTCGGAGACCACCCGGTTGTTCGCGGTGGCGGCCGACGGCGGCATGTTGTTGCGGCTGCCGGAAGACACCCGCAAAAGCACCATCGAGCGCGGCGTCGCGGAGCCGAACAACGTGCTCCCGCGCTGGGTCTTGCACGCCCCGCCGGGGACCAAGCACCAGGCGGATGCGCTCCATCCGGAGCACAACGGGATGCACGACCCGGCGATCCATGGCGACCCGGAGGATTGGGTGTGGATGCCGATCCCGGATTCGGCGACCTTCGACCGCCGCCGGCCGCACATCCTGGAGACCTTGTCCTACTGCCAGTATTCGCTCCAGAAGGACGACTACGGGTCGAAGCGGAACCGGTAGGGGGTCCTGCCGTCAACCTTCCTGCCCGGTGGTGGGCATGCGCCCCAGTTCGCGCATGCGGCGTTCGAAGCCGTTTTGTTTCCAGACGAACCCGGCCACCGCGACGGCGGCCAGGGCCAGTCCGAGGACCCGGGACGGCGGGAAGGGTTCGTTCAAGAGCAGGTGGGCGAGGATGCTCGCGACGATCAGTTCGACGCCGAGCAGGATCGTGATCGGGCCGGCCCCCGTGCGGCCGATCGCGCGCGCGTACAGGAGATAGGCGATGAGCCCGGGGAAGGCGATGTAGAGGGTCAGGTGCACGAGAGCCATGGGCTGCAGGACGGCCGCGGTTTCGAGCCGGGCCGGGTCGAACACGACGGCGCCGGCGACGAAGAAGAAGCTGGCGGCCGTGAACGTGGCGATCATCAGCCGGGAGAGGGGGTAGCGGGGGGCGATGACGCGCAGATGGACGGTATAGACGGACCAGCCCAGCACGCTGGCGAGGTTGATCGCGATGCCGAGGCCCACCCCGGCGGCGAACAGGGCGCGGGTCATGGGTTCCAGCCCGAAGACGCTCAGGTAGGCCCCGGTGAGCATGATCGCCGCCGCGACCGGAAGATGCCAACCGATGGGTTCCCGGATCGTCAGCCGGGCGAGCCCGGCGGTGATGAAGGGAGCAAGAAAGATCAGCACGGCGGCCACGGTGGCTTCGATGTAGCGCAATGAGGCGATGTAGAGGCCGAAGGTGAAGCCGACGCCAACCACGCCGAGGATGATCAGGTTCCTGTCCACCAGGAGGGCCTTGAGGGCGTAGAGGGTCTCCTGCCGGCCGTAGATCACCATGAGGACCACGGTCGCGATGCTGAGGCGCACGGCGTTCAACGACCAGGGGGGCCACCACTCCAGCAGGATCTTGCCGCCGGGTGCCAGGAACCCCCAGGCGACGTGTGCTCCGATGGCGAGGGTCCACGCCACGGCCGCTTGGTCCTTCGTGGGAGCCACGGTGCGCGGCAGGAGCCGTGGTTATTTGAGTTGTGGATGTGGTGTGGAGCCGGAACAGGGCGGGAGAGGGATGGATCCGTTCCAGGCGGGGGCGAAATGAGTCCCTGGGCGGGCTCGCCCTCGGCAGGTGTTTCAATCGCGGCGCAGCGCCACGACCGCGCCGGGCACTTCCAGCACGTCCACTTCGCTGCCGGCGATCGTGTGGCCGGTGCGGATCGTGACGGCTTCCTTGGGCACTTCCACCTGCCCGGTCTCGGTGTCCACGCGGAGTGCGCCGTTCTCGCCGAGCGCCGCGGCGGCTTCTTCCGGGTCCATGGTTTGCAGCGCTGCAGTGATCTGCGGGGCCTGCGCCTTGAACCGGGGGCCGATCACGGATTTCACGGGGACCACGGCGAGCGGTCGTTTCTGCAGGTTCGCGGCGGTCGCGGTGACTTCGACCTTCGTGGCGTTCGTGGCGCCTTCCAGGTCCACGATGGCGGCCTGCAGGAGTTCGGGTTCCTGGTCGGGGATCACTTGCAGGTAGGCCAGCGGGGCGTTCAGGGCGAGCCCGGCGTCCGATTTCCAGCTGCGCACGGCGGCGGCGATCTCCTTGACGACGGCTCCGGCGGCGGCTTGTTCGGGATGTTGGCGTACCGGTGTGGGCCAGTTGGCCAGGGCGACGCTTTTCGGCGGGTGCATCTCGTCGTGGTCGGCGGCCAGGTGTTTCGAGTAGATCTCGTGGTAGGCTTCTTCCGTGATGTGGGGGAGGAAGGGGGCGAGCATGCGTGTGATGCTCCAGCCGGCGTGGTACAACACGGCGCGGGCGGCTTCCCCGGCTGAGTCGTTGCGGTAGGCGCGTGCCTTGACGAGTTCGATGTAGTGGTCGGCGAAGGTGCGCCAGATGAACCCTTCCAGCGTGCGCAGGGCGCGGCTGTAGGCGAACTCGTCCATGGCCTGGGTGACGGCCTCCACGGTGCCGGCGAGTTCGTCCAGGAACCAGGCGTCCACGGGGTTCACGCGCACGCTGGGCACGGCCATGGGGGTCTGGCCCTTGACGACGGCGCCCAGAAACTTCTGCACGTTCAGGTATTTCATGGCGAAACGGCGCCCGCGCACGAAGTCCTGGTCCCGGATCGCGTTGTCTTCGCCCAGGTCGCATAGCGCGGCATAGTACCGCAGGGCCTCGGCGCCGTGTTCGTGCACCACGTCCATGGGGTCCACCACGTTGCCGCGGGATTTGTGCATGGGGTGGCCTTGCGGGTCGAGGATGAACCCGCCCATCATGACGTGGGTGAACGGTGTCTTCTCGGTGAGCAGGGTGCACCGGAGGATCGTGTAGAAGAGCCAGGTGCGGATGATGTCGTGGCTCTGCGGGCGCACGGTCATGGGGTACATGCGTTCATGCATGCCCTTGCCGCGGCCTTCGTCGCGGTGCCAGAACGTGTTGAACAGCGGGCTGATCGAGGAGTCCATCCAGGTGTCGAAGACGTCCTGGCAGCCTTCGAGCGCGCCGCCGCACTTCGGGCATTCGGGCACGGGGGGGTCGTCCACGGTGGGGTCCACGTAGGTCTGGTCTTCGCGGGCGACCACGACGCCGTCGCAGTCCTCTTTGGTGCATTCCCAGACGGGGATCGCCGTGGCGAAGTAGCGTTGGCGGGAGAGGACCCAGTCCCATTCCAGGGATTCCACCCAGTCGCGCAGGCGCACCTTCATGAACTCCGGGAACCATTTCTGTTCGTCCGCGGTGCGCAGCACGTTCTCTTTCTGGTCCAAAAGACGCAGGAACCATTGCGGGGTCTGCACGAACTCCACGGGGGTCTTGCAGCGCCAGCAGGTCCCGACGTTGCCTTCGGTGGGTTCGTGGCGCACCCTCAACCCTTGTTCTTCCAGGGCCTGGGCGGTGTTCTTGCGGGCTTCGGTGATCGTCTGCCCGGCGTAGGCCCCGGCCCGTTCGTTCAGGGTGCCGTCCTCGGTGACGGCGATCTCCAGCGGGAGTTTGTGCTTGAAGACCTTGGCGAGGTCCTCTTTGTCGCCGATGGTGCAGACCATGAGGGTGCCGGAGCCGTAGGCCGGGTCCACGGTGTCGTCGAGGATGATCTTCACGGTGCGCTCGAATAGCGGCACGTGGATGTTTTTGCCTTCCAGATGCGGGGCGCGTTCGTCGTCGGGGTGAAGGGCCACGGCCTGGCAGGTGCACATGAGTTCGGGGCGGGTGGTGGCGATCTCCAGGTATTGCCCGGCGTCGTCCTGCCCCACGTTCTCTTTGCCTTCCAGGTCGCTGTTTTGTTCGGTGAGGTGGAACTTCACGTAGTGCAGCGTGGTCTCGCGGGCCTTGTGTTCCACTTCGGCGTCCGCCATGGCGGTCATGCAGCGGGGGCACCAGTTGATCGGGTGGTCGCCTTTGTAGATGTGGCCTTTTTCGTAGAGTTTCAGGAAGCTGATCTGGGTGATCCGCCGGTACTCCTTGGAGTCCGTGCGGTAGAAGATCGATTCGTCGGCGCTGTGACCCAGGCGCCGGTATTGGCGGGTCATGCTTTCGATGTTCTCGTCGGCGAAGCGCGAGCAGAGTTCGATGAACTCCTGCCGGCCGATGTCCTTGCGGGTGATGCCCCGTTCGCGTTCCACGCGTTCCTCGATGGGGATCCCGTTGACGTCGAAGCAGAGCGGGAAGAAGACGTTCTTGCCGCGCATCCGCTGGTAGCGCGCCATGAAGTCCTGGTGCGTGTAGTGTACGGCGTGGCCGCAGTGCAGGGCACCGGAGGCGTAGGGCGGCGGTACGTCGAAGGAGTAGATCTCCTTGCGGTCGTCCTTGAAGTCGAACCGGAAGACGTCCTCGCGCTCCCAATGCTTCTGCCATTTCTCCTCGAGTGCTTTGAGGTCCATGGCGTTCATCCCGTGACCGGCGCGTTCCGGCTGGGGGACCGCAGGTCCCAGCCGTCGGACGTCGGACAGAGGGCGCGCCACGGATGGGGCCGTTTTAAGGGTAGCGGGCTGACAAGCGTGCACACAGGACCCCTTGGTTTCCTGTGGAGCCGGAAGGGGGACGTGCAGTGGAACAAGAGGCCTTCTTCAATGCGGAAGGGTGGGATGGATGGTCGGGAAGGGTGGGATGGATGGTCGGGAAGGGTGGGATGGATGGTCGGGAAGGGTGGGATGGATGGTCGGGAGGGATCGTGGGGCGGAGTCGTGGGGAGGGATCAGCAGGATGGAGGGGTGCGGGCCGAAGCGTGCCTTGAAGCGGTTCACCAGGGAGGCTGGCCCATGAAGGGGTCGCAGACCAGGACGGTGAACGGGCCCACCTTGTACTCTTTGTACCAGGGGCCCACGCATTGGTAGGGCGGGTCGTCTCCCGGGTCTTCGGGCGCCGCCTCGGCGCTGCCCGTGAACGCGAGCAGGCTCAAGGCGACGATCAGCACGAGAACGGCTTTGCGCATGATGCCCGGGCAAGCGGAGGTGGTTGATACGGTTTCCTGCGTCGTTTCCCGTGCGGGGATGTCTTGATTGCTCAGGCCGGGGGTGGGATCTGGGTGGACCCGGCCTTCTTGCGGGCCACGGCGAGCATCGCAGCGGCGAGGATCAATCCGGCCACGATCAAGGTCCCGTGGAATGCGTATTCGATGGCGATGAGGCCCCAGAGGTTGTGCCCGTTGGCGATGTGGAGGCTGTCATGGATCACCCAGTTGCCCAGCAACCAGACGACGCTCAGATGCGTGGCCGTGGTCATGGCTCCGGAGAGCCCGAGGGACGAAACGACCCCTCGTCCGAAAAGCAGGAACGCGGCCGCGAAGCCGAAACCGACGGCCGCCAAGACACCATACAGGATCAGGAGCGGGAGTTGGGCGCCGATGGGTTCGGGGTTTTCTGCATTGGGGGGCCAGATCATCCCACCGATGGGCGAGTGGGATTGCA
>CAYVRY010000146.1:0-5263 GCA_964452895.1 uncultured Halobacteriales archaeon
CGCCGGTTCATGCGTGCGTGGTCAAGCGCGACGGGGGTCATTTTCTCGAGGATGTGCCCGGCAATGTGAACGGGACCGAACACAACTGGAGGAGACTGGGGGAGGGGGAGCGGGTGCGCCTGAAGGACGCGGACATGGTCGGGCTCGGCCGCAGCCTGTTGGTGTTCCGGGAGTAGCCTTGCCGACGCGTCCGTCGTGCAGGACTCGCAGATCCGTCTTCACCTTTGACGCGTTGGAGCCGACGACCGGTGAAGGGCTCACCCTTCACACTGTGTGTGCGCCAAGAGGCCGTCCTCGATCTCCTGGAGTTTGGTTTCGTCACCGATCACTCCGCCGTCATAATCGGGAACGGCCCCGACGGCGAGCGCGTAGCTGCCGAGGATGCTGCAGCGCCAGGTGGCGATGAAGAGTTCCACTTCGCTCTCGGCGAGGAACAGTTGGTCGTTCTCTGCGACCGCGTTGAAGTATTGGATCGTCACATCGTGGCCGTTCGCGTCGAATGCGGCTTCCGATTGGGCGGGCCGGGTGACGCGCACCCCGTTCTCCTTGAGTTGCTCGAGGGCGTTCTCTTGCATCTGTCCCTCCACGACGCCCAGCGGAAGCATGGCGGGGATCTTCACGGTGGAGTAGACGTAGTACCCGGTGGGGGCCGGTTGGCCGCCTTGCGTGAGTGTGACGGGGTTCACGGTGATCAGGCCGCCCATGAGGGAGAACTTCTCGTTCTTTTCATCTGGTTCCCAGCCGCCGGCCTGGGCGTTCGCTTGGCCTTCACCGGTTAGCCCCACGGGGGTCTCGCTGGCGACCACGGGCGGCAGGATCACGGCGAGGATCAAGATCAGCACGAGGAGCCCCATGAGGGGCCCGGGGCGGCGGTACCAGGGAGCGCGGCTTGACGCAGGCGCGTTCTCGCCTTCCGGCGGGGCTTCAGTCTGCTCTTCTGGCGATTCGCCTTCCTCGTTCTGGGGTGCTGGGTCGCTCACGAGCCGTCTCCGGTTCGGTTTTACGGGAGAGGTGGGGTTTAACGGTTGGCAAGTTGGCAGGAAAGGCCAAACCCGACCGGGTCCTTCTTGGCGTGCGGATTTTTTCGGATCGGGTGCTGTTTCGTGCGATTGGCTGACGCGTCGCCGAATGTACGGTTACCCTTAAAACCGCCTTCGGCCTTATCGGTGATGGTTCCTGCTCTCTGCCTCGCTGTCTTGATGCACAGGCGCGTTGCATCCGGTTCTTGAGGGGTTTTGCGCAAGCCGTTTCATTGTACCCAAGGGTCTTACCATGACCGAGCCTGTTGCCCCGGATCCCGTCCCGCCCCGTCTGCTTCGTGAGTTCGAGCGCTGGAAGAGCGACCTGATCGATCTTTCGCGTCGCAACCGGTTGATCTATTATCGATCGACGCCGGTCTCGTCGTTGGAGGTCCTGGAGCCGGGCCCGGATGAACTCGTCCAGCGGCTCTCTTCGGGCCGGGCGCGCTCGTGGCGGTTCTATGAACCCGCCGAGGATGCGAAGGCCGCGGGGGATGGCGCCATGGAGGGGGGTTTCGCGGTGCCCAGCGAGGACCCGGACGAGGCGCATCGTTTGCGCATGGTCCCGTCGGACCGCACCCAGCGGGAGATCGTCTCGGAGAAACCGGATGCGGTCTCCCTCAAACAGACGCTTCGGGCCCTGGAACGAAAGAGCCGCCTGGAGTTCATCGACAAGGGGATCTGGGTGTTGTATCTCGGTGTGGGGCTTCTGCGTTGGCGCGAGCAGGAGGGGGAGGATTGGGTGGAGAGCCCGATCCTGTTGGTGCCCGTGGAGTTGCGGCGGGCGTCGCCGCGCGAGCCGTACGCGCTGTTCCCGGCGGATGAGGATGCGGTGGTGAACCCGGCGCTTCATACCAAGATGGAGGCGGAGTTCGGCATCGAGCTGCCGGAGAGCGGGGAGTTGGACGGGCACACGCCCAGCGAGGTCTTCCAGGCGGTGGAGGAGCGGATCATGGACCAGAAGGGCTGGTCGATCCAGAGGCGTTCGGTGTTGGCGACGTTCTCGTTCTACAAGGAGGTGATGTATCGCGACCTGGAGGATCATCGGGACGCGGTTCTTGCGCACCCGGTGGTCAGGGGGATCGCGCTCGGCGGTGATGACGCGGCGCGTCTGGCGTTCGAGCCGGTCTCATTGCAGTCCCTGGACGAGGATGCGCCTCCGGAGCAGCTGGCGGCGATTCTGGACGCGGATTCGTCGCAGCGGCAATGCATCCAGGCGGCGCGCGACGGCAGGAGTTTCGTGATGGACGGTCCGCCCGGGACGGGCAAGAGCCAGACCATCGCGAACATCATCGCGGAGTTGACGGCTCAGGGCAAGTCGGTCTTGTTTGTGAGTGAGAAGGCGGCGGCGTTGGATGTCGTGTTGAAGCGGTTCCAGGAGGTCGGTCTGGACGAGTTCGTCTTTCCGCTTCACAGTCACCAGGCGCGGCGCAAGGAGGTGGCGAAGCTTCTGGGGGACAGCCTGGTGCGTCGGGTGAGCCCGCCGCAGGGGTTGTCGCCGCACAAGCTCGAGCAGGTGCGGCGCCTGCGTGAGGACCTCTCGGCGTACGCGGATGCGATCAACGAGCCCCGGCGACCGTTGGGGATGTCTCTGCACGAGGCGATCGGTCGCGTGGTCGCGCATTCGTCGCTGCCGCTGGCCCCGCCCGCGATCGGGGTCGACCGATTGTTGGAGCTGGAGCGCTTTGAACGGATCACCCAGGACGCGGCGCGCCTGGCGCGCGCGTGGGGCCCCGTGGAGCGCGGCGAGCGTTTCATCTGGCGCGACCTCTCGGAGCGCGAGTTCACTGCGGCGCGCATCGTGGAGATCCAGGAGGCGGTGAAGGCGGCACGCGAGGGCCTCGTGGGCCTGCGGGCGTCCGCGGGGCGCATCGCGCAGGATCTGGGTCTGGCCGCCCCGAAAAGCCGGGAGGACGTGGAGGCGTTCCTGCAGTTGCAGCAGTTGGCCAACGAGGCGCCGCGGGTGCCGTCTTCATGGTTGACGCGTCCTTCGTTCGTGGATGTCGAGAAGCGCGTGGAGCATCTGGAGCGTGCGAGCAGGGAGTACCATGAGCGTTCCGCTTGGATGAAGGCGCACCTGGCGCGGGATTGGCACGAGGTGGACGCGACATCGGTTGCGCGTTTGGATGAGTCGGTGGCCGCGTTGGCCAAGGCGCGCGCCGATGCCGGCGCGGGCGCAAGCGACTCCGGCGTCGAGGAGCATTCCCCGGTCTTGGAGTGGTCGAAAAAGGATCTGCAGGCGCTTGGCGAGACGGCGGATCGCGTCGCGGTTTTGTCCGAGCAGATCCCGCTTCGCGCGAAGCGGGTCTTCGAGGCATTGGGGCTTTCCGAGAAGGGGCCGACCCTGGAACGGATCCGTGAGGTGATGGACACGGTGGCGCTTATGGGCAGCCCGTGCCTGCCGGAGGGTGCGTGGTTGGATCCGTTGCGGATCAAGCGGGTGGAGCAGGCGGTGGTCGAGTATCAGGGTGTCCTGCGCAAGTACGACGAGGCGCGGGAGCAGGCGGGCCGGGAGTTTCTGCCCGCGGTGGTCGAGCTGGATGATCTGGAGGCGCTCGCGGGGCGGTTCCGGTCCATGCATCGGGGTTGGTCGCGGTTTTTCTCGAAGCAGTACCGCAGCGACCGGGACCGCTTGAGACCGGTGACCCGGCGCGGGAAGGTGGACAGGCGGGTCAAGGCGGATCTGGAGCATGCGGTGGCGTTGAAACGGTTGCGGGAGCGGATCGATGAGCGTTCCACGTCATGGGTGGAGGTACTGGGGGCGCATTATGCGCGCGGCCCCGACGGTGACCTGAAGGCGTTGGAGCAGGCGTTCCAGGTGGCGAAAAAAGTGGTCGCGGGTGTCGGCGCCGGGGCGGACCTGGAGCGGCTCAAACAGCATTTCGCGCGCCTGGAGGAACATCCCCATGCGACGCATCGGGAGGCGGGGCAGGTGGCCCAGGCGATCCGGCGGTTCGATGAAGCAAGTCGTCTGCTGGCCGGGCGTCATGGTGTCCGCTTCGGTTCGGCGTCTCTTGACCGGCAGGCGCGGGAGGCCCAGCGGGTCAAGGATCACGCGATCTCCCTTTCCGGGATCGTCGATCATGTGGACGCGGTGGCGGGCAAGCCGGTCTCCGTGCGTGGGTGCCGGGGGATCCTGGTCCAGGCGGGGCATCTGCTGCGTCTGGAGAGCGAGTTCACGGTGAACCGGGAGGACGACCGGGTGCTCTTGGGTCCGCTCTATGAAAGCCTTGAAACGGATTGGGAGCCGGTGGTCGCGGCGTTGGCGTGGTGCCGCGAGGTGCGTTCGTTGACCAATGGGGCGGTGGGTGAGGACACGGCGCTGCGTCTTTTGGATGGCCGGCAGGACCCGGGCCCGCTGGCTGCGCTTCTGGAGACATGGTGCTCGAAGCGCGACCGTGTGCTGCGCCTTTTCGAGCCGGGGCGCGCGGCGCGCGTGCAGGATTACCTGGAGGTCTCGATCCATGATGGTGTGTCGTTCCTGGAGGAGATGGAAGGGAGCGTGGAGGAGATCCATGAGTGGGCTTCCTTTTCGGAGTATTCCCGCCGGCTCGACGAGGCGGGGGTCGGCAACGTGGTCTCTTCGCTGGTGAAGCAGAAGTGGCCGGGGGGCGACGTGGAGGCAGGCATTGAACGCAGCGTGTTGCAGGCGTTCGTGGATGATTGTTTGCAGCAGGATGAGCGACTGGGTGAGCATTCGCAGGAGGAGTGCGAGTCGCGCGTGGCGCGGTTCGTGGAGCTGGACCGTCTGTTGTTGAAGAACGCGGTGAGGACCGTCGCGGTGGCCGGCAACGATCGTCGGCCCCGCGTGGAGGCCGGCGGGGTCGCCGTGCTCCGCAAGGAGGCGAACAAGAAGCGGCGGCACATGCCGATCCGGCGTCTGTTGGAGGAGGCGGGCCCGGTGGTGCAGAAGGTGAAGCCGGTCTTCATGATGAGTCCGCTCTCGGTGAGCCAGTTCCTGCCGTCGTCGTTGAAGTTCGACGCGGTGGTCTTCGACGAGGCGTCGCAGGTGTTGCCGTGCGACGCGGTGAACTGCATCTACCGGGGCGCGCAGTTGATCGTGGCGGGGGACCAGCGGCAGTTGCCGCCGACGCCGTTTTTCCAGGCGGTCACGCTGGACGAGGGGGATGTGTACGAGGAGGGCCAGTTGGATGAGTTCGAGTCCGTTTTGGACCGCGCGAAGGTCGCCATGGTGCCGCTCTCACTGCGGTGGCATTACCGCAGCCGGCACGAGGCGTTGATCA
>CAYVRY010000147.1:0-5213 GCA_964452895.1 uncultured Halobacteriales archaeon
TGGCTGCCCGAGTGGAGCTTGGTCCCGAATCCTGCAGTTTCATCAAGCTCACCCAGACGGACCATGTTCACAAGCGGGTGTTCAGGCGATCCACTGGATTCGACTTGGATGTACAAGACATCATCGGAGTTGAAGGCGCCATCACCATTGAGGTCCCAGTAGCCAACAGCGTATTCCGACGCGTCGTCAACCGCCAAGTTCAGGTCCGAGTCGCCAGAGCCAACGAAGGTGCCTGCTTCATCGCCGGACAGCCGGAGCCATCCAACGCGGACATTGTCGCCACAGGTGTTGGTACCGCGCTCAAGGCACACGTAGAGCGTGTCGTCCGGCCCGAAGAAACCGGTGCCGTCGCCGTCATAGAAGCGGAACTCGGCATCGTCATCACCAACGGCGAATCCTTCGACTGCAGTTCCGTGTTCGCTGTCGCCGGTGCTCACTTTCGAACCTGCGTCGTCTCCAGAAAGGCGAAGATCGTTCGAGCCGATGTCACCGGTGCAGTCTTCGTCGGCCATGAAGAAGATGGTTTCACCCGCGTCATACGAGTCGTCGCCGTCGTCATCTAGGTAACAGAGGTTGCCTTCAGGAGCCGCCGGATTGTCGACGTCGTCATCAATCAGCGTGGCAACGGTCTCAAGAGATGTGGCATCAAGGACTCCTCCGAATCCATCAGTTCCATCCAGTGCTCCGAGACGGATATCGTTCACGCTCGGGAAACCCGTGTTGCCGCTTGAGATCAAATACAGGACGTCATCCCGGTTGAATGAGGCGTCCCCGTCGAGATCCCAGAACTCGATGTCCGTGTTGTCAAGCAGGCTGGTACCCTGGTTCTGATCCGAATCGCCTCCGCGGACGATGGTACCAGCTGCTTGGCCACCAGCTTCAGTGAGCCGGAGCCAGCCTGAGGAGACTTGTGAATTGTCCGCACAGGTTCCCGTTCCGTCGCGCAGACACCAGTAGGCATCATCGCCGGGACTAAATTCCCCGTTTCCGTCAGCGTCGAAGAAACGAAGTTCAGCCTGATCAATGGTGTCAAGATCATTCCCATGGTCGGAATGCGAGGAGCGGACCTTACTGCCGGCTTCCTCACCGCCGACTTCCATGAGGCGGACGTCGTTGGTGGCCAAGGGGCCACAGCCCCCGTCGCGCGTCAGATACACGGAATCCCCGGTGTCGTAAGTGGCCGTGTTCTCAAGGTCATCGAAACAGGGGGTACCGATGCTTCCGATGCCGGTGCTGATTAGCACAGGTACAACATCCACCGAGTCCGTCGTCAGGTGTTCTCCGAAGTCCAATTGCGCCTGCGAGCTCGCGGCCAGTAGGCTGACCGCGAAGATCGCCGTGATGGCGAGGACCAGGATTCTGCGTGTTTGTTTCATGTTTTTTCTTCCCTCCATGTGTGGTGTGTTCCGTTCTTGCGTGTGCAAGCGGACCCCCCAAGGTTAGAGGGGGACCGCGGGAGGTCCCTGTCGGAACCTACCTTTCTCTTGGAACTTGTCCGGCGCGACCGCAGTCCCCTATAGAAGTGTTGCCCTTTTGCACTCACTTCGGTCGCCGACCGAACTTGTAAGGCACCGATCGGAAACCATAGGCGACTGTGGGAGCGCTTTCACGCGTTCCATTCCCTTAGATGACGGCGGTCTCTATTTAGGTCGATTGGAAAGGTCGTCCAAATGTTTCCGGGCCTCTCCCTTGGACGGACCGGGTCCGCCAACCAGGAGAAAACGGCGTTCCCTCCTGTTGGAGCCCTGATATCTTCGGGGCCCAAGTTTCTGTTACATGAATCAGCCTGCTTTTGGCCTGGTGGCCCTGGGCCGTGGCGGCCCTTTGGAAAATAATCGGGTAACATTTTGTGACCAATAGGCCAGACACGGCCCCCACGCCCCGGAACGGCGCCCAGCAACCTTTCCCAAAAATATCCCTCCAACTTGACGAAACCCGGCCAATCGTGCCACTCTTTGCCATATGCCTTCCCGAGCATTTATCAAGCCAGGATTCCCCTTTCTCCTCGCTGTGCGCCTGGGTGGCGCCGAGGTGGGTGAGAGGTTTGGACCGTCACGCGAGCATGAGACCCCGGGATTATCGCCGTCGGCGTTACTTGGTGATGTCTCTGGCGGTGCTCGCCGTGGGGCTGCTCGTGGTCGCCGGGTTCACCGTGGGACCGATCCTTGCCGATAGCAGCCTGCCCCGTCTGAACCTGGGCGGCCCGGGCGCGGACCGAGCCGCCGATTTGGATGACAAGGATCGATCGCGGTTCGACGCGGCCTCGCACGCGGAGCCTTCTGCTGCTTGGGGCGAACTCCAGATGCCCGACCCGGATGCGGACTGGCGCCCCCTGACGGTGCGGGGCGACGAGGCGCTGCGCAGCCTGGCAGAAGTCCAGGGCGCCCCGGGCGTGGGCACCGCGGACGATCCCCTCATCCTCCATGGGGAGTCTCTTTTGGAGACCGGCCTGGATGCCATGTTCGTCCAGAACACGAGCATCCACCTGGAGATCCACGGTCTCATGCTGAAGGGCCACAGGGAAGAAGTGGGCTTGACGATCAAGCAGGCAGGCAACGTGAGCTTGCGCGAGGTGACGATGAAGAACTTCGGGACCGGCGTGAGACTGGAAGAGACAGGGGCCGTCAAGATCGACAATGCCACATTCATCTCGAATGAGCGGGCGATCCAGCTCATCGGCGCGCAGGACGTTGAGGTGGACGACAGCCGGTTCTCGAACAACAAGCACGCCGTGGAGGCCCGGCAAGGTGAGAGGGAGAACCAGAACCTGAGTCTCTCCGGCAACCGGTTCGAGGGGGCGCGGCAACATCCGGAGGGTTCAATGGAGGAGCCCGACACGGGGGACAGCGTCATGTTGACCGGCTCCGGTCACCGCGTCCAGGGCAACAACTTCACAGGCCAAGCCGGGACCGCGCTGCGTGTGCATGCGCAGGATGTATGGATCGGAGGAAACCAGTTCAGCAGCGGACAGCACCGGGGCGTGGTCGTCAAACAATCCTCGGGGACGACCCTTGTGGACAATCGGTTCGAAGCGCACGAGGATGCGGCTCTTTTCACGATCGATACAACGGGCACCCTCATCAAGGACAACAAGTTCGTGGACAACCCTTCGGGCGCAGTCCAAGGGGTGAACGACACCGCTTTGCACGTCGAAGGGAACCGGTTCATCGGGAGCGGGGCGGCCGTTGCGCTGTGGGCGACGCACCAGGGCGTGCTCGACAAGAACACGGTGGCCGGGGGGACGCATGGGTTCCGGGTGACGGAAGGGAGCGACGTGCGTCTCGAAGCGAACAAGATCTCCAAGGTCTCGACCGGCGGCGTGGCCTTCTTCGGCGGCCGCGACCTGGGGCTGGTGGCCAACACGTTCACGGATGCCCGGGAATACGGCGTGTACGTGAGCAGGGCGGAAGACCTCCGCGTGGAAGCCAACGTCATCCTGGGTTCCGGTCATGGAGTCGTGGTCACCGATGATTCTGCAGACGTCAGACTGGTAGACAATGAACTGATCGGAAGATCGAACGTGGGGATCCGTGTGGCCCAATCCGAACGGGTCCTCCTTACGGGCAATGAGATCAGGCTCCATGGATTCGCCGTTCTCGTCGACAATGAAGCGTCCAAGATGCGCATCGTCGGCGGGATCCTGAGCGAAAACCAAGTAGGAATCCTGATCACGCAGGCTGAAAGCAGCGTGAGTGTTGAAGGCGTTGCGGCAAAAGGAAACCAGGTGGGGGTCCGGGTCGACGGCACCGGAGGCCATGATTTGACGGGGCTTGAACTCTCGGACAACAAGATCGGGCTCCAACTAGCAAAGACCCAGGCGAACACGATCACCGCGAGCATCATGAAGCACAACCGGGTGGGTCTGCACATGGAGAACAGCACGATGAACCATGTCTACGACAACCTGTTCAATAACGCCCTGCAAAGCGACGAGAACGTCGTGCTCAAGGACAGCCCAGAAAACGAGTGGAGCATCCGGAAGACCTCGGGCCCGAACATCGTCGGAGGCCCCTGGATCGCCGGCAACTGGTGGCACGACTATGGCGGTGCCGATCTCGATGGCGACGGAATCGGAGAAACGCCGCACGAGCCGGTCCCGGACCACGAATTGTTGGAGGAGCCAGGTGGTTTGGTGGGGACGCCCATGGGCCCGTTCGACCTGCAGCCGCTTGTGAGGTAGAGGCACGGTAGAAACGGGAAGTCGCCTGCTGCGTCCTGACTTTGTGACCATAATCCCAGAGGAACAAGGGGGCGAAAGGAGTGGCGCAGTTGTGCGGATCCATCACGCCGATAGAAATACGATGCGTGTCCAAATCGCACGGCGATGACAAAAAAATGGAAAAAGACCGGGAAAAGAATCGCTTCATCCTCGGCGCTAACAACTGGTCTCCATGCCGGGATGCTTCGCCTTGAGTTCCTCGATCACTTCAGCGAGGGCGTCCTGGTAAGCGAAATCCCCCATTTGGCTGCTGGGGTCCCAGTTCTCCCAGTCGTCTTCGGTCCAGTTCTCGTAGTCCGGTTCTTCGTAGTTGTCTTCCCAGTCCGTGTCGAACCCGTAGGCCCCGATCGTTTTCTTTTGGCCCCACATCTGGATCCCGAAGCTGCACGGGTCCCACTCGTCGCCCCCTTCGTCGTCCCATTCGTCATCCCATTCCTCGTCGTACCCTTCCATGTCTTCCCAGTCTTCGACCCATTTCTGCAGGTCGCTCTCGCTGGCGAACTCCATGATGGAGATCATGATGATGAATTCGCCTTCCTCGCAGGGCGTGTCGGGGTCCGGCGAGAACACCTGGTAACCGGCGCTGGTGGGCTCCGGCAGGTCGCCCATCTCGTCGTCGTCCCACTCTTCCATCTCTTCGGGGTCCCATTCGCCGTCCCACGGTTCTTCGTCGTACTCGCACTCGTGGAGACCGTCGGGGGTCTCGTTGTCGCTCAGGATCGTCGTCGCCCCGAACTGGGAGCCTTCTCCTTCCAGACAACCGGAGAGCAGCACGGCCAGGACGAGGACCACCCCGGCGATCAGGGCGGCGTTCTTGGCAAACGGGTTCTTGGCATGGTTGGTTCCTGACATGGGCGTCACCTGCGCGCGCAAAAAGCAGCGAGCAGGAGCCGCTGACCCTGTCATGGCATAATACTATTTTGCGTTCGTCTTGGAGAGGTCTTGTGCTTATTATGCACTTGCGTAGCATGGACTCCAGGGACGAGGCGAATGG
>CAYVRY010000148.1:0-5186 GCA_964452895.1 uncultured Halobacteriales archaeon
GTGCCCTTGGGTGCCGCCTGGTATTGTTCGGGGAGGGACATGTCACCACCTGTAGGGCCCGGGGGTGTCGTAGACGACGTCGTCGCCGGTCTCGCCGAGCCCGATGTATTGTTCCTTGCGGTCGTAGTCCTTTCTCAGTGGGTGCCCGCGCCAGCCGTCGGGCATGAAGATCCGTCGCAGGTTGCGGTGGCCGTCGAAGTGGACGCCCAACAGGTCGAAGGTCTCCCGTTCGTGCCACTCCGCCCCGGCCCAGAGGTCCACGACGCTGGGCGCGTGGGTCTCTTCGCGCGGTGCGTGCAGTTTCACGGCGAGGTCCTTGCCGCCGCGTCCGTCCTTGGGATAGCTGTAGAGCTGCCAGTGCACCTCCAACGTGTCCTCGTCCGGGTAATCGGCGCCGGAGACGAAGCTCAGGTGGTCGAACTCCAGTTCGTCGCGGGCGTACGCCAGCGCGGCGCGCGCGGCGTCCGGGGCCACGTAGACAACGGGTTTGCCGCTCATGTCGCCCACGAAGAGGATCTTCTCGCCGAAACGGTCCTTGAGTTTGTCCAGGTCTTGCGTCCGGGTGGGTTCGCGGTGTTTTGGAGGATAGGGCCAGGGTTGTTCCTTCTTCTCGGCGGCTTTCTTTTCGGCCGCCTTTTTCTTGGCGGCTTCGATCTTTTTCGCCTTCTCGTCGTCTTGGTTGTCGGCGGGCTTGTCGGCGGCTTTGCCTTCGTCCTCTTTCTTGTCTTCCGGTTTCACCGCCGCGTCCTCTGCCACACTCAGGCCTCCTGGGGTGTGCGGGTCTCGTGTTCCTGGCGTCGCCGGCGGATCCGGGGGCGGATCTGGCGGGGCTCGTTGCGGATCTTCTCCTGCAGTTTCATCAGGCCCCACAAGAGGGCATCAGGGCGGGGTGGACAACCCGGGATGTAGACGTCCACGGGGATCGCCTTGTCCACGCCCATGACGACACTGTAGGCTTCCTGGTAGGGCCCGCCGTTGGTGGCGCAGGCGCCCATGCTGATCACGTATTTCGGGTCGGCCATCTGCTCGTAGAGCTGGCGGATCCGGGGCACCATCTTCTTGCAGCAGGTGCCGGGGACGATCATCAGGTCGGCCTGGCGGGGGGAGCCGCGGTTGACCTCGGAGCCGTAGCGGGCCATGTCGTAGTAGCTGTTCTGGGAAGCCATCATCTCGATCGCGCAGCAGGCGAGACCGAAGGTGAGCGGCCAGAGTGAATTGGAGCGCCCCCATTTGACCGCCTTGTCCAGCGTGGTCAAGACGAAATTGCCTTCTTCCTGTTGCCCCTTGCCGATGATCTCGTCTACCTGGTCCATTCAAGGCCTCCCCGTTTCAGGGCGAAGAACCAGCCGAAAAGGAGTGTGACCACGAAGATGCCGATGATCACGATCCCGTGGGTGCCCAGGGAGCCGAACTCCATGGCCCAGGGGAGCAGGAAGACCGCTTCCACGTCGAGGATCAGGAAGTTGATGATGAACAGGTAATACTGGATGGTCATCGGGCCCCGGCCGTGCCCCGTGGGGATCTCGCCGCATTCGTAGCTCTCGCTTTTCTGTTTGCTGGGGGCCCAGGGCTGCACGACTTTCGGCAGCAGCAAGGTGACATAGATCAAGAGAAAACTCACGACACCCAAGACGACAACCGGCATGTAGGTGTCGAACAGAGTGTGCTCCATGGAATTCCCCGTTTGCATTCTACCCTGGGCTATGATTATAGCCGGGCCACTGGAGCCGTGGGAATGGATGACCCTATAAGAGCGTTGGGTTAGGATGTGCGTTTTTCTTGCGCGGAAAACGCTGCGTTGCCCGTGTTTTTCGGCCTCGTGGCGCAGTGACGCGACCCGGTGGGCGCGCCCCCCGCGCGGTCATTCCCAGGGCGCCTCTTGCGACCCCGGTGCATCCTCCTGCGCTTGTCGCCGTGGTGCATCCTCCCCGCGGGGGGCTTCGGCGCGGGGCCGTGGGGGCCTGGCATGCCCGTGCGGCACCCCGGTGGGCCTGGGTGCGCTGACAAGGCTGCGTGGGCGGGTCGCGAGCCGTGGCGGTCTCGGTGTCGGTGTCGGTGTCGGTGTCGGCGTCAACGGGGGACTGGCCCGCACGAGGCGGGGGCCGTGCGCCCCGACATGGATCGACGCGCCCGCGTGGGCCCTCGGGAGGTTCAGCATGGGGGTCGCTTTGCGGGCGTGGGTGTGCGGCCCGAGCAGGCCGGGGGGCCGCACCGTGTTGGCGGGCGGCGTTCGCGCGGGACTCGTCGCGGCGGGGCGACCCGGTTCGTCGGGGTCCTTGCTGGCAAACACCCGGTGGCGGGACCCGGCGCGTCGGCGGATCACCCAGTAGCCGCCCACGGCGACGAAAAACGGTGTCGCGTAGGCCGCCGGGCGCAGCGGCCCGTCGTCGCCTCCTGCCAGTTGCAAGGCGGCGTCCACGCGCAGCTGGCCGGCGCCCTGTTCTTCCGGTTGCGCGCCGTGGATCGGGCGGGCGCTTTGGGTCAAGATCGTGCGCACGCGGTCCGTGTTCCCGCTGTGGTCGCCGGAGGCGGATTGTTCCTGCAGTGTCGCATCGGTTTCCAGGAGCAGTGCGACCGTGCCGGCGACGAAGGGCGCCGCCATGCTCGTCCCGCCGAGTCCCTTGTACCGCGGCACGTTCCGGGTGTCTTCCTGCTGGGGGTGCGTGGAGACCACGACGCCGGGGGCGACGAGGTCGGGTTTCGCGTCGCCGCGCGTGCCGGTGTTGCTGAAGGGGGCGACCTGTCCGGTGGGGTCGCTGGCGCCCACCGTGATCACTTCCTCCAGGGTCCCGGGGAAGAGGATCCGTCCGGGTTCGCCGGCTTGATGGTTGCCGGCGGAGACCACGACGATGGCGCCTTGCCGGTGCGCTTTCTGGATTGCGTCTTCGACGACGCTCATGGAGCCGTGGCGGGGGATTCCCCAGGAGTCCCGTTCGCCCAGCACGCCGACGTCGTCGTGGCCGGGGTCCTCCCAGGCGATGCCGAGGGAGAGGTTGATCACGTGGGCGCCGCCGCGTTCGCCGTCGCCTTCCAGGGACCAGAGGATCGCTTCGGCGATCCGGTTCGGGTCCCCGCGGCCGTCTTTGTCCATGGCTTTCGCGGCGATGATCTCGGCGTCCGGGGCGATGCCGCGGGCGCCGGTGAGGAAGTAGGATTCGTCGGGCCGCAGTTGCGTGTGGCCGCCTCCGGCGATGATGCCGGCGACGTGGGTTCCGTGGCCGGTGTCGTCGTAGGGCTGCTCGCGGTCGCCCACGAAGTCTTTCCAGGCGACGACGCGGCCTTGCAGGTCGGGGTGCCCGGCGTCGACGCCGGTGTCGATCACCGCCACGCGCACGCCCTGCCCGGTGACGGGGGACTGCCAGAGGGGGCGGTGGTTCCAGTTCGCCTGCACGGCGCCGATGTCCCAGCGCGACTGCAGCAGGGTCTGCGCGGTGTAGGTCCCGGGCGCCGCGGCGTGTCCCATGGCGAGGGCGCCTGGTTCGTTTTCAACAATGGGACAGGGATCGCCCGGGGTGGGGGACAAAGCGGGTGGGCTCTGCGGCTGCCCGGCAGCGGAGGCCAACAGGGAGGCGGACAGGACCACGCCGATCATTGCGGCCAGGACCAGGGCGAGGGTGGCAGCCGGCCGGATCGTTCTTGGTGGGTGGCGAGGTCTCACGCGGTCGGTTCTTTGTTTCGTCACTCCTTTTCCCCGTGCGCATTGGCGGCTTCGCCCGTTTCGGTGCCAGGCCCGTTCGGGTCTTCGGGGGACGGGGCCCATTGGACCGGGGAGAAAAAGGGCCTCGTGGGAACGGCGGCCGAACCGTTATCCGCTCGGCAGGCTAGCGGGGCCGTGTGATTGGGAGCTTTGTGGGCGGGGCGGGCAAGACGGGAGAGGCTTCGGCGTGGCGGCCGCGGGTGACGATCAATGTTGCCATGAGTCTGGATGCACGGATCGCGGGGGCGGGGGGACGGCGCATGGTGTTCTCGGACCCGGAGGACCAGGTGCGGGTCCATCGGATGCGTTCGCGCCATCAGGCGGTCCTGGTGGGTGTGGGGACCGTGTTGTCCGATGATCCGCGCTTGACGGTGCGCAAGGCGGAGGTCTCCGCGTCCGGTCAGCCGCTTCGCGTCGTGCTGGATTCACGCGGGCGGACCCCCGAAGGGGCGCGGGTGTTGGACGATGCCGCCAAGACCCTGGTTTATTGTGATGAACGCGCCGAGGCGGTCGCCCGGGGGGACTCGTGGGTGGGGGTCCCGGCTTCTGATGCCCAGGGCCTGGATCTGGAGGCGGTGCTCAAGGACCTGAAGGCACGCGGGGTCGGGGACCTGATGGTCGAGGGCGGTGCCCGGGTGATCTCGTCGTTTCTGGCGGCCTCCTTGGTGGATGAGTTGTTCGTTTTCGTGGCGCCCGTGGTGGTGGGGACGGGGGCCCCGTCGCTGGTGGTGACACGGGCAGGAGAAGCGCCCCTGGCGGGTTTTCGTGTGATCGAGACGGAGGCGAGGGCGTCGGGAGTGTTGTTGCGGCTTGGACCGGAGCATGAGCGCTGAAGAGGGGATGCGCGAGGCGGGCTCGTCGCCGGCGGGCCGGGCGCCCTTCATTGCGGATGCCATGGTGGCGGAGTTGGCGCGCTGGTTGCGGATCCTGGGTGAGGATTGTCTTTGGGCGCCACCGGATTGGTCGGACGACCAGGTCCTGCAGGTGGCCGCGGAGGATGCTCGGATCGTCATCACGCGCGACGATCAATTGGCAAGGCGGGCAGCCGGGCGGGGATTGAAGGCCGTGCGCGTGCCGCAGCGGGAAGCGGAGGCCGCGCTTGTCGTGGTGTACAACGAGACGGGGCTCTTCCCGCGTGAGGACCTTTTGGCCACGCGGTGTTCATTGTGCAACGGTCGGCTCGAGCGCCTGGAGGGTGAGGAGGCGAGCCGGCGCGCCGAGGCGGCGGGCAAGGAGCCGATTTATCCGGAGGTCTTGCGACGCCATTCGGGGTTCTGGAGCTGCACGGTGTGTCATCAGCCGTTCTGGCGGGGCACCCATTGGGATGAGATCGAGCGTGTGCGCGCCCGGTTGCTTGCCATGCTCGGGGACGAGGGCGGTTCTAGAGCATGATCGTTTCACTGGGTACGCTCTGCAGGCGTTTCTCGCGCACGGCGCCGGTGAGCCCGTCGATCTCCATCTCGCCGTTTTTCCCGCTGATCCACCAGAT
>CAYVRY010000149.1:0-5074 GCA_964452895.1 uncultured Halobacteriales archaeon
GTGATCGCGGGATAGTACCACCAGGAATCCCGCCGCAGCGTCCGGAAAAGGCCTCGTGGGTGGGCATCCTGGGTCTCCGACATGATCCGACGGGGGCCGCCAAAGAGGGGCCCTTTAATACTGCTTTCCTCCCGCCGCTGCCGGCGCGCACCGGTCCCGGCACCCGGCTCTCATGTCGAGCGCAACGAAACGGATCGGCGAACCATGCCCCCCGCAGGGAAATTTTATTATCCGTGCCCAGCTGGGCGTCTCCATGCGGTGGCAGATCTTCCCAATGATCCCGGTGGCCCTGTTGCTCGTGACCGCCTTCTCCGGTTGCATGGACAGCGCCGCCATCGAAGACCAGTTCGAGGACGCCGACGATCGCACCGGTCGGACCTATTCGGGTGAGGCGAGCCAGGATTGGACGGTGAACGTACCCAGCGGGGCCTCCATGCTCCAGGTCTCCCTGGCGTTCAAGGCGTCCGGGGAGTTCTCCGCGGAGCTTTTCAACCCAGCCGGCCAGAAGGAAGCCACCCAGACGGTGGACGGTGCGAGTGAATCGGTGGAAGACAACTGGTACCGCGAGAACGACCCCACGCCCGGAACATGGCGCGTGGAGATCGAAGGCGCCGGTGCGGGTGCCTATGCGGTAGGCGTCTACATCTCCTGAGCACGAAGCCGATCAATCGATCGCGCAAAAGGAACCAGAACCGCCCCGGCAAGCTTTTGCCCGTCGCCGTTTTCGACGACCCCGTGGCCCGCAGCCCCCGCCCAAGTCCCCCTTCATCGCGCCTTGTGAGCTTCGAGGGGATCGACGGCGCCGGCAAGAGCACCCTGGTCCCGCTCGTCAAGAAGGCCTTGGACCAACGCGCGGTGCCGACCTTCTTCACGCGGGAGGAGACCCCCACTTTCCTGGGTGACACGGTACGAAGGGCGGTCACGGAGGCGGTGGACCCGCTGGCCATCGTGCATCTTTTCCTCGCCGACCGGATCCAGCACCTGCAAGCGCTTCGCGCACCGTTGGACGAAGGAAGCCTCGTCGCCACCGACCGCTACCACGATTCCACGAGGGCCTACCAGGGCGTCGCCCTGGCCGAGCGCTTCGGCGGCGTGGACCGCTTCGACGCCTGGCTCCAAGAGGTGAGCGAGGACTGGCTCGTGGTCCCGGCCCGCACCTACCTCCTGGACATCGACGCGGCGGCCGCCTTGGCCCGCCTGGGTTCCCGCAGCGAGAAAGGCGGCTACGAGAAACTGGATTTCCTGGAAAAAGTACGCGCGCGATACCTGGAGCTCGCAGCGGGAGACCCGGAACGCTGGGTCGTCCTGGACGCTGAAGACAGACCAGGCCAGCTCGTCGACGAGGTGATGGCGGACCTGGAAAAACAGGGATTGGTTCCCGCAGAGCCCCTCACGAAGGACAAGACCGCGGATCCCTGAGGGTCTGTTGGCCTGTGATCAGGTCGCCGTACGGACCGCCGTCGGGTAACTCCCCAGCACCTTCAAGAACGAGAGCGAGCGCAGCAGTTCCGAGAGGGACTCCGCCATCTGGGGTTCCGCCGCGTGGGCTTCACAGTCCATGAAGAAGAGATACTCCCAGCGTCGTCCCTTGACCCGGCGCGGACGCGATTCCAGTTTTGAAAGGTTCACGTCGTTCTTCGCGAAGACCCCCAATGTGTCGTACAAGGCCCCCGGACGATGCCGCGTGGCGAAGACCAGGCTCGTCTTGTAACCCGGGCCGTTGGGCGGCATCCGGTCCAGCTCGGGTCTCGGATGCAGGTCCGCCTTGGAGACGCAGAAAAACCGCGTGTAGTTGTCCGTCGTGGACTCGATCCCCTCCGCGATCACCTCCAGGTCGTAATGATCGGCGGCCAACTGGCTCGCGATCGCCGCGTGTCCCGGCTGGCCTTGGTCAGCGACGAGGGCCGCGCTGCCCGCCGTGTCGAACTCCGATTCCAGACGCCAATCCGGATGCTTGGACAGGTACTCGTGACATTGACGCAGCCCTTGCGGGTGACTGTGCACCACGTGGATGTCGTTGATCCGTGCCCCTTTCGCGGCGAGCAGGCAATGACGGACCCGGAGCTCCACTTCCCCGACCACGTGCACGTCCATGTCCACGAGCAGGTCCGTGGCCTCGTCGACGTTGCCGGCGAGGCTGTTCTCCACCGGCAGCAGCCCGCAATCAACCTCTTCCATGGCGACCTGGTCCAGGACCTGGGAAAAATCCCGGCAGGGCACACCGCGTGGGGGCGTCGTGCCGACGCGCCTGGCCCAAACGGGTTCCTCCTCCAGGTGTTTCAATGCGGCCTGTTCGCTGTAGGCACCACGCACGCCCTGGAACGCGAAGGTGACCGGCATCGGTGCGGCCAGTGGGTGCGCTTCATTTCTTCTTGTCGGTGGGTCGCACCGGCCCGGCGGGTCCGTGCCGGGACGCACCGGGACCCGCATCGCCCGGGTCCTCGTTCTTGTGCCATCGAGTCATCACCCAGAACACCGCGCCACCCTGGACCACGAGGGCCCCCACGAAGAGAACCCGGGCACAATCGAGGGCGTCGCACCCGGGGAGCCCGCTCAACTGCACCAACTCCAGGTGCACGGGGCCGATCTCCACGTCGAACCGCGTCGAGTCCGGGTCCGTTTGGACCCGACTCCAATCCAGGGCCAAGAGCAGCACGAACGGCCCGTCATCCGCATCCCGTTCGACCACCAGGCGACCCAGTTGCGAGCCCAGGTCAATGGAGTCCGTCCAACTGGAGTTCCCGTCCCCCGGCGTCGCCGTGGTGGAGTGCGTCACTGAACCCAACCGCTGCCCGTCCACGGAGGCGACGAAACGTGACGACAACCTCGCCTGCCCTTCATCGTGGGTCACACCCACCCGATACGGCAGCCGCACATCCAGGTCCACCACTTCGTGGCCGCCCGGCTCGACGGAGAACCCCCATTCCAGGTGCTGCCCCGGCTCGTCTTCCCCCTGAGCGCCTTGACCCATGCTCCACCGGATCGCCGGATGCTCGGCGGGAGACACCTCTCCCGGTTCCTGCACTGCCACCACCAGGTTCGCCACGGCCAGGATGAACACGATGGTCGTCACGACGAGTCCGACGACAGCCGGTCGGTTCGTCCGCTTCTGGACGAACCGCAGCCATCGGTTATCGCGCCTGCTGGGCACAAAAACCTTGACACCCCTGACCTTTAAGTAGGTGAAGGGAAAAGGAGGCTATATTTTTTCTTTCACGAACGATTGAACAGGGTACAAAGGGTCTGCGTTTGCTCAAAAGGTCTGTTGCCCACAA
Organism: uncultured Halobacteriales archaeon; assembly: GCA_964452895.1. Taxonomy (GTDB): domain Archaea; phylum Thermoplasmatota; class E2; order JACPAO01; family JAHWKR01; genus CAYVRY01. Next base: position 3,276 of record CAYVRY010000149.1, read on the forward strand.
AATCCGCAAATCAGGCGCTATTCATAAGTAACACGACTCTATGGGGGTGGCCCATGAACGATTCCAACGGTGGAAAGCAAAAGACACAGACGATGGGCAAGCGAACGGTCGCTCTTGGCACTGCCTTGGTTCTTTCCGCCGTCGTGCTGTCCGGATGCGTACACGACACGGAATCAATGACCATCGGGATCCCGTCCGGTTGGGATGGTGAGATCCTTCGTTCCTACATGATCGAGTACGTGATCACGGAATACTTCAACGAGTCCGTGGGCACAGACACCCTGGAAGCAGGACCGATCTACGCAGGCCTCGCCGAAGGGGACATCGACATCTTCGCCGGTGGCTGGCAACCCATCCAAGCGGCCCATCTTGAAGGTCGCGAAGACCGGATCACCAAGGCCGGCGACGCGCTCCCTCCCGGTGACATCGATCTGTGTTTCGCGGTGCCCACCTACGTCTATGACGGCATCCATGAAGCGCTTCCCGACGGGATCAAGTCGCTGGAAGACCTTGACGACGCCGCGGACCAATTCGACAGCGAGATCACCGGGATCGAATCCGGCGCGGGCATGATGATCACCGCCCAGGAAGCCATGGACGACAACATCTACAATCTGGGCGACTGGGACCTGGTCGAAAGCAGTACCGGCACCATGCTCACGGTCTATGATGATGCGGTCCGCAACAAGGAACCCGTCGTGGTCACCGCCTGGACGCCGCACTTCATGTTCACGCAATGGTCCGGGGAAGACGCCATGCAATGCCTGGAAGACCCCGGATGGGACGACGGCGGGGAAACGAAGTTCCTGTACCCCTCCGTGAAGTCGGACGAAGAGCGGCCCGAGGGTGTCGACCGGGCCACCATCAACACGTACGTGAACGCGGATTTCGAGGAGGAGTTCCCCGAGATCTTCCGGTTCCTCCAGAACTTCCAGATGAGCGTGGAAGACGAGAACGAACTCATGCTCCGGCTGCAGGAAGACGAGCCCCATCAGGCCCTCGCGGTGGAATACGTCCAGAACAACCCCGACGTGCTCGAAGAGTGGCTGGAAGGGACCGGCGCCCAAGCCTGAAAACGCATAGGTTGGCACCCCCATGGCTGAAATCCGGGTCGAGTCACTGTGGAAAGTATTCGGCCGATCGAAAGAGAAAGCGATCGGACACTCCAAAGCGGGCAAGGGCCGGGAAGAGATCCGGGACCTCACCGGCGCCACCGTGGCGCTCGCAGACGTGGATTTCGAGGTCAAGCAAGGGGAACTCTTCGTGCTCATGGGGCTCTCCGGTTGCGGCAAGAGCACCCTGATCCGATGCGTGAACCGCCTCCACGAACCCTCCCGGGGGAAGGTGTGGATCGGCGACACGGACGTGACCGCCCTGGGGAGCCGGGAACTGCGCCGGTTCCGCCGCAAACAGGTGGGCATGGTGTTCCAGCACGTGGCGCTCCTGCCCCACCGCAGCGTGCTCGAGAACGTCGCATACGGACTCGAGGTGCAGGACGTCCCCCGGCGGGAACGGGAAGAGCGCGCCATGAAGGAACTGGAATCCGTGCAGCTCGCCAACTGGGCCAGCGAGTCGCCTTCCAGCCTGTCCGGCGGCATGAAACAGCGCGTCGGGGTCGCGCGCGCGCTCACCATCGAACCGGAGATCCTCTTGATGGACGAACCGTTCAGCGCCCTGGACCCCCTGATCCGTACGAGCATGCAGGAAGACCTGGAAGAACTGCGCGAACGCGTCAAGAAGACGATCCTGTTCGTCACGCACGACCTGGACGAAGCGCTCACCCTGGGGGACCGGATCGC
>CAYVRY010000150.1:0-5045 GCA_964452895.1 uncultured Halobacteriales archaeon
CGGGCCTGGTTCTCGTCCGGAACACGCGTCACGGTGGGACTGTGAGAGGGCCCTAGCCCGCGCGAAGGCCCGTGCAGCCGCTCGACTTCACAGCGGATCCCGATGAGCGCAAGCCGTCGGGGACCAACCGCACCCCATGGAGACAGACTATGCCGGAGAAGCACCACCCGAAACGAGGTTCCCACGGGTACTGGCATCGCAAGCGCATCGCGCGCGAGACACCGCGCATCCGCAGCTGGCCTGAGGACCCTGAGGGCGAGCCTCGACTGCAGGGCTTCGCCGGTTACAAAGCGGGCATGACGCACGCGCACATCACCGACTACCGGCCCACCTCCACGACGAGCGGCCAAGAGATCATCATGCCGGTGACCATCGTGGAGACGCCGCCGCTGAAGATCGCCGCCGTGCGCGGCTACAAGCGCACCCCGTACGGGCTGGAGACGCTCACCGAGGTCTGGGCGGACAAACTGGACCGTCGCCTCGCCAACCGCCTCGCCCTCCCCGTCGACCAGGACACCGAAGCGAAATGGAAACGCATCGACGAAGAACCCCACCTGGAAGACATCCGTGTCATCGTCCACACCCAACCCGTGAAGGTCACCGGGATCCCGAAAAAGACCCCGGAGCTCATGGAGATCCGCATCGGCGGCGGCGATCTGAAAGCGCGCGCCGAATACGCCAAAGGGATCCTCGGCAAGGAGGTCGACGTGGGTGACGCCGTCGCCAACGGCTCCATGATGGACGCCATCGCCGCGACGAAAGGGCACGGCTTCACCGGCCACCGCAAACGGTTTGGGGTGAAACTGCTGTCCCATAAGAACAGCAAGCACCGCCGCATGATCGGCACCGCGGGTTCCTGGCATCCCGACTGGATCCAGGCCATGGTCCCCAATGCGGGCCAACACGGCTACCACCAAAGGACCCAGCACAACATGCGCGTCCTGAAGGTCGGTGAATCACCCGACGAGATCAATCCGGCAGGCGGCTTTCCGCACTACGGTCTGATCCGCAACAAGTATCTCATGTTCCACGGCAGCCTACCCGGGCCCACGCACCGCCTGATCCGCCTGCGCGGCGCGATCCGCTACGGCCGCGGTGTCGAAGTGGAGGCACCCGAGATCGCGTACGTCAGCACAACGAGCAAACAGGGGGTCTGAGAATGCAGGTCAATCTATACGGCGCCAACGGGAAGAAGACGAGCACGGTGGAACTGCCGGCCGTCTTCGAGACCGCCTACCGGCCCGATCTCATCCGCAAGGCCGTGCAGGCCGCGCGCGCGAACCGCCGGCAGCCCTACGGGGCGCACCCCATGGCGGGAAAACGCCACGCCACGGCTTCCGCCGGCAAGGGCCGCGGTGTCTCCCGGGTCCCCCGGCTCACCCAAGGCAACGACGCCGCGCTCGCGCCCCCCACCGTCGGCGGACGGCGGGCGCACCCGCCCGAAGCCCGCCGCGACTGGAGTGAAAAGATCAACAACAAGGAACGTCGCCTCGCCATCCAGAGCGCGATCGCCGCCACCGCGGATCCCGAGCGCGTCAAAGGCCGAGGCCACAGGATCCACGACAAGATCACCGTCCCCGTGGTCGTGGACGACGATCTATCGAACTTGAAAAAGACCGCGGACGGCTTCCGGTTCTTCGTGAACCTCGGCCTCGAGGACGAACTCAGACGAGCGCGCGACGGCGTTCGTGAACGTGCGGGGATCGGCAAGATGCGCGGGCGTCGCCTGCGCCATCCCCGCTCCGCCCTCGTGGTCGCGCTGGACAAGGCGGCCGCCCGTCGCGCCTTCGGCAACATAAGCGGCGTGGAGGTCGCAACGGTCAGCGAACTGAACGCCGAATCCCTGGCCCCCGGGGGCGACCCGGGCCGGCTCGTCGTGATCACGAAAGCCGCGCTTGACGCGCTCAAAGAAAAGGGAGGTTCCAGCTGATGGCCAAAGAACGTGTGAAGCGACAGATGGACCCCTACAACATCATCGTCCACCCGTCTGTCACGGAAAAGACCATGGCGACGCTGGATTCGTCCAACGCCCTGGAGTTCTACGTGCGGATCGACGCCACGAAACCCCAGATCCGTGAAGCCGTCAAGCAAATCTTCGAAGTGGACGTGCTCGCGGTGAACACGAGGATCACAAAAGACGGCAAACGCGCGCTCGTCTACTTCCCCAAGGAAGTGAGCGCGGAAGAGATCGGCATGCGCATCGGAGTCTTCTGAGGTGAAATCAAATGGGTAAGCGAATCATAGCACGGCGTCGCGGTTCCGGGAGCGGGGTGTACCGTTCCCCCAGCCACAAGCACAAGACCGCGGCCAAACTGCCCAACTTCACAGAAGGGACCGGCGAAGTGCTCGCCATCGAGCACGCCAGCGGCAGGAACACACCGCTGGCCCTGATCCGGTTGTCCAACGGTGAATACTCAGCCCAGATCGCCAGCGAAGGCCTCTCGGTGGGCGAGACCATGAGATACACCACCGAGAAACTCGACCAGGTGGTCGCCGGCACCACCACGCAGATCTCCAACATCCCGGAGGGCACGCCGATCTTCAACATCGAAGGCAGGCCCGGCGACGGCGGACGGTTCAGCCGCTCCAGCGGCAACGTCTCCTACGTCGTGTCCCATACGGGCAAACGCACCACCGTGCTCCTGCCGTCCGGCAAGACCCGTGCATTCGACGGCCTCTCCCGAGCCACCATCGGCGCCCCCGCCGGAGGGGGGGCCGGTGACAAGCCGCTTCTGAAGGCAGGCAAGATGCACCACAAGGCGAAAACCCGGGCCTACAACTGGCCCAAGGTGCGCGGCGTGGCCATGAACCCTGTCGACCACCCCCACGGCGGCGGAAGCCACAGCTATTCCGGCGGACCCACGTCCATGGCCCGTGGATCGCCACCCGGAAAGAAAGTGGGCAAGATCGCCCCGAAACGCAGCGGAAAGAAATAGACAACGAGGTGAACCAGCATGGCGAAAAAGAAGCAAGCATCCGCCGGCGCTGCACGTCGCCGCGCCCGCAAGGCGCGTTCAGTGATCGACGTCCGCAAGAAGAAGGAGTTCACCTACCGTGGGTACACCATGGAGGAACTTCGCGAGCTCTCATTGGACGAGCAGACGGAGCTCCTCCCGGCGCGCCCCCGTCGGATCCTGGCACGCGGGCTCACCGCGGAGCAGCACAAGCTGCTCGAGCGGGTGCTCGGCACGGAAGCCGGTCAGAAGACCTTCCGGACGCACCGGCGCGACATGCCCGTACTGCCCGCCATGGTTGGGCACACGTTCGGCGTCTACGACGGCCGCGAGTTCCGGTCGGTCACGATCCAGCCCGAGATGATCGGGCACTACCTCGGCGAGTTCGCGCTCACCCGGAAGACCGTCTCCCACGGCGGCGTCGGTGTGGGTGCGACCCGGTCGTCCAAATACATGCCTCTGAAGTGAGCTGATACAAAATGGCGAGGAAGGGTTACAGCACGGTATTCGACGCCGAAAAAACGGCGGCATCCAGGGGCAAGGACGTCCACTGTTCGCCCAAGGCATCGCGCAACATCATGTTGGCGATCAAGGGCATGCGGCTGGAGGAGGCAAAAGTGTTCCTCGATGAGGTCACCGAGAAGAAGCGCCCCCTCCCCATGCTGGTGCGCAAGAGGAAGATCAAGCACCGCCGCGGCGCCGGCATCGGTCCTGCGGCCTACCCGGTGAAAGCGGCCGGCCGGGTCCTGCGGATCCTGGAGAACGCCCAGAACAACGCCGAATACAAGGACCTGGAGACGGAGAACCTGCGGATCCTCCACGCCAGCGCCTACCGGGGCGAGACGATCGTCAAGTTCAAGCCGCGCGCGCAGGGACGGGCCACGGCCCGTTGCGAGCAGACCACGAACATGGAGATCGTCCTCGGCGAAAGCGAACACCTCGATGCGCGTGAAGAAGCGCGCGAAGAACGCCGGGAACGCGGCAGCACGAGGCCCCGGAGGGGCAAGGCGAAGACCGAGCGAAAATCGGTGACCGCTGCAGCCGCCGAAGAGACCGCCGAGGCTTCGGAAACGACCCCGGCCCAACCGGAGACGCCGGAAGAGAAGAAGGAGGAATCGTAACTTGGCGATCGAGAAGAAGTTTGTACGCGAGCAGATGAATCGCCTTCTCATCGCAGAGTTCCTGAAGGGCGAGACGGACCGGGCCGGATTCGGCGGCATCGACATCCAGCGCACCCCCATGGGCACCCGCGTGAGCCTGATCGCGGAACGGCCCGGGATGGTCATCGGCCGCCGTGGAAGCAACATCTCCCGCCTCACGTCGGACCTCGCCGAAACGTTCAACGCGGAGAACCCCCAGATCGAGGTCATCGAGGCCGGCCGGGAGGCGAACCTGAACGCCCAGATCATGGCCCGCAAGGTCGCCGAGGCGCTCGAGCGCGGCTGGCATTTCCGTCGCGCCGGACACTCCACCGTGCGCCGCATCATGGAGTCCGGGGCCAAGGGTTGCATCGTGATCCTCTCCGGAAAGCTCACCGGACAACGTCACCGCAGCGAGAAGTTCATCCAGGGCCACATCAAGTACAACGGCGACACCGCCCTCAAGCTCATGGACATCGGGTACGCCCAGTGCAAGAAGAAGCTGGGGACGATCGGCTGCACGGTGAAGATCATGCACCCGAACGCCCGGCTGCCCGACGAGATCGATGTGTACGCTCCCGGCGAGAAGGCACTGCTGGCGGAAGCCGCCCGCAAGCCCCCGGTGGTACACCGCAAAGAGGCGGACGAGACCCCCAGGGAAGAGCGCCCCGAAGGCGTCGCCGTGCCCGGGTCCGGAGCCTCTGCTCCCCAGGAAGCGGAGACGGAAGAGCGCCGAAGCCGACGCCGTGTGCCGAGTCCGCAACCCACCGAGGAAGACCGACGCGAAGCCGAAGAGCTCGCACGCCGCATGGCGGAGGAACGCGAGACCCGACGCAAGGGGACACCTGCCAAGGAAGCAAAGGAACCCAAGGCGACTGAAACGCCGGCCCCCAAAAGCGAGCCTCCCGCACAGAAACCCGCTAAGCCGGAAAAACCTGCAGAGAAACCCGCT
>CAYVRY010000151.1:0-5045 GCA_964452895.1 uncultured Halobacteriales archaeon
AGATCCACGGATTCGTAGCGCAGGACCTCGGGTCCGCCGTGTTCGTGGATGCGCATCGCATCCGTCATCTACGTCTCTCCCGCGACCTTGATCATGATCTTGCCGAACTGCTCGTGGTTCTCCATGCGCCTTTGCGCCTCGGCGAGCCGTTCCAGCGGGAACACCTCGTCGATGGGTGGGTCGAGTTTCCTGTTGAACACCAGGCTCATCACTTCGCGGTATTCCCGGTCGTGCGCCATGGTGCTCCCCAGGATCGAGAGTTGACGCCAGAACAGCAGCCGGACGTCCTGTTCGGTCTTGGGCCCCGTGGTCCCGCCGCAGGTCACCAGGCGTCCGCCCTTGGCGAGCGCGCGCACGCTCTTGGCCCAGGTCGCCTCCCCCACGTGGTCGATGACCACGTCCATCCCGTGCTTGTTCGTGGCCTTGTAGAACGCCTTGTGCCAGTCGTCGTTCTCGCGGTAGTTCACCACCATCTTCGCACCGAGCGCTTTCGCGCGTTCCTCCTTCTCTTTCGTGCTCGTCGTGGCGTACACGTCCGCGCCCAACCGGTCGGCGATCTGGATCGCGGCGCTGGACACCCCGGAACCGGCGCCGAGAACGAGCACGTTCTCTCCGGGTCGCACTTGGGCACGCGAGACGAGCATACGGTACGCGGTCATGTAGGAGAGGTTCGCCGCGCACGCTTTCTCCAGCGGGAACCCGTCGGGGACCCGCAGGAGGTTGCGCGCCGGCACCACCGCGTATTCCGCGGCGCCGCCGGGCAGGTGCTCCCCCAGGATCCCGTAATGCTTGCAGGTCGCGTCCTCTCCGCGCAGGCACCAGATGCACTTTCCGCACGAGACGCCCGGGTTCACCACGACCCGGTCGCCGTTTTCCCAACCGGTGACCTGCTCCCCGACGGTGTCCACGGTGCCGGCGACGTCGCTGATCCCGATATGCGGCATCTTCAGCTCCACGCCCGGAAGTCCCTTGCGGGTCCAGATGTCCAGGTGGTTCAAGGCGCCCCAGGCGACCTTCACTCGGACTTCCCCGGGCCCGGGTTCCGGGACGGGTACCTCTTCCAGGCGGATCTGGTCCGTGTCGCCGTGTTCATGGAAGACGGCGGCCTTCATGGTGGGCATCGCGTGGCGCCATTGCCGCTGGGGGGATGACGTTTTCGTTGCTCGTGGAGCCGATCAACCGGTCTGCGTCTGTTTCTTCGCGCCCGCGGTGACGCCCTTGAAGAACCCGGTCACTTCCTCGGTGAGGAGTTTGCCGGCCCGTTGCAGTTCTTCGTGCAGTCCGCCGCCGGGGCGTTTCGCGGTGAACAGGCTGGAGGTCAAGGGCGCTTTGGGCGGTGTCTCGGTGACGTCGGCGAACCCGGCGTCTTCGTACCAGCGTCGTACCTCGTTGAAGCCGTAGCAGCGTCCCTTTCGTGTGGCTATGAGCATGTGGAGGGCGAACAGGGCGCCGTTTTCGGGCCGGGTGAGCGTGTCGTCGAGGATGTGCTCCTTGATGATCACCCGTCCGCCAGGGCGCAGGGCCGGGTAGAGTCTTGCGGCCAGTTGTTTGTTGTTCGCCTCGTCTTCACCGTGCAGGATGTTGGAGACCCAGGCGACGTCGTAGCCGTCGCTGAGGCGGGGGTAGAGCTCTTTCGGGATGCGCATGGTGGAAAGCAGGTCGTCGGGCAGCGAGGAGGTCGGTGGCGGGTCGGGGATCGGGTCCTGGTTGTAGTCGCATTCGACGAGGCGGATCCGGCGCTGGACGGAGTCCGGGGCTTTTTCGATGTATTCCCGGGTGACCTCGAGGGTGGGGGCCAGGTCGATCAGGGTGACGTTGAGGTGGGGGTGTTTTTCAAGGAAGGCGAGGCTGTAGACCGCGCTGCCGCCGCCGACGTCCAACAGGTGCACGGCGCGGCCCAACGACAACCGCTTGACGAGGGCCTCCACGTCGCCGCGGGCGCGGCCGATGGATTCCATGGCGTCGATGAACCGACGCGTCTCCTGCTCGCTGGACTGGTGCATGTGGTCCAGGCCGTATGGTTCCCCCGTGGCGATGGTCTCTTCCAGATGATGCCAGCGTTCCCGATGGGAGGCTTCGAAGCGGATGAACGGGCGGAAATCCCCTTCGCCGCCTTCGGTGAGGTGCTTTTGCGCCAGCGGGGTCAAACGGAAGGCGCCGCCGGGCAGCGGCTCTTCGCGGTTCTCGGGTGCCTCCTTTTCGATGAGGCCCAACGCGGCCAATGCGTTGAGCGTGATCTCGGTGGCGCGGGGTTCCGTGCGTGCTTCGGCGGCCACGGCGGCGGCGGGTACGGCGAGCCCGTCGACGCGGGCTTCCAGGCGGGCCAGGTGCGTGAACAGGTCGTGGTGCACGGCGGCCTCCAGGAGCCGGGTGGGTTGGTGGCCGCCGAGCAGGCCCATGAGGCCGGGGAAGTCCATGGCCCGGGGGATACGGGGCCGCCTTTTGAGTGTTCACCGTCCGTTGTCGTGCAAAAATGGAGGGAGGGGAAGAGAAAGGGAAAAGAATCTGGGATGCGACTAGTCCTCTTCGTCGTCCCCGCTGTTGTTGAAGTCGTCCAGGGGGTCCTTGAGCTCGAGAAGACGTTGTCCGTCCTCGCTCTCAGGGTCCACGCCGAAGGGCAGTCGGCCTTCGAAGGCCGAGAGTTCTGCATCGGCCGCCTCGATCGTCTCGCTGATACCGGAGCCGTCGGCGCCGTTCTCGACGTTCAGTTTCGCGGCGATGAGCTGGTATGCAAGGATGATGCTCGCATCCCCTTCGGTTTCCGTTTCAAGGATCTCCAGAGCCTCGGACTGGTTGTACGACTCGGCGCCCAGGGTCACCTTGTCCACGGGCCACGCTTCGGGGTGGTTCTTCCAGAAGCCTTGGGAAAGGGGTTGGGTTGCATTCCCCTCACCTTCTTCTCCGGTTTCGTTCTCCGGTCCGGATTCCTCTTCGGTTCCGTTCTCCGGTTCGGCCTCGCCGTCCTCTTCATGTTCGCCGTGTTCTTCCGGCTCGGCCGGCGACGGCGTGGGCCTCTTGATGTCGTCCTCGCCGCAATCGGTGGCCAAGTGGTCGAACTCGGCGTGCATGACCTCGGTGGTGGCCGGGAAGGCCCCGCCGTCGATCCAGGAGCGGATCTCGCCGTCTTCCTCGAGCATGACGGCGATCTCCAGGCCGTCCACCGAGATGGAGCCGTTCGTGGTCTCCATCGCGTACACGTGGCCGTCGCGTTTCAGTTCCACGCGGTCGTCGCCCACGTTGTCCACTTCATAGTCGGTGGTGGTCTGGAACTCCATCAGGCTGGGTTGTTTCGCGATGAACACGAAGCCCGAGTTCACGCTGTTCATGAGCCCGAGGCAGCCGCAGGTGGATTCACTGGTGACCATCCCGCGTTCGAACTGCCCCACAGCCCGGAACTCGTCCGGTGAGTGGGGGTGTTCGTCGGTGGGCAGCCTGACTTCCGTGAAGACCACGTTGTCGGCCAGACGGCCGCGGCTCGTCCAGTCCTTGACGTATTCGAGATCATCGTCGAAGGACCACGAGACGTACGTCGCCGTCACGGTCTCACCCGCGTCGGACGTGTCCAGAGCCCCGGAGTCGTAGTTGCGCACGTAGGCGAGTTCGCCGCCGTCGCTGATCGGTGGCGTTTCCACATGGGATGCCACCGCCAGTCCGCCGGCGAGCACCAACACGGCCACCACGAACAGGCCGGCACTTTTCTTCACGATGATCCACCTCCTTTATCGAAGGTTGTGGTCATCGGGTTGGCCTTTGGGGTAGGGTTCATCATGTTCGATATTGCCTCCTGAATTGGTCTTGTTGTGCTCCGTGCTTGGTTCCCGGTGACAGGACCGGTGCCCATGGAACACATGGGAGCAAAATCGGATACGGGTTATAGGGGTTTTAGAACGAGCCTCGATGCCAATGGTGGTTCCCGGGATATCGGTTTCAGCAGTCGAACTGATGTGTGAAGCAACCGTCGAACGGGAGCCGCGCCACCCGCTGGCGGCGACTGCATTGGACAGCGAAGGGGGTCGACCGCCGATGAGGGGATCGGGACCGGATGGGGTCGCCACGGCCTGCGCCGTCGGGCGGATACGCCGCGTCCTGGACCGGGCACGAGCGCAAGCCTTTCTTGCAGCAGGGGTTGTCGCAGGATGTGGACATACGGATCGTGGGCGGCGGCTTCGCGGGGATCGTCACAGGACTCCAGGTGCTCAGCCGGGACCCGGAAGCAGGCCATCGGGTCACGGTCTATGAGGGCCGGGACAAGATCTCGACCACCTTGTGCGGCGAAGGCCTTTCCCAGTCCACGCTCAAGAAGATGGATTTCCCGGGCTTCGATCATACGCCCTACGTCGCGCATCGCTTCGGGGGGGCCGAGTGGTACCTCTCCAACGGCAAGCATGTGGTGGTGCCCGACCTGTGTTTCACCATGGACCGTTCACGCTGGATCCCCGCCATGGCGGAGCACTTCGAGCGTTTGGGCGGTCGGATCGAGACGGGCCGGAGGTTGTCGCCGGGGGACGTGCGCGGGTTGCCGGGGGACCTGGTGGTGGGCGCGGACGGTCCGGGGTCCCGCGTGCGGGACATCGTGGGCGGCAAGGTGCGTCTGCGTCTGGGGATCCAGTACCGCGTCGCGGATTCGGGATTCGACACGGACCGTTTGATCTTTGTCACGGACAAGCGCTATTCACCGGAGTATTCCTGGGTCTTTCCTCGGGGCGACGTGGACAACGTGGGGCTCTTGGCGCAGGGGGACGGCCAGGATTGGCGGCGGCTGGATCGATTCATGGAGGCGTGGGGGGTCGGCGGCGAGCGGGTCAAGCGGGAGGCGTATCCGATCGCGTTCAACGGGACGCGGCAGCAGGCGGGTCGTTACGTGCTCGTGGGGGACGCCGGGGGTCAGACCAACCCGGTGACCAAGGGCGGGATGGCCGCCGCGGTGTACGCGTCGGGGATCCTGGCGGGGCTCGTCAAGGATGCTCACGTGGAGGAGTACGGGAAGCGCGTGATGCGTCATCCGATCATGGACCCGAGTTTCCGCAAGGCGGTGGCGGTGATCG
>CAYVRY010000152.1:0-5031 GCA_964452895.1 uncultured Halobacteriales archaeon
GAAGGGGCCGGGGATGCCGCGAAGCAAGCGCGCAAGGGGGAGGGGACCCGAGGTGCAGACGACGGGTCCTCGGGCGGGGACCGGCCCACGGAGGATTAAGTTGAGTTCATTGCACTCTCCGCCAAGTCGCATGAAGAACGCGAAGAATATTTCACTTTTGGTGGGCCTGCTCCTGGTCGCGGGCGTCTTGGCAGGCTGCACCGGCGGGGACGGTGACGATGAAGAGTCCCATCCGGCGATGGAGGACAAGCAGGATGGATGGGAGATCACGATAACCACCTTGGGCGGCGGACAGGAGACGCGTCACGTGTTCCCCTCTGAAAGGGGCCACGATTATGACCGGGACGATCAGGATGATCTGCAGGAGTTCCTGCAGGGGACAGACCCGAACGATGCGGACACGTCGGACAATGGGCTGCTCGATGGCAACAACGTCGTCTTGGGCCCGGAAGAGCATCCGGCCCCGGAGTGGATCGACCGGGGGATCGCCTACGAGGAGCTGCATGATGGCCGTTTCGAGTTCCAGGGTGCGTTCAATTGGAGCGTCGACCCGACCATGCAGGATACGGCAGGCAACGGGATCCTGGATGGTGATGAAGTAAGGGGTTATGAGGTGTGGGTCTTGGGTGAGCGCCGAATCGTCAAGACGGCTCCATTGGAGTTTGATACCTCCGGGGACGGCATGGGGGATGGCTTCAAACGCGATGCGGGGCTCGATCCGTCGACGCGGGACACGGACGGGGACGGGACCATTGACCACAGCGACGTCAACCCATGGATCGATTTCCAACTCCGGCTGGAGGTCGTCTCGTTGAACATCACGAGCAGCGAGCACGGCAGCCAGGTGCCTTTGCGCTTCGACCTGTTTCTGCAGGATGCACCGTGGCAAAGCCCCACGCAGAGCGTCCAGGTGGGGGACACGGCCGATGGGGCGCCGTTTTCATCCGGCGCGCTGAGCCCGTCCGATGGCGGCGGGGATTTCCGCCAGGGCCGACACAATACCTCGTTCTCGCTCACGGCGATCTCAGAGAACGACAATGATCAGGCCGTGGACCTGTTCTCGAAGACCACAGGGTCTACGTCACTGGTCGGCGCGATACACGCCTTGACGGGCGAACTCCATCACGGCCAGGGCGAAGGCCGTCAGCCATGGCCCGCAACGGCCACCTTCGAGGGCGACCACGGCGATGTGACCCTGCGCCTGGTCCCGGTGTGGCCGGAGGCGTGGCAATCCTGCATCGATGACGGCTGCCGGCACGGCGACGGCGACTTCCAGTGGCGCTAGGCGCGCGCACCGTCCGTTTTCGGCCCGTCTTGTTGCACCCAGCTGCAGATCCGGTCGACGCCATCGAGGACGTTCTTCGTGCAGTTCTCCAGGAACTCCTGGGGCAGGGTTTCGTCGAGGGGGATCGTGGTGCTGCGGGTGAGCGCTTCGGCGCCGTCGAAGTCCACCAGCGAGACCCGGGCGGTGAGTTCGCCGGCTTCCCGGTTGAAGTCGCTGCCGGGCAGTACGGCGACGCCGGCTTCTTCCAAGAGGGCGCGGGTCATGGCGGCGCCGGTGCGGATGCCGCGCCTTTTGAGTCTCGCGGCGTGCGGTTTCAGGTCGGGGAAGAGGTAGAAGGCGCCGTCGGGTTTGACGACCCGGATGTCGGCAGACTCCAGGCGTTTCACGGCGTCGTCGGTGAGCGCGCGCAGGAGCCGCCGGGCATGGTGGAGGTATTGTTCCATCTGCATGCCGCCTTCGAAGGCACGGACGGCGGCGTACTGGACGGGGGCGTTCACGCTGGTGTAGGTCTCGCTGGCGACGGCGGCCATGGCGTCCAGCAGCCAGGTGGCTTCGGGGGGGAACCGGAAGTGGCCGAGGCGCCAGCCGCCGGCGCCGGCCCATTTGCTGATCCCGTTGGCGATGATGGTGCCTTCCGGGTAGTAGCGTGCGATGCTGATGTGTTCGCCGGTGTGATGGAGCCCGGAGTAGATCTCGTCGCTTAGAACGAGCACTTGGTATTCGCGTGCGACGTCGGCGATGGCGCGCAGTTCCTGGTCGCGGTAGCTGACGCCGGTGGGGTTGGCGGGGGAGTTCAACACAAGCAGCCGGGGGCGCAGGGGGTCGTGGTCTGCTTCCAGTTGTTCGGCGAGCCGGTCGGCGTCGATCTTCCAGTGGTTTTTGCGGGTGGTGGGAACGAAGCGCACTTGTCGGCCGACGATCTGGGATTGGGGGGTGTAGCTCACCCAGCAGGGGGTGGGGACGATGATCTCGCCGTAGAAGCACAGTTGCAGCAGGAAAAGCAGTTCCTTGCTTCCGGGCCCGACCAAGATCTCTTGCGCGTTGGCTTCCACGTTGTCTTTCTTGCGGTGGTAGGCGGCGATCGCTTCACGCAGCTCGGGCAGGCCGCGAACGGGCAGGTAGGCCTTCTTGGAGGCGTTGAGCCGGAGGGCATCAACGACGTGGGTGGGTACGGGGAAGGGGCTCTGGCCGAGGCCCAGGTTCACGACGCGCCTTCCTCGCGCGCGCCGGTTGCGTACTTCTTCCTGGATGCGCAGGGTGGGGGATTGTTCCAGGCCCCTGACGCGCAGGTTCAGCGAGACGTGGCGGCGTTCGACCATGGGCCTGTGGGGCAGGCGGCGGTGCCTCTTAATTGCCGTGCCCCGAGACCGACAGCCTCAAGCAAGGGGTTGGCTCTATTGCGAGCGTGCCCATCTCCCGTCAAGCGCTGGCGGACCATGTTGAGGAGTTGGTCTGCCGGGCGGTGCGTCATCCGGCTCCGGATGTGCTGCGTGCGATCCGGGACGCGGCTGAGCGGGAGGAGGACAAGACGGGGCGGGGTGTTCTGGAGACCATCCTGGAGCGGGCGCAGGCGGCGCGTGCGAAGGGGCGTGGGTTGGCCACGGACCCGGGGATCGTGTCGTTCTTCGTCCGGGTGGGTTGTGATTTTCCCGGCTTGAAGCATCTCGAGGCGGCGCTCGCACAGGGTGTGCAGCGGGCCACGCGGCATGAGCCGTTGGTGGTGCACACCGAGGAGCTGCTCTCGGGTGCGGTGTGTGAAGGGAACGCGGGCCGCGGGGTGCCGGTGGTCCATACGGAGGTGGTCCCCGACTCGGGGGATTGTCGCATCAGTGTGTTGCTCAAGGGGGCGGCTTCGGAGGCGATGACGTCGCTTTGGATGATGTCCCCGGATGCGCTGGACGACGGGATCGAGGACCGGCTTGTCTCCCTGGTCCAGGGTGCGGGGGGGCGGCCTTGCCCACCGCTCATCGTGGGCGTCGGGTTGGGTGGGACGCCGGAGGCGGCGTTGCTTTGTTCCCGGCGCGCGCTTCTTCGTCCGGTGGGCGGGAAGAGTCCCTTGGAAGGCCTGGAGGGCTTCGAGAGGAAGTGGTGCGACCGGTTGAACGAGACCGGGGTGGGGGCCATGGGCCTGGGCGGGAATTCCAGTGTGCTCGCGGTGCATGCCGACGGGATGGACCGGCATACGGCGTTTCTGTGCGTCGGGGTGTCCGTGGCGTGTTGGAGCGATTGCCGGGCGACCATGTTCATCGACCGCTCCGGGCAGGTGCATTGGTGAGCGGGGCGTGCGCCCCGGTCAGAGCCCTTGCAGGATGAGCACCAGGAGCAGGACCCCGACGGCCCAGATCCCGGCGAAGACTGCTTTGTTCCAGCGCCAGACCTTGCGCCCGTCCAGGACGAAGATCGGCAGCATGTTGAAAAGGGCCAGGATCGCGTTCACGATGGCGACCATGAAGGCGAGTTTGAAGCCGAACGTGTCCGAGGAGCCGATGGTCAACGTGAACGGCAGGGCGATGTATCCGATCACGATGTTCGTGAGCGGCCCGGCGGCACTGATGATCCCGTTCTGGTGGCGTTGTACGTACCCGGCGATGACGACGGCGCCGGGCGCGGCGAAGATGAACCCGGTGAAGTAGGCCAGGGGGATCGGGATGATCAGTCCGAAGGTCTGGGCGCGGAACTCGGCCCAGTGCCCGTAGAACTGGGCCACGACCTTGTGCATCATCTCGTGCAGGATGAAGCCGGTCCCCAGCGCGGCGAGGCTCATCAGGGCGACGTCCAGGATCGTGTCGTTGCCGAGGCCGAACCCGGTGTCGCGTCGGCCGGTGGGGGAGATCCCGCCGAAGAAGAAGGTGAACGCGGTGGTCAGGACGATGAGGGCGACGAGGATGTGCAGGATCTCCGTGGGGCTCGTGTTGAGCCCCATGCGGCGAGGGGCGGCGCTACCGTAGGATTCCCATTCGCGGTATTGGGGGCGGTTGATGCTGGCTGGGTGTCGGGGGCGGGGGCACATGGTCAACTCAGGATGCCGAAGACTTTGCTGGCCAGGTCGGCGCCGGCGAGGAAGGTGCCGACCATGCTGCCGATGTTCGCGAAGGCGGCCACGAGGATCACGCGGGTGACCTTGTTCTTGAAGAAGTCCTTCATCGTGGTGAGCTGGGCGATGCCCTGGAAGTCCTTGACCTGGGGTTTTCGCACCCAGGCCTCGGCGATCCCGGCGAACCAGCCGGCGGCCAGGGTCGGGTTCAGGCTCGTGATCGGGGCGGCCACGAACGCGGTGAGGATGCTCACGGGATGCCCTCTTGCCAGCAGGGCGCCCAGCGCGGAGAACGCGCCGTTGATGAGCACCCAGTTCCCGAAGGCGTGCAGGACCACTTGCCATTCACCGGTCTGGATCGCGTCGTAGATCAACAGGCCGAAGAGGGCGAGGATGATCAGGGGGATCCCGGTGGCGATCAGTTTCGCGATGGAGACGCGCCGTTTCGGGACTTCTTCCAGCAGTTCCAGGGAGACGGGTTCGGGGTCTTCCAGTTGTCTTTGGATCCCTTTCATGTGGCCGGCGCCGACCACGGCGACGACGCGTTTGTCGCCGGCGGCGGCTTCACGGATCTTTGCGGAGAGGTAGAGGTCGCGCTCGTCGATGAGCACGCTCTTGATGCTCGGGGCGAAGTCCCCCAGTTCTTCCATCATCGTGGAGATGAGGTCCTGGTCGAGCAGTTCGTCCACGCTCTGGGGGCCTTCTTCGCGCG
>CAYVRY010000153.1:0-5022 GCA_964452895.1 uncultured Halobacteriales archaeon
ACCATGGAGCTGATCGTTTTCCCGGTCAGGACCTTGTAGCCGTGGAGTTTTTTGTGCTGCCCCGATGGGATCATCACTTTGATCTCCTTGACGGTGTCTGGGTCCGATCGCTTGCCGTAGAGTTCACTGAAGTCTATGTCTCCCTGCATCTTGCCCCACGGGCCGTAACGAGCACCCGCTTAAAATACATTGCCTTGATTTTGCATTTGAAACGATGCTGTCTTTCTTCTATCGCCCCTTCCAATGAGTGCAATGATTCCAGGGGAAATGGCCGCCTTGAGGCCTCTTCCAAGGCCCGGCGCGCCATCATGATTTCAATTATCATTCGACTGGATTGCACTCGGCGTGCCGCGTCCACGACCGTCGCGAGCGCGCTTTTGGACACCGCCGTCCATGCTGCGGCGCACATGCTACAACCTTCGTTTGATACGCACCGCGGACCCCTTTTTCTAAGGAGGGCGCTCCTGGGTGGCGCCCGCGCGCCCGCGCCTTCGCTCCCGCCGGATCGCGCCGCCATGGCCCCGTGGGCAACGGGGAGCGCCGCACGGGCTAAGGCGGAGCACTTGGGCGTTTGGGGAGAGGCTTTCAAGTCGACCCGGCGTGCGCGGGTCCATGGCGGACCAGGCGGGGCCCACCGCTGAATCCGGGACGAAGCGACCCACGCTGGGTGGGTATCCTACAGTGACCCGGGAGGACCTCTTGGCGCTGAACGAGCGGCTGCAGGCCGCCAACGTCTCTTTGGAATCGGTGGCCGAGCATGCCGGTCAAAAGGCCGGCGAGCTGCTGTTGACGTCGCTCGGCGCACAGCTCACCGGAGCATCGTTGGACCAGGCCACCGTCACCGTGCTCGCCGGCACGGGGCACAAGGGGGCTTCCGCGTTGAGCCTCGCCCGTGAGCTCACCCAGAACCAGGTGGCCGTGATCGTCGTTCTCGCGCGCAAGAAGACGGACTACGAGGGCGTGGCGAAAACGCTGATCGACTGGCTCGAGAAGAACGCGAAGAAGGTCTATTCCGGGTACAACGAACGCGCCTTCGACCAGGCTCAGCTCATCGTGGACGGCTTGTTGGCCGGTGGGCTCGAAGGCAACCCGCGGGCGTCCGTCTCGCTGCTCATCAAGGGCGCCAATTTCAGCATGAAACCCACCGTGGCCATGGATCTCCCCACGGGCCTGCACGCCACGACCGGGATCCGGTCCCCCGTGGTGATCAAGGCGGACGCCACCCTCGTCGTGGGACTGCCCAAGCGCGGCATGCTCGGGGAGACGAACCGGTCGCTGTGCGGCCGGGTCTTCCTGCTGGACTCCGGCGTGGATTTCCGGCATTGGTCTGCCGTGGTGGGGTCCCCGGTGGGTTCCCCGTTCAACGGGAAACCGGCCATCGAGCTGCAGTGACCAACCGTGGCCCCAAACCCTTAAACCAGACCCTCTTTTGGCCCGCCGAAGGGCATGGGTGCAATCGTAGTCACGGGCGTTCCAGGCGTCGGAAAGACCACGGTGATGGAGGCCGCGGCGAAGGCGGCCAACATGCAGGTCGTCGTGTTCGGCTCACAGATGTTGCGTGTCGCCCAGGATGAAGGGCTCGTCCAGGACCGCGACGAGATGCGAAAGCTCAAGGCGAGCGAGCAGAAACGGATCCAGGTCGCCGCGGCGGCCGCCATCGCCGAGAAAGGCGATGTGATCGTGGACACCCATGCGAGCATCCGGACGCCGCAAGGGTACCTGCCGGGGCTGCCCGCATGGGTCCTGGAGACCTTGAAGCCGGATGCCATCGTCCTCGTGGAGGCGGACGCGGGCGAGATCGCGGGGCGCCGTTCCAAGGATCAAAGCCGCACCCGGGATGCGGACACGCCGGATGCGATCGCCCGCCATCAGGAGATGAACCGCGCGTTCGCCGCGGCCTACGCGACCCTCACGGGCGCCATCGTGGCCATGGTGGAGAACCATGACGGGCGTCTCGAGGAGGCCGTGGAGCAGGTGCTCCCGGTGGTCCAATGACTGCGCGACCAAGGAGACGACAATGACACCGAGGGACCCTCACGAGCACGGCGAAGACGACGGCGAGGGCGACAGCAAGGATACCGGGCCGGAGCTGGACGTCACACAGGAGTCCGAAGAGCTGGATGTCAAGGAGGCACCCGGGTCCCGGGGGGCGCCGGACGACGACGATTCGGATTTCCGGGTCATCGAGGCCGAGGACAGCGGTGCCGAGGACGAGGACCTGGTCGTCGTGGAGAGTCCGGTGGAGGAGCGTGCGCGGCGCCAGCGGCTGGAGAAGCAGAAGGAAGACGAGGAGCGCCCGAAACCGCGCATCAATTTCTGGATGATCTTGATGATGATGGGTGTGCTCTTCATCATGATCGACCCGGCGCTGCGTGCCACCGCCGGGAGCATCGTGGGTTTCGTCATGGAGCCCCTGGTGGGCTTCGACGGCCGTTATCCCACATTGACGATCATCCTCACGGGTCTGATCATGATCTTTTTGACCACGATCCTGCGCCACGTGTTCATCGATTGGGTCCACATGGCGAAGGTCCAGAACACGATGAAGGCCTTCCAGAAGGAGTTCAACAAGGCGCGCAAGGAGAAGGACACGAAACGGATCAACGAGTTGCAGAAGGTGCAGCCGAAGGTGATGGGCCTGCAGGCGGAGATGACGGGCAGCCAGATGAAGCCCATGGCGTTCTCCATGTTGATCGTGGTGCCCCTTTTCGCCTGGCTCTGGGAGTTCATCACGATATTCGACTATCACTTCTTCACGGCGCCCTGGAACCTGCACGTGAACTTCTTCACCCGTGAAGGGATTGTTTTCGGCACGAGCATCCTGCCGCACTGGATCCTGTTGTACTCCGTGATGTCCATCCCGTTCGGTCAGATCCTGCAAAAGACGCTGAAGGTCTATTCATGGCGGGACCGGTTGCATCATGTGTTCTCCGGGGAACCGGAGATCGACGAGACGGGCGAATAGTATGGCGGTCAAGACGGCGTCCGGGTTGCATTCGCCTGCAGACGACGGGAGGGCGTCGCCATGGTCCGGGTGACCGTGGGGGGCCTGCCGGGTTCCGGCACGACGACGGTCTGCCGGCTCCTGGAGGAGGAGCTCTCGCTGCGGTGCGTGTTCGCGGGGCAGTTGTTCCGCGAGATGGCCCGCGACCGCGGGATGGACCTGGCCTCGTTCTCCCGATGGTGCGAGGACAACCCGCAGGTGGACCGGGAGCTGGATGCGCGGGTCCTGGATCATCTGTTGGAAGGCGACGTGCTCGTGGAGGCCCGTCTTTCCGGATGGATCGCCCGCAAGCACGAGCTGCCTGCCTACACGGTGTGGCTCACGGCGCCCGTGGAGGTGCGCGCCGAGCGGATCTCCCAGCGCGAGGACAAGGACGTCGAGCGGACCACGCGCGAGATGCAGGAGCGGGAGTTCTCCGAGGCGAAACGTTACCGGGACCTTTACGGCGTGGACCTGGGCGACCTGTCGTTCTACGACCTGGTGATCGACACGCGCAACAAGTCCCCGGAGAAGGTCGTCAAGAAGATCCTGGACGGGCTCGAGGAGAAACGGGATGAGTTGTGAGCTCGTGGTCCCGCCGAACCCCGATTGTTCTTGGCCACATCAGACTTGGTGGTAAATAACCACTAACTTTATAAAGAGCACGGTGCAATATGGATGGTGGTCGATTACCACTATGTTGCTTACTCTGCTCTTGGACGCCAAATGCCAAACGGTGATCACTACACTGGGCCAATCGGGTCCATGCCGTTTTTCAGAGATTCAACGTCTGACTCGAATGGACAACAAAACCCTTTCAATCAAACTCAAGGAACTTCGCACTTCAATGGCTGTGGTCGCGCGCACCATACCCTCCAAGGGCGAACGGGTATGGCTGGAGTATCGATTGACGCCTCGAGGTGAGGCGATGTATGGGGTCTTGAAGGACTTGAAGGAGAGCCTCAACAAGAACAAGGCGTTGGCTGGTGCGGCCAAAGAGTTCAATCAGATCTTCACAGATACCACGGCGATTGCATGAAACCGGTCGTTTTCGTGCTCGGGCCCAGCCGGTGGCGCGACCCGCTTGATCCATGGGATGAAGAGATCGACCCCATGGAGTCGCGATATGCAATTCATTTTGTATTGGATGATCTGGGAATTGAATCAATCGTCATGGAAGATGAACCGGGACCCGTTGAAGAAAGTTGGCTGGATAAGTTTTTCAGATTGTTGGATGAAAGATCGGTGACACACATTCTTTTTTATTGGCCGCCGGAATCGCGGATAGACAGTGCTGAAGACGAGCTTGTTATGATCGCGGTGAGGCAGCGGTTTGCCTCCATTAAGCACCTTCAGCTCATCCTCTTCGGCCATCCGGACGCGGTTCGAGACGAACAATCAGGTGACGGACGGTTTCTTAATGTCCGGGACGACGCGGGTCGAAGTTCCTATTTGGGTCAGATCCCTCGCCAACTGCCTACGGACCTTCATGAATGGGACACGCACGGGGAACTCCTTCGACAGGTCCAGGAATGGGCCAAGGCCATGTTCCCTCATGTGATTGACGATGAGCGACTGGAGCAAGATCTCACCCCGTTGCACGAGATTTTGCCCCAATTGAAAAAAACCAAAACCTCTGCCTAGTCCAGCTCAGAACAAGACCCCGACCACGCCGGTCCGTTTCGCGAGCTGCGTGGCGGCTTCCTGGGTGAGCCCCTTGTCTCCCAGCACGGTGTAGCGGTCCGGCCGAACGAGGTGCGCGGTGGTGAGCGCTTCGATGATGTGCTTGCGGGAGATCCCCAGTTCCTTCGCGGTGGTGGGGGCGCCCACTTTCTTCAGCGTGTCGCGGATGTGTTCCCAGTCGCCGCCATGCAGGTACATGGTCATGATCGTCCCGACGCCGCATTGTTCGCCGTGCAGCGCCTTGCCGGGGGCCAACCGGTCCAGTTGATGGCTGAACATGTGTTCCGCGCCGCTGGCGGGTCGGCTGGACCCGGCGACGCTCATGGCGACGCCGCTTGTGATCAGGCTTTTCATGA
>CAYVRY010000154.1:0-4918 GCA_964452895.1 uncultured Halobacteriales archaeon
CGTCCGGCTCTCCCGGTTCAGCCCATCCTGCCTTTCTCAGCCCCTTCCCAGAACGCCCGCAACATCCCGGCGAACGCTTCCGGTTCAGCCCGGTGCGGTGGGTCGAAGTGATGGCGCCCGGGGAACGTCTTGACGGTGAAGTCCGGGAAGACGTCGGCGAGCCGGTCGGCCATGGCCTGGTTGTGTGGGCTGCTGCGCCCGCCGAGGGTGAAGAGAACTGGCCGTTTGAACCGGCGCAGGGCGTCATGGTCGAGGTCTGTGGTGAGGATCGTTTCGTTGATCGCCCGCAGCCCATGGGGGCGTTTCGCCATCCATGGTGGCGGGGGACCTTCCGGCGGGGGCGGGGGTGTGACTCCCGGGGCGAGGTTCAACCGGATGAATTCGCTCATCATTTTTTCCATGGGTAGCCCGTGGAGCCGGTCGAACTCGCGGAAATATTGTTTTTCGGCCTTGGATTGGTTGCTTGTGCCGATCCAGGCGGGTTCGTTCAAGCTCAGGCTCAAGAGCCGTTCGGGGTGCGCGGCGCAGAAGGCGAGGGCGCTGGCTCCGCCCGCGGAGTAGCCGACCAGGTGGAAGCGGTCGAAGCCGGCATCGTCGGCGAAGGCGCGGATCCCCTCCACCTCATGCTGGAAGACGTTCCCCTCTGGGGGCTCGTCGTCTGCGTAGATCTCGAGTTCCTTGAAGCGGGCGTCCACGCCGGGGCCGAGCGCTTCGACCGTGGCGGGATAGGCCAGTTCGGCGGGCAGCACCGCGCCGGGCAGCAGGATCGCCTGGATTCGCTTCTTGCTCATGTCCATCCTCATGGTGACGAGGCGCACAGAAAATAAAAGATTATGGAGGCTTGCCTCAGACCGGCGCGGCGACGGGCTTCGGCACAGGCTTCTGCACGAGTCCGCTCACGGACCAGGCACCGAACATGGGCCCGATGGCGAGCAGGAGAAACGCCCATTGCCAGCCCCAGAAATGCGCGGCGACCGGCACCAAGGTGAGCGGGGCGAAGGTGATCCCGAAACCGATCGCGTTCTGGATCGTGAGCGCGGTGCCCACGTGCTCTTGCGGGGCGGCGTGGGCGCTGAGTGCGGAGAACTGCGCGGAGTCGGCGATCACGGCGGCGCCCCAGACCAAAACGAGCACGACGAGGAGCGGAACGGGGGCCATGAACAGAAGCGGCGAGAGGACACAAAGGAGCCCGGAGATGATCAGGGCGGTCCGTGCCACGCGCGCTTCGCCGATGCTTTTCGACCGGTGGCCGGCCCACACGCAGGCGATCGCACCGGCCAGGAACGCGGCGAAGGTGATCGCGGCCACCTGCGTGGCGCTCAGGTCGCCGCGCGCGGCGAGAAAAAGCGGCAGCAGTCCCCAGAGGGCGTAGAGTTCCCACATGTGCCCGAAGTAACCCAGCGCGGAGCGGCGGAAGCCGCGCACCTTGAACGCGCGCGCGAACGCGCTGGGCAGGAACCGTGAGCGCCCGGGCAGTCGCGGGCCGGGCCGCACGCGCCAGGCGACGAGGATCCCGCCCAAAACAGCGAGGGCGCTCGATGTGAACACGACGCCTTGCCAGGGGATTCCGCTGGCGCGAACGAGGTAGGGGCTCCCGGAGCCCAGGGTCAGCGCGGCCACGAGCAGGCCGATGGCCCATCCCAGTCTGTCGTACCAGGAGGCGAGGATCTTCATGCCCACGGGATAGACGCCGGCGAGCGCGAAGCCGGTGAGAAACCGCAGCGCGAACGCGCCGTTGATTCCGCCTGGCTTGTACACGAAGAGCACCATGGCAAGGGCGCCGGTGAGCGCGCTCACCAGGAAGACGTGTTGCGGGGGGAACCGGTCGGAGAGGTTCAACACGGCGAAGACCAGGGTGCCGGCGACGAAGCCCAGTACGGTGAGGCTGGTCAGGGCGCCGGCTTGCGCGTCGCTGAGTCCCCACAGGGTCTGTAGTTCCTGCACGACGGCGGTGCCGCTGAACCACAGCCCCATGGCCAGGAACTGGCTCAGTACGACCACGAAGAGTGGACCTTTGGGCGGCACCCCGGTTCCCATGGCCGCACGATCCATCCCGGTGGTGCTCAAGACGGTTTCCTCGCGTGGCGTTCCAGCGGAAACGCCTTTAACGCATCGGGTCTAGAATGGGTCGTGCCCCGGCTCCGAGTCGTTCTGGTGGATCCTCTCTACGAGGGCAACGTGGGCCACGTGGCCCGTTCCATGATGAATTTCGGGGCCGAGGACCTCTCCATCGTGAAGGGTCCCCGCTTGACGGATGAGGGCCGCAACCGGGCGGTGCACGCGCAGGGGGTCCTGGACCGCTCGGATCGTGTGGGTTCCCTGGGTGAGGCGCTTGCGGGCTGCGATCTGGCGGTGGGCTTCACGGCGCGTGTATCGGACCGGGAGGCGAAGTATCACCGCAACCCGTTGGATCTACGCGACTGGGCGCCGAAGGCGGTGACCCATCCGGGTGAATTGGCGTTGGTGTTCGGGCGGGAGGACCGCGGTTTGACGAACGACGAGGCGGCCGCCTGCGACGTTCTGGTGTCGATCCCCACCTCTGATGCGTACCGCTCCATGAACCTGAGCCATGCGGTCACGGTGGTGCTCTATGATCTGTACGCGGCTTCGGGGCGGGAGCGCGTGAAGGCGTACACGCCGGCGGAGAAGGTGCAGTTGGAGCGCTTGGTGGACCGGTTCGTGGTGCTCATGGAGCGCAGTGACTACCCGGAGCACAAGCGCGTCATGGTGGCGACCATGTTCCGTCGGATCCTGGGGCGCTCGGCGCCCACGTCCTGGGAGGTGCACACGCTTTTGGGGGTGCTGCGGGACGCGTTGTGGCACTTGGGGGTGCGTCAGGAGAAGAAGGAGGGCGAGATGCCGCCCGATGAGCGCCCGGAGCGACCCGTGTCCGTGGAGTCCCTGACGCTTCATGGTCCGGCGGGCGCTGGGAGCGAGCAGAAACAGGAATAGTGTTCTTCATGTCGAATGTGACGATCCATCTGGTGATCCCCGTCCTTGTCTTGATCGCGACGCGGCTGTTCCCCACGAAGCAGGTGATCATGTGGGCGCCTTTCGCCTTGGTCCCGGATCTGGACACGGCCTTGAACCTGATCAGTTTCTATGCCATGGGGGACCCGATCCTGGCGCATCGGTCGTTCTTGCACAACATCTTCGTGTTCATGCCCACGTTGATCCTCGCCTTGGTGCTGTGGTACCGGATGCTGGGCGACCAGAGCGGTCTTGCGGGGGCTTCCTGGGAGGAGAAATGGCGGGCGTTCTCCTCGGTGCGGTGGGGGTATGCGAGTGTGCTGGTCACGTTCTTTCTGTTCTCCCATGTCTTCCTGGACATGTTCCAGGGCGGGGTCACGTTGTTCTGGCCGTTCGTGAACACCTACGTGTACCCTCAGATCTTCATCTGGGTGGACATGACCACGGGGATGCCGTCCGGGGAGGCGAACGTGGTCACGGGCCCGGGGGCGCCCACCTTGTCGAGGCGGTTCCCGTGGTTGACGCCGGAGCAGATCGGGATCTGGATCCTTGTGTTGATGGGTGCGGCGGCTTCCATCTGGCGGGAGTCGGCGCGCAAGATGCGCACGAAGGATCCGTCGGCCAGCGCCGGTGGAGCCCAGGGGCCCGTCGGGGAGGCGGACGACGGCTCGTCGCGTTGATCAGCCCACGGTCTCCAGTTTGTACAGTACGCTGTAGCCTTCGAGGGCGGTGTGGACACGGTCGGCGAACCAGATCAGGTCGTTGACGTCCTGCGCCTCGCCCCATTCGTAGTAGTAATCGTGCGGCCCCTTGGTGGGCTTGAACCCGAGGTTCAAGAGTTGCTCGGTGACCGTGCTCGGTTTGCCGCCGCTGCTGTTGAAGTAGACGGTGAGGTAGGTCTTCACGGAAGGACGCTCGGCCTACGCTACTGTGCGGGTCCTCTTGAAGGTGCGCCCCCGTGCGCTCCCCGCAGACCGAAGCGTTTTTCATCATCACCCAGGTCCCCGCGGCATGTCCAGCCGTCGTCACAATCCGCCCAAGCGGCGCCTTGTGCCGTCGGATTCCCGTCCCGCTCCGGATTCCCGGGAGAAAAGAAGCGAACCGCGACCGGAGTCGCGCCCTGCGGCGCCGCGGCGGGCACCGGACCCGCGCCGCTCGGGTCCCCCCCGGGGCGGCCCCGGCGGGAAGAGATCGGGACCGCGCTCCGGCAAGCCGCGGCGCAAGGGGGACCGGCAACCCGTGGATCCCGTGGTGGAGACGTTGCCTCCGGAGCCGCTTCCTGTCCTGCAGCGCCGCGACCGGCGTCTTTTCGTCGTTTCGGAGACACCGAGCGACCCCGCGGTGGGGACCGCGCCGGAGAAGCGTTCCATCGCGCAGCTTTTGGATGCCGGGATGGTCGTTCTGGACAAGCCGCGTGGGCCGTCGAGCCATCAGGTGGCGGCCTGGTTGCGGGACCTGTTGGGTGTGCCGCGCACGGGCCACGGAGGTACGCTGGACCCCAAGGTCACGGGGGTGCTGCCGGTGACCCTCGGGGCGGCCACGCGCAGTGCCGATGCCCTTTTGACCTCCGGCAAGGAGTACGTGGCCGTCGTCCGGTTGCACGCCGACGTCCCGGAGCAGCAGGTGCGTGATACGGCGGTTCGCTTCGTCGGTCGCGTGCGGCAGGTCCCGCCGGTGCGCAGCGCCGTGGCGCGCCGTCAACGGATCCGGCGGATCTACGATCTCGAAGTGATGGACGTGGTGGGGCGCGACGTGTTGATCCGGGTGGGTTGTGAGGCGGGGACCTACATCCGCAACCTCGCCGTGGACCTGGGCCGCGTGTTGGGCCCGGGCGGGCATCTGGCGGAACTGCGCCGCACGCGCACGGGGATCTTCTCGGAGGACCAGTGCGTGAACCTGCTCGATGTGAAGGACGCCCTGGAGGAGTACAAGGTGTCCGGCGACGAGG
>CAYVRY010000155.1:0-4913 GCA_964452895.1 uncultured Halobacteriales archaeon
GTTGCAGGTTCATCATCTTCTCGTCGAGCACGCGGGTGCGCACCATGGTCTCGTAAAGGCGCAATAGGTCCGCTTCGGAGAGCCCGATGGTCTCGTGCGTCTCCTTGCCGCCTTCTGTCTCCAGGATCGTGTATGCGGGTCGTGTCATCTAATCGCCTCCTTGCACAACGGGCAGGGGTGGAAAACCGGTCTTGTGTGGATCATGAGAGTGGCCCGGGGACCCGGTGGGCGGCGGTTCGCGGCCTTCGCGCAGGAGACCTTGCATGAAGAATTCACCCGCGCGGTAACTGGAACGGACCATGGGCCCGGCGGCCACGTAGAGGAACCCTTTCTCTTCGCGTCCGATGCGGGCCCATTCGTCGAAGGCGTCCGGGTGGACGTACTCGTGCACGTCGAGGAAGCGGGCTTCGTCGGCCGGTTTCAGGTATTGGCCGAGGGTCAAGACGTCGACGCCCACGCCGCGCAGGTCGTCAAGGGTCGCATGGAGCTCCTCGTCGCGTTCGCCGAGCCCGAGCATGATGCTCGACTTCGTGTATTTGGACGGGTCGCGCTTCTTGATGTATTCCAGCACGCGCAGGCTCTGCCGGTACGCGGCGCGTTTGTCGCGCACGCTGGGGGTGAGGCGTTCGACGGTCTCCACGTTGTGCGCGATCACGTGGGGCCCCGCCTCGATCACTTGGTCGATGGCGGACTCGTCGCCGGCGAAATCGGGGATGAGGACCTCGACGAAGGTCTCCGGGTTCACCACGCGGATCCGTTCGATCACCCGGGCGAAGTGGCTTGCGCCGCCGTCTTCCAGGTCGTCCCGGTCGACGCTCGTGATCACGGTGTAGTCCAGGCCGAGCTTCTTCACGCTCCAGGCGACCTTGTCGGGTTCTTGGGGGTCCAGGAGTCCGCTCGGGTTGCCGGTCTTGACGTGGCAGAACCGGCAGCCGCGCGTGCAGGTGTCCCCCATGACCATGAAGGTCGCCGTGCCGCCGGCCCAGCATTCGTACAGGTTCGGGCAGCGGGCCTCCTGGCACACCGTGGTGAGGTCCAGATCGGCCACCATGGAGCGGATCTGCTGCACCTTCTCCCCGCTGGGCGGGCGGATCTTGAACCAGGATGGCAGACGTTGGCTCTTCTTGGTCGTGCTGGTTTTTGTCATGGTCGCTCCGGGGCGGTGCCCGTGGGCCGCGAGGTGGGGGGCGTGCGCCACGTCGAGGTGCGCGGGAAGAGGTCCCCGCTCTTGAAGGGACGGCGGGGGGAGCAAAGGCGGCGCACCGGTTCTTCCGGTTTAAGGCTTGGGACGTCTTGTAAGGAGAGAAGAGGACGCCCCAGCGGCGCCCCGACAAGGGCGCCCACGGTCTCGCCGGAAGCCCCATGAGCCGCCCTCGTCGCTTATTTAAGAACCTTAAGGCTGTTTCCCGCTGAACAATGTCTTTTTTCGTGCATTGGGTCGCCTTGGGCGGTTAGGGCGGGTCGAGAATCCCGGTGTCCTGGGCCTGGTAGGACGGGGGGAAGCGCCCTCAGCCCTCGTCCAACAGCTTTAACTGGAATACGTCGACAAATGAGGGATGGATGGATGAGGACGGGGTCTCTCCGATTATTGGGACCGTGCTGGTCCTCGCGATCTTGACCATCGTCACGAGCACGTTGATCTCGGTGGTCTGGCCGGAGGTCCAGGACAGCAGCGACCGGGGGGATTTCCAGGTGGTCTCCGGACAACTCGCCAAGGTCGCCTCCGACGTGAACCAGTTGGCCCTGGGCGGCAACGAGGGGGAGCTCCGGCAGCGCACCGTCGCCGTCCCCGATGGCGACCTGCGGCTTGAACGGGGTCACTTGTGGGCGATCTCGGTGGGGATCCAACAGGAGAGATTCACGCCGGGCGGCAGCGCGACCCGGGACCATCACCCCGCGTTCGATGTCCAAGAGGCGGAGCCCACGGGCACGTCGTTCATGGTGGGGTACCAGGACAAGGACTACGAGGACGACGACAACGACCTGTATTGTTCCCTTGCCCGTTTTAGTGGCTCGGATTGGAAGGCCG
This sequence comes from uncultured Halobacteriales archaeon, assembly GCA_964452895.1. Taxonomy (GTDB): domain Archaea; phylum Thermoplasmatota; class E2; order JACPAO01; family JAHWKR01; genus CAYVRY01. The sequence goes on from CAYVRY010000155.1 coordinate 2,030, forward strand.
TGGAGGTGACCGAGGATTGCGAGGACACAGGAGCGGATGTCGGGTACGACGGGACGTTCCCGGTCTCTTTCGCGGGAGGTCAGACGCTTCGTGACGGCCCGTGGCGACTGCGTGTCTTTGACGATGCCCAAAAGGAGGATCTGATCGGGGAGATCTTCGTCTACGAGTTGAACCGGATCAATTATCATTTCGAGGGGGCGGCCAAGCCCCGTGGGGTGCTCATCGAGAACGGCGACCTCTTCATGCGGGAGGACACCAGGGTCTTCTCCGCCGGCTCGGGGCTGTACCGCACGGGAGACACGGGCGGCGGCACCAGCGGGTTGAACCTGCGCGCGGCGCAGCTGGATTCGGATACCCTGCCGGGCAGTACGGGACGCGCCAAGACGACGTTCCATCTCGCACTGGAAGAACAGGTGCACTTTTCCCATCAAGTGGGAGCGATCCATGCCCGGTTGCAGCCGCTTTCGGGACCCATGACGACACAGTGGGCGTCCCATCTTGCAGGGGACGGCTTCGACGAATCCGCCTCGGGGGTGTATTTCACATGGGGCACCGAGGACCCGGATGTGATCGCCGTTTACCCGCTTTCCGTGATCTACAGCCATATTGACCTGAGGATGGTGTCCGAATGAAGGCGAACCGTCAGGCGCGGCACAACCGTTCCGGTGGTTCGTTCATGGACGATGAGCGCGGCGTCTCGGAGATCGTGGGGTACATGATCGCCTTCGCGATGGGTTCCGTGATCCTGGTGCTCAGTCTCACCGGGTTCAACGCGATGCGGGATTATTCGGGGGACATGGTCGCCGACCGGACGGTCAACGAGGTGGCACTGAGGATATCGTTCGCCGTGGACGAGTCGCTCCAGTCCGGTGCGCAACACCCGGTCTCGGAGTTCTCGCGCGAGATCCGTCTTCCCGAGAAGGTCAGCGGGAACACGTTCGGCGTGGAGTTGGGGCCAAAAAACGTCTGGGTGAACACCACGGATGCGGGTCCCGTGGTCAAGGACGGCGACGGCAACGACCTGGAGACCATGGGCCGTGCCAACGTGACCTTCATTCCTCGTGCGCCGCCCACGCGTGTGCTCTGCGGGCAGTCCGACACGGACACCTCCAACTGGGAGGAAGGAGGCTGCACCGGGTTTTCCGGGGACGCCAAGCTGATCGTGAAGTACGGCCGCCCGGACCCGGCCGAGCCCGATCTCCAAGGCGTCTATCTGGTGCGCCCATGAAGGCGCGGTAGCCGTTCAAGCCTTTTTCTTGTGGCATCGCTTCATCGGGGGAGGAATTCATATCGGGACCCAGGCCACTGGGGAGGGGGGCGCCGGGCCGCGGGACCTTTTGCCCCGGCTGGCCGCCAGGGCGGACTTAATTAGGGGCGAGTGTGAAAGGATTTGTTTGAGGGTTCTCTTGGCCGGCGATGATGAGGACCGACCGGACGACCGCACCTTGCGGCGCTCGGGCGGTAAAAAGCAGCATGATCCGCCGGAGGATGCCCCCGGCGAAGAGACGCGGTCCTCGAAGGAGGACGGCGCGGCGGGACCGGACGCCACTGGGCAGGGTCCTGGTGCCGAGGGTCCCCCTGAAGCCGCTCCCGAGAACGGCCCGGATGAAGACCCCGGCGCGATCGCGGCAGGGTCCACGGCGGCTGGGGCGGAGTCGGCCCAGCAGGAACAAGGGGATCCGGACACGCTCCCGGAAGGGTTCATCACGCCGAACCAGAAAAAGTCGTTCTCGGTCTCCGAGGACGACAATCTGCCCCGGGAGGCGAACATCCTGGTCCCGGATTATGACCGGTTCCTGGAAGGCCACGGTCAGCGACCGGGCCATCTGGCCTCGGATGTGGATCACGAAGCGGAACAGGAACCCGCACAGCCGGCTCCCGAAGTGGATGCGGACGGCTGGTCGTCATTGGAATGGGAACCCGGGATCTGGGGTGCCGAAAGCGACGAGGCTGGATGGCAGGCGGAGCCCGAAACCGGGGAGGAGGAAGGCGACGAACAGCTGCGTCACCATCGTTTCGGCCTGCGTCTGGGTCGTCATCAGGAAGGGAACTTCGTCTCCAAGCTGAAGGCGTATTTCAAGAAGGGGGAGCCGGAGGACGACGACCAGGAGGGGCTTCGCGAGGCCGAGGAGAACGAGGCCGCGGAGGAGCGGATCGAACCGAACGAACGCTACAAGGAGATCGAGGTCTATCCGATCCGGCCGCCGTACGGCCATGTCCGGATCCTGTTCGACGAGGAGACCAAGGAGTACATCTACCAGGCGCTGGAGCCTGTCTTGACGAAGACGGAACGGGACATCCTGTCGTTCATCGAGGAGTCCCTGGTGGACAGCCTCACCGTGAGTCCGGAAGAACTGGAGAACATGGACGACCGGGCGTTCATCACGGAACGTTTCAACGACGTGATCTTTGATTACAGCATCATCCTGCACGAGGAGGAGGAGAAGGAGGACGAGATCAAGCGCAAGCTCCTCTACTACGTGCTGAGGGATTTCATCGGTCATGGCCGGATCGATCTGATCATGGAGGACCCGTATATCGAGGATATCTCCTGCGACGGTCCGAAGATCCCGGTGTTCTTGTATCACCGCAAGTACGAGAGCATCCGTTCCACGGTGCTCTTCCCGGATCATGGGGAGCTGGATTCGTTCGTCATCAAGATGGCGCAGCGCTCCGGCAAGCACATCAGCATCGCGGAGCCGATCCTGGATGCGACACTGCCGGACGGTTCGCGTCTGCAGTCCACGTTGGGCAAGGAGGTGTCTGCGGGGGGTTCCACGTTCACGATCCGTAAGTTCAGGCCGGACCCGTTCACGCCGCCGGACCTGGTGTTGTTCCGGACGATGAGCGCGGAGATGCTCGCGTATCTCTGGATCGCGGTGCA
>CAYVRY010000156.1:0-4857 GCA_964452895.1 uncultured Halobacteriales archaeon
AACTGGACGGGCAATACTCCATCAAGGCCCAACAGATCTCCTTCGGGGACTGCCCCCCCGCTTGCCACACGGAGACCCTGATCGACCAAACGGTCACGCTGGGGGCCCTAGAGGAAAAATGGGAGACCACGCTGATCAACGGGGACGACCTGCCCGCGGGGGACTACGAAGTCACCGGCACGTATGAGTTCACATACACGGATCCGGACGACGGGCAACTCAAAAGCGGCAAGGTGGAACAATCGGCCGCCTTCACGATGCTGCGCGTCCAATGGGCCGTGGAGCGCGGTTTTCCGGGCGAAGCGGACACGGGCGAAACCCTGCTCGGCGGCATCGTGCTGACGAACGTCGGGAACGACGACGCCAGGAACGTGCGCTTCAGTGAAGTGTTCCGCGCAGACGGGACCGTCCCTCTGGCCGCCGTGCCCCCGGGTATCGGCCAATACGGCGCCTTCGCGAACCCGGCCCCCACTGCGGTGACCTCGGAATCCATCGACCCCCCCATCATGAAATACCAATGGAACAATGTGGGGTCGGTCGACGGGTTCGGCGAACAGTGGGAAGCCTTCTACAACTTCGCAGGCGGCCAACCCGGTGACTACGTGTTCGAAGGGACGATCACCTATCAAGACCCCACCGGTGCCTCGTTCACGAAACTCGTGGACCAGGCGATCACGATTGGGTTGCCCCTTTGAGCCTGTCGAGGTAGATCAGACGACTTTCTCTCCTTCTCCTTCCCTCTCTCCCACTTTTTTTGGCTTCAGCGCTGTCGGGCGGGACGCTGCAGTGCCCCGGCGCACGACCAGAGCCGACCCCAGGCGGCCGTGGCGAACTCGGCCACGGCGCGGGGCGCCCTTCGAGGACGAGCACGTGAAACCCGATCTGACGAGGTACACCATCGCAACCTTTCCTCCAAGGACCAGGGATCCATACCACCGGACGGCAAAACCCCCTGGGCGACCCCTCCACCCCCACACCCCCATAAGACTTGCAAAAAAAACACCATCCGGCCGATATTTTGAAATAGCTTCCCCCCCTGGGGTCGGGCATGGGTGTGAAGAATGTTTCAGCTGTATTGGCAACGATCGCCATTATGGCTTTTGTGGGGCTCGCCTCCACGCCGGCAGGGGGAAACACTTCACCCTGCGAAGAGGATGTCGAAGAACTCCTCGCGCTGCTTCCCGACGACGTCGATAAACACGGAGACGTGTTCGTCAACTATGAGATCATCCTGGACTGGATCCAAAACAGCGTGACTACGCAAGAGCAAGATCAAGATACCGCACAAGCATCATCCAATGTGGCTGAAAGCTGCACCCTCACCGAAGACGAGGAAGACGACCAGGACAGCGAGGGGACCTATGAAGAAGTCTTGGCCTGCAACTTTCCGGTCGGGTTCGGAGTCCCCCTGAAATGCACCCAATCCTACTCCCAGATCGAAGTCCAATTCGAAACGCACTGCACGAACGGGCCCGACCCCGACACGAACTGTTGGACATACACGTCAGAAGGAAGCTGTCTCTCCCTCTACGACGAAGGGACATGCAGGCTCCAATCGAGGATCTTCGACCAACTGCAACGGGACGTGAGTGAACCCTACGCCCCCCTCAACCCTACACACATCCCCCCGGAACAGCGTGAAGAATCCAACGCCACGTCGGAAACCTGCCACAGGGTCAGGGTGACCGCCATCGGCGCCGACCACTCCATGACGCCGACTCCGGCAACCGCGTGCATCCCTGTCGATTAATTCAACAAGGCTCCAACGCTCGGTCCGGACGGCCCACTCCTGGGCGTGACAGAGGAACCCTTTTCACGCCCCCGGTTTTCGCCACGGCCGATGCGCAGCCAAAACATCCTCGTGGTCGGTGCCGGGAACATGGGCAGCGGGATCGCCCAGTCCTGCGCCCAAGCCCGGTTTGACGTGACGATCCACGACCAGGACCCCAAAGCGATGGAGGCCGCGATCACCCGGATCCGGGCAGGCCTGGACCAGCTCGTCGAGAAGGGGCGACGAAGCGCCGCCGAGCGCGATGCCGTAATGGCCCGGCTGAAGTCCGAGGCAGACCGAAAGACGGCCGTGGCGCAGGCCGACCTCGTCATCGAGGCGATCTTCGAGAACGAACAGGCAAAACTCGAACTGTTCAAGGAACTGGACGACCACGCCCCGGAGCACACGGTCTTCGCGACGAACACCTCCAGCCTCAGTGTGACCAAGCTCGCCGGCGGCACCCGCAGGCCGGAACGCTTCGGTGGACTGCACTTCTTCTTCCCCGCCATGATCAACCGCCTCCTGGAAGTCGTGCGCGGCGAGGAGACCTCCGACGAGACCCATCATGAACTCATGCTCGTCGCGCGACGCCTGGGAAAAGTCCCCGTGGAGACCCAGGACTCCCCCGGTTTCTGCGTGAACCGCTTCTTCGTGCCCTACCTGAACGAGGCGTGCCGGCTGCTGGAGGACGACTACGGCGACATCGCCACCATCGACGCCGCCGCGAACCACCTCCTGGGCACCCCCATGGGCCCCTTCTCCTTGATGAACGCCACCGGGCCGCAGATCGCACTGCACGCACAACAAAGCCTGCACCGGAGCCTGGGCGTCTTCTACGAACCCGCCGCGCTCCTCAAGCAACAGGTGGACACCCGGAAGGAACCCTGGGACCTCACCGGGGAACCCGATGAATCGCGCTTCGAAGGGATCCAGGAACGCCTACTGGGCCTCACCGTGGGGATCGCCGCGCAACTCGTGGAAGAAGGCGTGAGCTCCCTGGAAGACACGGAAAAAGGCGCCACGGTGGGACTGGCCTGGCGACGCGGGCCGTTCGAACTGGCCAACCGGTACGGCACGCACCGCGTCCTGAGCACCGTCGGCGCGCTCTACACCCGCTGGGGTGACGTCTTCCCCGTGGCCGAATCCCTGCGCAGCCACGGAGCAGAAGACCGCCCGTTCAACATCCCCCAGGTCACCATCCGCGCCGAAGGCCCCGTGGCCCGGATCACCGTCCAACGCCCGGCCGCCCTGAACGCGTTGAACCAGCAAGTGCTCGAACAGCTCGACGACGCCCTCACGGAGTACGAAGAAAACGACGACCTGCGCGTCGCCCTGGTCACCGGGGAAGGGAAAGCGTTCGTCGCCGGCGCCGACCTGAAAGCACTCGCGAACGCCGACGAAGCCACCGTCCGCTCCTACACGCAACTGGGTCAACGGGTCCTGCGTCGCATCGAGACGCTGGAGAAACCCGTCGTGGCCGCCGTGGACGGATTCGCCCTGGGCGGCGGGTTGGAACTGGCCCTCGCATGCGACACGATCTACGCCTCCGAGCGCGCCCTGGTGGGTCTGCCCGAGACCTCCCTGGGGATCATCCCCGGTTTCGGCGGCACGCAGCGTCTCGCCCGCCGCGTGGGCCCGGGCCGCGCGCACCACCTGATCTTCAGCGGTGCCCGGATCGGCGGCGAACAGGCGATGCAGTACGGCGTCGTGGATGCGACTTGGCCGCTGGAGAAATTCCATGACGAAGTGGAAAAGAGCCTGGACCGGATCGCCAATGCCTCCCCCCTGGCGAACACACGCGCCAAGCGCGCCGTACGCACCGGACTGGACATGACCCTGGAGGAAGGGCTCGCCCTGGAAGAAGAACTCGCAGTCGCGTCCTTCGGCACCGAAGACCAGAAGGAAGGGTTCCAGGCGTTCATGGAACGACGACCGCCGCGCTTTACCGGACGCTGATATGGCCCCCGCACGCGATGCATCGCCGCTCGTCATCGTGCCCACCGTGGAAGAGGACGACGATCTGCGCCTGGCGCGAGAGGTCATCGGCGATGCAGGACACGTGGAAGGCCTCGCACAAAGCGGCCCTGAACGCCGACGGCAACTGGAATCCGCCCGGGCGCTGCTGGTCTTCGCCTGGCGACTGAAGGATGAAGAGATCGCCCTTTTGAACAACACGTCACTGGTCCAGAGCGTCTGGGCGGGCGTGGACCGGCTGCCCGTCGAGCGAATTCACGGCCACGACCCGCGCATCCAGATCGCCAGCGGTTCCGGGCCGAACGCGGTTCAAGTGGCGGAACACGCCATCGGCCTCTACCTGGACTGCGCGAAACGGATCACCCTGCGCGACCGGGGCATGCGTCAAGGCGGCTGGCCGCAATGGCTCGAAAGCCGCCGCATCGCAGGCAGCCGGATCGCCGTCGTCGGGCTCGGGGCGATCGGCTCGCGCGTGGCGAAACTCCTCTCGGCCCTGGACGCCGAAGTGACCGCCGTGACCCGGACCGGTCGCCTGGACCACAGCAAACCGTCACCCGGCTTGGAACCGACGAGCCTGGAAGGCCTGCGGGCTCGACTCGCCGATCACAGCGGCGTGATCCTCTGTCTGCCCCTCACGGAAAACACGCGAGGCGTCGTCGACCGGGCGTTCCTGCAAGCCATGCCGGAGGACGGGATCCTGGTGAACATCGCCCGCGGGAAGATCGTGGACGAAGACGCCTTGTTCGACCACCTGAGCACCCATCCCCGGTTCATGGCCGGACTCGACGTGTGGTGGCGTTACCCGAAACAAGGCGAACCACGACCACAGAACCATCCGTTCGAGACCCTTGAGAACGTCGTGATGACGCCGCACAGTGCCTTCAACATCCCCGGCACACGCCAAGACATGATCCGGCACGCCGCCGCGAACGTGGCGCGGGCCCTGCGCGGCGAGAGCATCCACAATCGGGTCTCCAGAACGGCGTGAACGCGAAGGATTGGGACGAGGCCGCAAGGGCCCCGCCCCGCTCCGACGCGTGGCTCATCGTGAAAGGGAAAAGAGAACGACCCTCCAAGGAGGGCCGGACGGTTTGAATGGAGTGATCGGGAGG
>CAYVRY010000157.1:0-4855 GCA_964452895.1 uncultured Halobacteriales archaeon
CCAGGGAAAAGTCAGGCGGGGCGATGACCGCTTTCGGCGTTCTAGGATTTCACGGCGCTCACGGTCACGGTGCCTTCGTACGATCCCGCGGGGATGTACTGGTCGTCACCGGAGGGCACGTCCAGGGCCCAGTGGGTCGCTGCCGTGGAGGAAGCACCCGGAGCGAGCGCAAAGCCTTCGTTGACAAAAGGCGTCGCGCTCAGGCTCTGTTCGTTGTTGAACGCGTCGGAGTCCAGGTCGTACTTCACCCGGTCCACCGCGATCTCCACAGGCTCACTGGTGTGGGCGAGTGGCGTACCGCTGGTCTCCAGGTCGATGTCCACGTTGCCTTCGTTCTGTACGGTGAGCTGGGAGGCGTCGGAGCGGACCCCTGGATCGACGGTGCCGAACGAGAGGCTTGCCTGTGCAATGCTCAGCGCAGCAAGTTCTTCGTAGACGAACGTCTCTTCCGCGGTGCTCGAGAGCGCCCCTTGTGCGTCCTCAGCCACAACGACCACCGTGTACGTCCCGGGCGTGTCGTAGTGATCCATGTCGAAGGCGTGGTCGTAGGTCTCGGAGACCCCGCTGCCGTCCCCGTTGGAGACGGCGGTGCTCTCGGTCACGTGCGTGGCGCCGGAGGGGTCCTCGATGGTGACGCGCACGGCGCTCAGGTCCTGCCAACCGTTGTCGTCCGCCGCGGTGATCGTGACGGCGACCTCCTTCGTGGTGCCCGCTTCGGGGCTTACCGAGGCGGGGACGTCTACGTTCGCGATCACTGGGAGGGCATTGCCGATGGAGGCTCCGCTTGGAAGCTCTGCCGTAGTGGACGGAGCGACCGATCCCAACACCAAGCCTGCGCACAAGAGCGCGATTGTGAAGGTTGTGTTTCTCATAGGTGACACCTTATGTCTTTGGGGGCACCCGATATAGCGTGTTGTTGTGCATGAGGCGACCACGGCGTCTGGAATCTTGTACACCCCATGAACAAGGCCGCCTGCACGCGCCACACCCGGTACCACGGCTCGCCGCGGGGCTTGTCGGCATATACCCGCAACCACATGCGTCTTCGTCGAACAGTCTCCCCTTTGCAGGTAAATGGTGCTCGTGCACCGCTCCGCGGCGAACGTGACACGGGCCCGCGCAATCACGCCCGCTGTTTTTGGACCGGACCGGTGTCGCAAGACCCCTCATAAGGTTGACCTGCCCCGCGGGGACCGGGCACCGACATGTTTATCCGGAAACGGTGGTAGGACCGCCAAGGTGCTCTTTTGAAGGGGAACCAGTCACAACGCTGGCGCGATGAAGAGAGATCGGACAACCCGGGGGGTCGCGACATCGACCACTTGTTGGCGCGTCGTCTCCTTGGCATCGAGATGTCGGGGATCCGGCAGATGTTCGAGATGGCAGGAACGGACAGTGTGAACATGGGCCTGGGTGAACCGGATTTCAACCCGCCCCGCAACGTCGCGAAGGCGCTGGAGATCGCGGTCACGAAGGGGCACAACGCGTACGGGCCCACGCTGGGCTTGCCGGAGTTGCGCCGCTCCATCAGTGAACGGGTCAAGGAGTTCCGGGGCCAGGACGTGGCACCGGACAACATCGTGGTCACCGCGGGGGCCACCCAAGCGCTCATGCTCGTGGGTCAGACCTTCATCGACCACGGCGACGAAGTGCTCGTACCGGACCCGGGGTTCGTCCTTTACGGACCGCAGGCGCGCATCTGCGGCGGTTTCCCCATCACGTACAGTTGCCCGGCGGAGAACGGTTTCCTGCCGGACCCGGATGAGATCCGGCGCTTGATCACGCCGCGCACGAAGCTGTTGTACGTGAACACGCCGTCGAACCCCACGGGCGCTTCCATGCCGCGTGCGTTGATCGAGGAGCTCTCGGCGATCGCGCACGACAAGGACATCATCATCGTCGCGGACGAGGTCTACGACATCATGAGTTACGACGCGCCGCACGAGTCGTTCCTGTCGCACGGCGACAACATCATCTGGATCAACAGTTTCTCGAAGACCTACGCGATGACCGGCTGGCGCCTGGGCTGCCTGGCCACGAAATCGGAGTACGTCAAGGCCATCGAGAAGATCCATTACCACACGATCGCTTGTCCGCCCACGCCGCTCCAGTACGCCGCCGTGGAGGCGCTGCAAGGGCCGCAGGACGAAGTGGACAAGATGATCGAGACGTTCCGAAAGCGCCGGGACCTGATCGTCAAGCGCCTCAACGAGATCGAAGGGTTCGACTGCCCGAACCCGGGCGGGGCGTTCTATGCGTTCCCCCGTTTCCAGCACGACACCTCCTCGAAGGAGTTCGCGTTGCGCCTGGCCGGTGAAGGACTGATCTGCAGTCCCGGTTCCGCGTTCGGGCGCATGGGCGAGGGCCACCTGCGTTTCTCGTACGCGTGCGGGTTCGACGAGATCGAACGCGGGATCGAGATCCTGGAACGCGTGGCGCGTCAGATCCCGTTGCGGGCGTCGACGGCTTTGGCATGAAGGGACTCCGTCTTGTTCCCCTTCACGAGGGCCTGGAGTCTGAGGGTCCCGCCTGCCTGCATCGGTCGATGCTCCAAGGGGACCCTTCGGTGGCTTGAAAGGCGAGCCGCCTTTTGCGGGCCCAATGGCGTCTCTGGATGACCTGGACGAACGTCTTCTCGCGCTCTTGAAGGAGGACGCCCGCGCGTCGTTTGTGGAGTTGGCCGGTGCCCTGGACACTTCCGAGGGGACGATCCGGGCGCGGTTGAAGCGGCTTGTGGAGAGCGGGGTGATCCGGCGTTTCACCGTGACCACGGCGGGTCATGCGGTCAAGGCGCTGATCGGTGTGCGCGTCGCAGCGCATGTGCCGACATCGACCGTGTCGAAGGAGATCCGCGCACTGGACGGCGTCACGGACGTGTGGGAGGTCTCCGGGGACACGGACATCCTGACACGGGTGGATGTCCCGAGCACCCGGGACCTGGACGACGTGGTGGAGAAGATCCGGACCATGAAGGATGTGGAAGGGACCGATTCCCGGTTGATCCTGCGGGAACTGTAGCCCGCGGAATCCGCGGGTGGCCCTGGCATGGTCCCCTGGACGGTTCCGAACCCCGCGCCATAATCCCAGGTTTGGGCCTCCCTGGAGCGGACCCGTACCTGTTCGTGGTCTCCCTTGTCATGCCCGGAGGCGCCAGGGCCTTCTTTCCCGGGGTCCCGGAATTGCCGCGCGCGCACCTCTTAAGTAGACCCCGGCCATGAATCGGGATGCCCGACCCGGGGATGTATTATGCCGAAGACTGAAGCCGTACTCAAGGTCGTAGAAGCACTGCAACAGGACGTCTCCTACGGCCGGGCCCGTCTGGACGGCCAGACCCGAGTGGAGCTTCAGCTTTCGCCCGGCGACATCATCGAGATCCGCGGGTCGAAGGCGACGAGCGCCGTGGTCTGGCGCAGCCACCCGGGCGACGAGGGCAAGGGGATCATCCACATCGACAACCTGACCCGGAAGAACGCGGGGGTGGGCATCGGGGACAAGGTGACGATCCGCAAGGCGGAGGTGAAGCCGGCCAAGACCGTGACGTTGGCGCCCGCCATTTCCGAGGAACAACAGATCCAGTTCGGCGAAGGGATCGAGACGCTCACGAAGCGGGGGCTCTTGAAGCGCCCCGTGGTCGAGGGGGACATCGTGGTCGTTCCGAACATCGCGCTTTTCGGCAACGCGCTGCCGTTCAGCGTGGTGAAGTCGAACCCGAAGGGCATCGTACTGATCAACGAGGACACGCGGATCACGGTCTCCGAGGAGGCCGCGCCCGCCGAGAAGATGGAAGGCCCGCGGGTCTCCTATGAGGACATCGGCGGTCTCAAGCAGGAGCTGCAGAAGGTCCGCGAGATGATCGAGCTCCCGCTGAAACACCCGGAGCTCTTCGACCGGCTCGGCATCGACCCGCCCAAGGGGGTGCTGCTGCACGGTTCCCCGGGTACGGGGAAGACGATGATCGCGCGCGCCGTGGCGAACGAGTCCGGCGCGAACTTCTATACGATCAACGGCCCGGAGATCATGAGCAAGTTCTACGGCCAGTCCGAGGAGAACCTGAGAAAGACCTTCGAGGAGGCGGAGAAGAACCATCCGTCCATCGTGTTCATCGACGAGATCGACGCGATCGCGCCGAAACGGGACGAGGTGCAGGGCGAAGTGGAGCGCCGTGTGGTCTCCCAGATGCTCACCCTCATGGACGGCTTGAAGGGCCGCGGCAAGGTGATCGTGATCGGGGCGACGAACCGCCCGGATTCCATCGACGCCGCGCTGCGCCGCCCGGGTCGTTTCGACCGCGAGATCGAGATCGGCGTCCCGGACCGTCAGGGCCGCATGGAGATCCTGATGATCCACACCCGCAACATGCCGAAGGCGGAGGACGTGGACCTGGAGGAGATCGCCGAGAAGGCCTACGGCTACGTGGGCGCGGACCTGGCGGCGCTGGCGCGTGAGAGCGCCATGCAGGCGCTGCGGCGCTACCTGCCGGAGATCGACCTGGACAAACCGATCCCAGCGGACCTCCTGGAACGCATGCGCGTGACCATGGACGACTTCCAGGTCGCCATGAAGATGATCGAGCCCAGTGCGCTGCGGGAGTTCATGATCGAGATCCCGAACATCCACTGGGAAGACGTCGGCGGACTCGGCGACGTCAAGCAGAGCCTGAAGGAAGCCGTGGAATGGCCGCTGAACCATCCGGAAGCCTTCGACCGGCTCGGCATCCGTCCCCCGCGCGGGATCCTGCTCTACGGGCCGCCTGGAACCGGTAAGACCCTGGTCGCCAAGGCCGTGGCGAACGAGAGCGGGGCGAACTTCCTCAGCGTCAAGGGCCCCGAGGTGCTCTCCAAATGGGTGGGCGAAT
>CAYVRY010000158.1:0-4823 GCA_964452895.1 uncultured Halobacteriales archaeon
CCGGTGATCTGGAAGCGCTTCTCCTGGATCGCCGTCAATAGGTGCTGCTGGGAGGTGATGTGCAGGGTGTTGATCTCGTCGATGTACAAGACGCCCTTGTGCGCCTTGTGGATGGCCCCCGATTCCACGCGGTCATGGGACGGCGTCTCCAAGCCGCCGGCCTGGAACGGGTCGTGACGCACGTCACCCAGCAAGGCACCGCTGTGGGCCGCCGTGGCGTCCACGAAGGGCGCCTTGTCCTCGGTATCATGGCCCACCAGGAGCTTCGGGACCATCTGGGTCTGCTGACGGCCGCCCATGGCGCGGGCGATCCAGAAGAAAAGCAGTGCGATCAGCGCACCGAAAAGAAGGATCGTGATGTCCTTCGTCATGATGAAGAACCACAGGACCAGGCCCATGATCAAGAAGATCACGAACATCATCAAGGTGGCACGCTGTTCCTGTTTCTTGCGCGCCTCCATCTTCTGCGCCTCGACGATCTCCCGCCCCTTGCCGGCCGGGACCACCCGGATGCGCGGCTGGTTCTGGTCCTCCGGGTTCGGATAGGCGAGGATGTCCTCCAGTTCCTCCTTCGGCAGGAACTCGGTCATCGCCTTGGCGAGCATGCTCTTGCCGGTCCCCGGGTCACCGATCATCATCACATGGCGCTTCTGCTCAGCGGCCTTGCGCACCACGGTGACCGCATGCTCCTGGCCGATCACCTGGTCCAGAAGCAGCTTCGGGACCTCGATGTCCTTCGTGGTCGCAAAATCGTGGGACTGGATCCATTGCTGGGCCCGCGTGGTGACGATCTCCTCCTCGTCCTCCTTCTCCTTGAGGACCGGAGCGGGGGATTTGCTGTCCTTGCCGTCGCGCGCGACCGGCCCCGGCGACCCGGCGCCCTCCTTGGAGTCCTCCCCGCGATGGGAGTTGCCGTTGTGCCCGGAACCGCGCTCGGAGCCTTCCTCATCCGGGTCGCCCGGCGACCGCTTGGCCGGCCCGGAGGGCTCCTCCTTCTCCTTGGGTGACATCTTCGGGTCCGCTTCGTCCACCGGAGTCTTGGCGCTGCCAGGGGAACCTTTTCGCGACTTTTTTGTCCCTCTTCCCGAGACTTGAGGAACATCCGAGCCCGTCGGCTCATCGGTCGGTCCCTGGCCGGGCTCATTGGGGTTGCCGTCATTGCTCTTGGGCGGCGACATGGGTCCAATCGCCAGGCAACAATCGACCCTTTAGGGCCGAAACCTACCGGCGGGTGTTCTTTGATGAGATTCATTCCCCTTTTAACCGTTCGTGGCAAACCGGCAGACCTGTGACATAGGAGGCATTATGGTATAGAGGCCCCTTTGGCAACAAGGAAAACTGTCATATATGGCATGGCGAGTACTTCACGCTGTATATGGCGGGGACCATCGTCGTTGACCGCAATGGCCGGGTATACCTACCCAAGTTCATCCGCAGGTTGTTGCGGCTCGAACCCAACTCAATCATGGAGGTCGCCGTCATGGACGACCAAGTGATCCTGAAGCGGGTGGATTCCGTGGTCGAACAAGGCCGCGGGATCTGCCGGGGCCCCAAAGCCGCCCCCGTCCAGCAAGCCCTGGAGAAGACCCGGCGGCGTTACAGCCTCCCGTGAGTTTTCCATGGGACACGGAGGCCGCTTCGATTGAAGTATGTCGACACGGACGTTTTTCTCTACTGGACCCTGGACCACGCCGACCATGGTGAGACCGCCACGAAGCTCCTGCGCCACGTGGAACTCAACGAGAAGGCCTGCACTTCGGCGCTGTCGCTCTACCTCGCCGACGGCGTGCTCAAGGAGATGGAGCTGGAAGACTACGACTTCGCCCAACTCGTCCACCTGCTCGAGAAGATCCGCAACCTGCGCATCGAACCGCTTACAGAAAAGACCTTGACCGGGGCCGCCACCGTGCGCGACGAACTGGACGTCCCCCTGGACATCGCCGCGGGCATCGTGGTCGCCAAGGAACGCAAAGCGGACGCCGTCTACTCGAACAACGCCGCCTGGGAAAAAGGCCCCCTTCCGCGTCTTTTCAAGAACCCTTGAGAAGGCCGCGCCGGACCATTCCCTGCGCCGGAGCGCCGCCACGGGCGCGCGCACCGTCATGCCCATAAGGAGCCCCGGCTTCGCCGCAGCCCATGACGCGCGTGACGGTACCCACCGGGCCCCTTGAGCGTGTGCGCCGCAGCCTGCGGAGGTGGACCTGATGCGCATCATACCGGGGCCCGCCAACCAAGCCCTCGCCGCGAACGTGGCCAGCGCGCTGGCCGTCCCGCTGGCAGAGACCGAGACGCGGGCCTTCCCCGACGGGGAACGCTACGCGCGCGTCGTCAGCCCCCTCGAGAACGAGGAAGCCGTCGTGATCCAGTCCACGCGCACGAACGACGACCTGGTGACCCTGCTGCTGCTTCTGGACGCCTGCAAAGCCCAAGGAGCGTCGCAGATCACCGCGGTGGTGCCGTACTTCGCGTACGCCCGCCAGGACCGCCGGTTCCAACCCGGAGAGGCCCTGTCCGCCGCCGTGGTCGCGCGTGCCATCGGACTCGAAGCCCAGACCCTCGTGACCATCGACCCGCACAAACCGTCGATCCTGGAACATTTCCCCGGCGACACCGTCACCGAATCCGCGGTGGGTGAACTCGCCGAAGCCTTGCAAGGACTCGGCGTGGACCTCGTCCTGGCCCCCGACGCCGGGGCACGGGACCGCGCACAGCAGGCCGCCGCCCTCATGGGCGCCGAGACCGACCACCTGGAGAAAAAACGCATCGACTCGAACACCGTGCAGGTGGCACCGAAGAACATCCACGCGGAAGGCCGCGTCGTCGCGATCCTCGACGACATGATCTCCACGGGCGGTACCATGGCACGCGCGACCGAGACCTTGAACGCCCAAGGCGCGAAGGAGGTCCATTGCGCCGCCACCCACGGCCTGTTCGTCGCCCAAGCCGACAAGCGCCTGCAAGAGGCCGGCGTGAAATCCACCCTCGTCGTGGACACGATCCCCAGCGAGCACGCCACGGTGAGCGCGGCGCCGGCCGTGATCCGCGCCGTGATGCGGGTCCACGAGACCGCCGTCAAGAGACCGTGAACCCCCGGCCCTCCCGCAGAGCGGCCGCCGATCGCGCCGAGAGGCGAATAAATTCCCAAGGCTTATATCTGCAATGAAACTGGTTCGCCGATGATGGACCCCTTCCGGCGTGGACGCGTGAGCGCGTGCTTGATCGCAACCTGCCTCCTTCTGCTGGTCTTGTCGAGCCTGTCCGCGGCCGAGTCGGCAGATTCTGAACCGCCGTCCATACCGGGACCCCTGCAAACGTCCACCGCGTGCGCACACACCGAACCCGTACGGCTCGTGGAACTGGAGATGGGCGTTGAAGACGTCCTTCTGGAACAATGCCCCGGCATCCGACCCGGCGCACGGCTTACCACCGGCTGCACGATGAACTTCCTCTTCGAAGACGACAACGACTACTACATGGGCACGGCGGGTCACTGCACGAGCCACGTCGGCCAGCGCATGGGCGCCGCCGGCATCGGAGCCTTCGGCAGCGTGGTCTACCGGATCAACGAGGGCGTCGGCCAGGATTTCGCGCTGATCCGCGTGGACGCGGACAAACACAACATGGTGGATCCGACCCTGTGCGCCTGGGCCGGCCCCTACGACTCGGACCCGCTCACGCATCCCGGGCAACCGCTGCACATGTACGGCTGGGGCGTGGCGACCAACGACGCGTCGTTCACCCGCGCCCGAAGCGGCGTCCTGCTCAGCACGTCGCCCACCAGCATCACCTTCCTCGGGGTGGCCTCCGGCGGCGACAGCGGGTCGCCCACGGTAAACGCGCTCGGCTCCGCGGTGGCCGTCAACACGCATGTCTTGTTGACCGCGCAGGGAAGCGCCGTGGTCTACGGCACCCACATCGACCACGCCCTGCGCCTTGCCGATGGCGCCGGGTTCGATGTGGACGTGGTCGCAGGCGGCTCGATCATCTAAGCGGCAGACGGTGTTTTCCTAGAGCCTTCTGCCGGGCGGGGCAGGTGCCTGTCGGGGCGGACCTCAGTACGTCCCCGTCGTCCCGTCCCTTCTGGCCCGCTCGATGCTGCGCGAGAAGACGTACAACCCCGCCATGATGATCGCGATCGTGTAGAACAGGAAGACGAGGTAGACGTCCATGGCCGTGGTGATCGGTTGGCCGGAGAAGACGTGCCGGATGCTCGCGAACGCCCACGTCAGCGGCAGCACGTTGGACAAGGTCTGGATCACCGGGGGGAACACCCCGATGGGGATGAAGATGTTCGAGAAGACGAGCATCACCATCTTCAGCAAGCCGCCGATGGGCCCGGTCTCCTTGTAGATCGTGGTGAGCCCGCCGAGAAAGAGCCCCAGGCCCCACGTCATGAAAACCCCGGTCAAGAGCACAAGGACGACATTGATCACCTGTTCCAGTGTGCCGATGGGGAAACTCACGCCGCCGAAGTACGTGAACAGGAAATAAGCCACCGTGGCCACGACCAGGGCGACAGGGAGCGTGATCATCAGGTAGGCCAGCGGGAGCACGCGCACACCCACCGGGGTGGCCAGAAGGGTCTCGAAGATCCCGGTGGTCTGCTCGGCCCGGATGTTGCGTCGGGCGATCTCGTACCCTTCCCAGATCGCCGGCCAGGAGATCAAGGCCACCGTGAGATAAGTCAGAAGCCGCACCTGGTCGCGGCCTTCCTCGCCGACGGAGAACTCGGTGATCTCCGGGAAGAGATGGACCCCCACGGTGGCCACGATCACGGCGAGCACGACGCCGTGCAGGATCGTCGCGAAGACCGCGAACGGGTA
>CAYVRY010000159.1:0-4810 GCA_964452895.1 uncultured Halobacteriales archaeon
GCGATCCCGTTGCCGTAGTCTGTGCTGCCGGCGTAGTCGTACGCATCGGACCAGACGATGGAACCGTCATCGATGTCGAAGGCGACCACGGTGAACTCCCCGAGCGAGGAGACGGACGTGCGGCCGGTGACGTAGACGGAGTCGCCGTCGGTGGCGATCGCGTTGCCGCGCTGGAGCGTGCTGCGTTCCCCGTCACCGGTGGCGGTGGACCAGAGCAGACTGCCGTCCCCGGCGTCCAGGCCCGCTGCGACCAGGAAGCGTAGGGTGCCCGATGCGGCGCCTTCGCCGGTGACGAAGACGGCGTCGTCTGTGGCGACGACGTCGTAGCCTTGGCCGCGTTCTCCGGGGATTCCGGTCTGCCAGAGTTCACTGCCGCTGGCGGCGTCGTATGCGATCACGTTGATCTCGTTGTCCGTGAACGAGGTGGTCAGCCGATGGCTGCCGGTCACGAAGACCGTGGTCCCGTCCGGGCTCACGTCGATTGCGCGGGCATAGTCGAAGCTGCCGCCGGGGCCAGCATGGGTGGCGCTCCAGAGGGATACGCCGGTCAAGGCGTTGTACGCCGCGGTATGCCAGACCTGGGTTTCGTCCGCGTCGCGGAGGTAGCCGGTCGTGTACACGGTGAGCCCGTCCGGACTCACGGCCACGTCCTGGCCGTAGTCCGAACCTTCGCCGGAGTCCTCGCGGGCCTCCCACAGCGGGATGCCGGGCAAGGCGGGATGCGTGTCCGTGGGCACTGCCGTTCCGGGTACGAGTTCGTCGGGCCCTGGGTCGAGCGCCGTGGTTCCTGCGGCAAGTAGCGTCACCGTCACGAGGGCGGTCGCCAATGCCATTATGGTCGTCATTCTGGTTTGCATTCAATAACACCTCCAAAATGGGCGGGTCTTTCACGATCCCGGGCCCATTGGGAGAAGGAGCTCCGATTCCACCAAAAGTGTTCCCATTCACAGCGGACCACGAGGTTTAATAATGACTCAATAAACAGCCGGTCTACGGGAGTGATGGCCGGTCCACGGGGGGTGTGTTCGAAGCAGGTCAAGACGGCGTGGGACCGATCCTTTCGACTTCTCAGGTTTGCCCGACCTGGTAGGATGTCCGGGCTTCGCCCTCGTTGCCGTACTGGGTGGCGACCACTTTGACCTGCCAACGTCCGTCACCCAGGGTGAGCAGTTCACCGGGGAGTTCAGCCCCAAGACAGCGCTCCAGCGCAGGGGGCACGGTGAAGCGATGGAAGCCGTTCGTGGTGTGCGCGGTCGCGTTCCAGGCGAGGGGGCAGGCGTCGACCGTGTGCAGGAGTCCGTCGAGGGTCTCGTTGCCGAATGCGTACCGGACCTCGATCTCGACGCGCGCGCCCTGTACGTTTTGATCCGCCACGGTCTTCACCCACACGTCGATGAGGGGAGGATTGGTGGGCACGAAGGAATCCTGCGTGGGTTGCGCGCTGACTTTGTAGGTGTCGAAGATCTCCACACAGGCCGTGTCGTCGTCCGTGATGCTCCATGGGTTCTTCACGGTGAGCTTGAGGCAGTGATCGCCCGTGACGGAGAAGTTCCGGTCGAACGTCTCTTGGGTCGAGACCGGGGTGCCGGCTTCGGTCCATTGGAAGCTGAGACCGCTGCCGGTGGGGTCCTGGGGGTCGGAGTCTGAACCGTCGAAGGTGACCGGGTGCCCCAGGTTCTGTACGGAAGGGGAGCGGGTTGCTTCGGCGATGGGTTGCGGTGGCTCGATCACGTCCACGCAGACCTGTGCGGTGTCGGTGGCCCCGTCATGGTCGCTCACACGGAGCATGAGGCAGTGTTCCCCCGTGGTCGCAAAAGCCGCCTTGTACACCGGTTGATCGGAGACGACGTCGCCGTCCCGGGTCCATTGGTGGCTCGCTATGGTGCCGTCCGGGTCGGAGGATCCGCTGCCGTCGAAGGTCACGTCGTCTCCGGTGACGGCGAGTCCGGGCGATGCGGTGGCGACGGCTTCGGGCGGGTTGTTCACCCAGATGCAGGCCGTGTCGGTATCCGTGCGTGCGTCATCGTCCGTGACGGTGAGTTCGAGGCAGTGTTCGCCGGTGGATGTGAACCCGCTGGTGTGGACCGCCTGCTCGGAGACCACGTCGCCGTCTTGTCGCCATTGATAGGACGCGATTGTGCCGATGAGGGCCTGGGAGTCGCTGCCGTCGAACGTGAACGTGGCGTCCATGTTGTCCCGCTCGGGGTCGGCGTCGGCGACCGCCACGGGGGTCTGGGCGAACAGCACCTCGTGCGAACGGGTCTTGGGGTCTGACGTGAGCGGGGGGTTCCCGGTGTCCGTGGCGGTCACCTGGATCGTGTAGTTGCCTTCGGTGTCCCAGGTGTGCAAGGCGGTCTCCGTCGAGCCCGCGGGGACCGTGCCGGTGGCGGGCACGCGACTGGAGGTGCCGTCGCCCCAGTCCACGTCATAATGGACCTCGTCGGTCTGCGCCGTGGCGGCGATGGAGCAGGTCACCTCTTCCCCCTTGATGCTCGGCGACGGGGAGCAGTGCAGTTGTTCCATGACGGGTTTTCCCAGGTCGATCACCAGGAACCGGTTCAGGGTCGAGCCGAGGTTCCAGTGCGAGCTCAGGTAATGCCCGCCCGGGGGGTCGGGATGGAAGTAGTCGTTCTTTTCGCAGTCGAAGCGTTCGTAGTCGGTGCAGACGTTCGGGTCGTACTGGGAAGGGTCGGAGCCACTGTCGTCGTAGCACATGATGTCCTGTCCGTCATTGCAGTGGAATCCTCCGGGGGAGGCGTTCGGGGCGCTGCCTTGCACGGCGCCCATGTTGTGGGCGTTCTCGTGCATCATGGTCCGGTGGCCTTGGCTGTTGAGGTAGCCGAACGTGACGCCGTACATGGAGACGGCATCCGGGCGCCCGTTGTTCCAGTTGTCCTCGGTCAACCGGTCGTCGTTGTAGACGTGGCCGGTCCCCGCGCAGCTGCAGGCGTCCTGGTCGTCGTACCAGACCCAATACTTGCCGCGGTGGCTGTCGTATCCCTTGTCGCGCAGGTCGCTGACGATCGTGTCGAAGTCCGCGTCCGCCTTCGCGGTGGGAAGGGACTCGTCGAAGACCGTGACGTCGCCGCTTGTGCAGTGGAAGCGGTAGTCGACGGTGACGTCGCCTGTGGTCTGGGCCTCCTCGTAGAGGTGGCCGTTGATGTCGTGGATCAAATCACGCAGCTGCGGGGCGATGGTGCTGTAGCGGTCGTCGTCATCGTGGGCCCGGGCGTAGATCAGGACATGATGGTAATCGGTACCGGGGCTGCTCGCGCACACGGGGGGCCGAGGGTCGCCGTGTCCCAGGAGGTGGAACCCGGAGTCCACGGGGTCGTCGGGCACGGGGTCCCCTCCATGGGTGTATCCGTACGTGCCGTCGCGGTGTTTGACCTTCCACACCTCCTCGGAGATGCGGCATGCCGGTCCCAGGTCCTCAACGTAGGAGAACGTGCATCCCGAAGAATCCTGCTCGGAGGGCTCTTGACCGGCGTCGGGCCCTGCCAGTGCGAACGAGGAGACGACGAGCAGGACCAGGACCAAGCTGGTTCTGAGCCAAGGGGTTTTCAGCATCACGCATCACACGATGGGCCCGCGCCGGGACTGCGCCGGTGGGCCACAAAGGTCGATGAAGGCGCTGCATGTTATGGGTTTCGACGTCCTTTACAGACTATGCATAGTCTGCGGGAGGTATCACCCGGCCGGTTGTCGCCGCATGGCGCGGGCTATTCCCGTTGCTCTTTCTCCCACCGGCGGAAGCGTTTCAGGTTCTCCAGCACGCTCGCTTCCTCGTCGTAGTCGAAGTTCTGTTTGAACCACTTCAGGCTGCCGTCGGACAGGGTGCGGTTGTCCAGGTATTCACGGAACAGGTCGTCGCTGGTGAGCGTGAGCTCGCCCTCGTCCTCCACGCCGACCCCGCTTTCCGTGTCGTAGTAGCGTTTCGGGTCGTTGCGTGCTCCGCTTCCGCGGGCCAGGATCCCTTCCACCTTGCCCTTGTTGAGCAGGGTGGAGACGTAGGAGGGCGCCTTGGCGATGGCGTCGGCGATCTCCTGCACGGTGATGCCGGGGTTCTCGCGGATCGTCTCGCGGATCGATTCCGCGGTCTTGGGTCCTTTCTGGCGACGCTTGGCGAAGGTCTCCTCGATCTCTTGTTCCTGGCGCCGGACGCGCTCGGTCTCGATGCGCTTTCGCAGGCCTTCGTAGGTGAACCAGCGTTTCGGGTCGCCGCGTACGCCGCGGCCCCGGGATTGCACGCCGGGGATCCCTTCCTTGAGGAGTTTGGAGATGTAGGGGACGTGGTTGTCCAGTCGGTCGGCGATGTCTTTCGCCGTGAGCCCGGGTTCCTCGGTGACGATCTCCTTGACCCGCTCCGGGATCTCCGGGTCCGGGCCTCTTGTGGAGCCGCGCCGGGCGGAGGTGCGCAGCGCGCGGCGTTTCTTCTCTTCCGCGCTGGGTTCTGCGGCGGCGTCCTCCTGGACGGTCTCCGTCTGCCCGTTCGTGTGGTGGTCCGGCAGGTCTTCTGTGACCGGCGGCAGTTCCGGGCGGTAATTGACGGGGTAGAGGCGGATGTCTTTTCGGCGCGTCGCACCGCGGCCCATTCGAACCCCCGGTATCTTGCCGTTTTCGACATCATTGTAGATGGATTGGTAGGACGCGGAGACTTTGAGCCCCAGCTTGGACAGGGTGATCCCCGGCTCTCCGGTCACCAGCTCCTGGATGCGCTGGCGTCGCAGGTCGGCCCCGTACCGGGCCCGGTGCGGCTTCTTGCGCAGGTAGATCCGGTACGATTTCCCGCGCGCGCGCACCTTCTTGA
>CAYVRY010000160.1:0-4800 GCA_964452895.1 uncultured Halobacteriales archaeon
AGGCCGTGGTCAAGTTCCGCTACAACATGGCGCCGTTCAGCGTGGACGACCGCAAGCGCCCCGGCCCCGACCGCCGCAGCACGGAGATCGGGAAGGTGGCCAGCGAGGCGTTCGCGAACGTGATCATCGTCGAGGAGTTCCCGCGCGCCCAGGTGGACGTGGTCGTGGAGATCCTGGAGGCGGCCGCCGGCACCCGGTGCGCGGCGATCAGCGCCGCCAGCGTGGCCCTGGCCGACGCTGGCATCCCCATGCGCGGCATGGTGGCGGCCTGCGCCGCGGGCAAGGCAGGCGGGATGGTCTGCCTGGACCTGAACCAGCCCGAAGACAACCACGGCGAGGCGGACCTGCCCGTCGCGGTGAACATGACCACGGGTGAGGTCGTCCTCCTGCAGATGGACGGCCAGCTGACACCGGACGAGTTCGAGACCGCCCTGGACATGGCCATCAAGGGGTGCAGCGACATCTACGAAGTGCAGAAACAGGCGCTCCTGAAACGCTACGAACGCGTCGTGGAAGGGGAGGTGGCCTGATGGGTCACGACCTTGTTCTGTCCACGATCAAGAAGGACTACATCCGCCGCTTTGCCAAGGAAGGCCGCCGGATCGACGGCCGGGGCTTCGACGAATTCCGGCCCGTCACCATCAAGACCGGCGTCATCTCCAAGGCCGAAGGCTCCGCGGACGTGAGCCTCGGCAAGACCCGCGTGATCGCCGGGATCAAGATGATCGTCGGCTCGCCCTACCCGGACACCCCGGACAAGGGCGCCATGGCCACGGGGATCGAACTGAACCCGCTGGCCGCCCCCGAGTTCGAATCCGGGCCACCCCGGGAAGGGGCCGTGGAACTCTCGCGCGTCGTGGACCGCGGGATCCGGGAGAGCGGGCTCATCGACATGAAGGCCCTGTGCATCGAGGAAGGGGAGAAGGTCTGGATGGTCTTCATCGACGTGGACGTCCTGGACCACGACGGCAACCTCTTCGACGCCGCCAGCCTCGCCGCCGTGGCCGCTCTCTCCACGACCACGGTACCGATCAGCCAGGTGGACCCAGCAAGGGAAGACTACCTGCTGCCCATGAACCCGGAGATCCCCATCCAGACCACGTTCGCCAAGATCGGCGACACGATCCTCGCCGACGCCGAGCTCGACGAGGAAGCGTGCATGGACGTGCGGTTGACCGTGGCGACCGACCAGCACGGCAACGTCCGCGCGATGCAAAAAGGCGGGGGCTCCGGCGCGCTGACCCGGCAGGAGATCCTGGACATCGTGGCGAAAGCACGCGACGTCCAGAGCGGACTCCGGAGTGAGTTGGAGCGCGCGGTGGGCAAATCCTAGACTCCTCAGGCCCGTCGAAACCTTCCCCCCGGCTCTTCCCTTTCAACCCCCCTTTCGACCCCCACCATTTAAATAGGGGGCCTTCTTCGAAGGCTCTCCGGGAGCGACGTCCGCTCCAGTGATTCCCATGGCAAAGCGCACCAAAAAGGCGGGTTCCACAGGCCGATTCGGCGCCCGATACGGAGTCCAGGCCCGACGCCGGGTGGCCTCCGTCGAACGGCGCCAACGCGCCAAGCACAGCTGCCCCGCCTGCGCAGCCCCCAAGGTGCGCCGCGTCTCCACATCGGTCTGGTCCTGCCGCAAATGCGACTACACCTTCGCCGGTGGCGCCTACGTGCCCGTAACCGGCGGCGGCCTGGAGATCCGCAAGACCCTCAAGGGGATCAACGACAAGCTCGCATCGGGAGCCGATACGAGCGACTTCGTGCCGTCGCTCTCCAGCGAACAGGCCGAAGCAGCCCAGGAAGAAGACTAGACAGGAGAGACCAGGATGGGATACAAGTGCGGCCGCTGCAAGAAACGCGTCGATTTCGACGCGAGCAACATCGGAATCCGTTGCCCCTATTGCGGCTCCAAGATCTTCTACAAGGAACGCCCCACCACCGCCAAGCGCGTGCGTCCCTACTAGCGCCCCTCACGGCGTGGCTTGTACACGCGCTGACCGTCACTGACGCGGACCGGGGTACGACCAAAAAACGAGCGCAAGCCCCCCTTGAGGACGACTTCCCGCAGGAAGCCCGCTTCCAGGTGCGCGCGGGTACACCCGAGCGGGCCGGCGCACTTCATGGCGCATTGGACGTGGAAGCGGGCGATCCCCTGGGCGGCGCCCGGGTGCGGCTGGAAAAAGACGCCCAGGACCCCAGCGTCTTCGTGATCCATGTCGCCGCCAAAGACCTGGTTCACCTGCGGGCGGCGACGAATTCGTTCCTGAAGTGGCTCCACGCAGCAGACGCCAGCGTAGAGGCCACGCGGCAAGAGAGCCATTGAGCCGTCCCGACCACACGGGCACGGATCGGATCCGCTCGTGGACACATCTTGCCACCGCTCCATTTCACCATCATCGTTGTGGAAAAAAACCCGGTTTCTTGTTCGAAACCTTCTTCCGGTATCTTCAGCTCATGAAGACCGTGCACGGCGTCATTTTCACAGAATTCAAGAGATACGTCGTAGACATGTTCGGCCTGCATGCCTGGTCCCCCCTTCTGGAAGATGCGGGTCTCAAAGGACATATATTCCTGCCGGACCAAGTGTATCCGGACGAAAACTTCCAGGCGATCCTCCAGGCCACAGCCCGGAAGATGGACGAACAAGACACCCATGAACTGCAAGAATCATTCGGTAGGCATGTCGCACCCGGTCTCATGCAGATGTACCATGCCCAGATCAACCCAGCCTGGGGGTCGTTGGACCTCATCGAGAACGCGGAAACCACAATCCACAGGATCGTTCGATTGCGCGACCCCAACGCCGCGCCACCCCGGCTCAAGTGCACCCGTGTATCGACGGACGTGGTCCGCATCCACTACACGTCCCCTCGCCGATTGTGCGGCGTGGCCATCGGGATCTCCCGCGGCGTCGCGGAACACTACGAAGACCGTGTCCACATCAAGGAGGAAGGATGCATGCTCAAAGGAAACGACTTCGCTGATATCCATGTCCATCGGGAAGCGGGATGAACGATCACACGGCCAAGACGGACGGGGCCGGGGCGGCCTGCGGTACCATCATCCTGCCCGCCGGGGGTGTTCCTGATGGTGTCCCCGCCCACGAAGGACCTGGAGCGACGGCTCGTCGAGAAGGCGGCCGCCCCGGTCTTCGCCGTGGACCACCGGGGAGCAATCCTCACGTGGAACTGGGGATGCGAGCTCCTCTTCGGCCGGAAAAAGAGCGAAGCGGTCGGCCGCCAGCTGACGGAACTTCTTCAGGCAGGAGACGGCCCCCGGTGGCAAAAAAGCCTGGAGGAGGCGATCGCGACGGAATCGGCGAGCGTGGACCTGGCGTTCCTGCGCGACGACGACCTTGCGTACACCCACGTGGTGATCCGCCCCCTCTCCGAGCCGGAAGGGAAAGTGCAGGCGCTCGCCGTCTCCCTACGGGACCTGAGCGAAATCAAGCACCTGGAGAGCCAGTTGTACCGCCAGGTCTGGGCGCTCTCCGAGAGCGAACAACAACTGCGCGACCTCATGCCGGAGGCCGTGGTGATCCTCGACCAGGACGGGCTCATCCGGGTCGTCAACGACCAGACCACGAACCTGTTCGGGTACACCCGGGGCGAACTGTTGGGCCACCCCGTCGACATGCTCACCCCAGGCGTCTTCGAAAAGATGGGCGAGGGGCCCAGGGTGCTGCCCGACGGCGACCCGGGACGACTCTACGGTGTGCGCAAGGACGGCATCGAGTTCCCCACGGAACTCAGCGTCGGCCCCATTCAACGAGATGGCGAACCGATGTTCGTCGCAGCCATCCGCGACATCACCGACCGGGTCCAGGCGCAACGACGACTGGCTGAACTGGAGCGCCTGAAGGAGATGGACAGGTTCAAGGCGCGGTTCATCAACACCGCGACACACGAACTCAAGACGCCCCTGACCCCGATCAACGTCCATCTTCATCTGCTCTCCGAGACGGAGTTGAGCCCCAAGCAGAGGAAGCACGTGGAGATCCTGGCGCGTTCCGCCAAGCGCTTCAACCGACTGGTGGAAGACCTGCTGGACGCCGCGCGGTTGCAGGCCGAGGCGCTCGGTCTCCAGAAAGAGAGCGTGGACCTGGACCGGCTCGCCAAACAAGCCGTGGAATCCATGCAGGCCGTGGGCCGTGCGAAGGACCTCGAGATCCGGCTCGATGTGGAAAAGACCCCGCCGGTGGAAGCCGACCCCGGCCGGCTCAACCAGGTCATTTACAACCTCCTGAACAACGCCGTGAAGTTCACCGAGAAAGGGGGAGAGATCGTCGTCATGACCCGGCAACGCGAAGGCAAGGTCGTCGTCACGGTCTCGGACACGGGGATCGGCATGGACGCGCACGAGATCACCCATCTGTTTAGACCCTTCAGTCAACTGCCGTCGCCGCACAACGGCGATTCAGGGACCGGCCTGGGCCTCTACGTGTCCCGCGGCATCATCGAACTGCACGGAGGTCGGATCTGGTGCGAAAGCCCGGGGCGCGGGGAGGGCGCTGCGTTCAGTTTCGAGATCCCGACGGACCCGCACGACCCCTCCGAGTCGAAGCAGGAAAGCGTGGCCGATGCACTCTCGGCCGCGTCCGACCGGGAGTGAACGTCGACTGGAGCGCCGGCTCGTCGTGGTCGCGTTTTTCGCCGACGAGGAGGACCGCCTAGGCCGAGATTTCGCGTTCCAGCTGGTCTTCCAGCGGCTCTTGGGTCTCGGGTTCCTCTTGGATCTCCACGCGGTCAGGGAAGTTCGCCAGCAGGACGATGTCGCTGATCGCCTGCACCCAGCGATAGGGGA
>CAYVRY010000161.1:0-4745 GCA_964452895.1 uncultured Halobacteriales archaeon
GTTTGCCGCTGGTGTCCAAGAGGACGGCGGCGGCGGTGGCGGCGACCAGGATCGCTGCGATGAAAACGATCATCGTGCCGATCCCGACCTGAGCGCGTGTGTCGTCTGCCAGCAGGCTCTTGCGGTTCGCCTTCATTGGGGTCACTGGGTCTACATGGCGACCAGCAGGCTATAAGCTGAGCCTGTTGCGGATTGAGCGCAATGGGATGGTGGACCTACGGATTCCTGGGGGTCCAGGACGGCGGCCGCTTGCGTGCCCGGGCCGTTGCGGCCCCGGCCCGGGTGCCCGGGCGAAGAAGAAGCAGGGAGGGGCCGACGGCCGGCCGGCCCCCCCGGTGCCCCTGCAACCACGGTGATCCTGTTCAGCGCAGCTTGACGACCTTGTGGTCGCTGAAGCTGGCGGGGCTGCGGAAGTCGGCGTTCACGTGGACGCCCACTTCGGGGATCAGGGAGAGTTCGAAGGACTCCCGGATCTCGATGGGCATGGAGTTGGCGTCCATGTCGATCTCCAGTTCGGTGAGCGACCCGCTGGACATCACGGGAGCGGTGGAGCTGAACGAGCCGTCCACATCGCGGATCGCGCGTGCGGTGAACTCACTGGCCCCGGGGGGGTCTTCCGTGTAGCTCAGGTGGTCGTGGGTCTCACCGTCGGAGATCTCGACGATGAGCTGCTTCAGGTCGAGTTGGTTCGCCCCGGGGGCGAGTTGGACACGGATCAGGAGGGTCTCCAGGGGATCGCTGGCCGTCGTGAGGTCGCGTTCGCCACTGATGGACTTCACGACGAGGTTCGAGGAGACCTGCTGGGTGGCTTCCTTGCCCGTGCGTGAGGATCGTTCCTGCAGGTTGCCGCTGACATCCAGCAGAACGGCGGCGGCGATGGCCGCCACGAGGACGCTGGCGATGAAGACGATCATGGTCCCGATGCCGACTTGGGCCCGTTGTTCCTCGAGGAGTCGACGGGCATCGCGGTTGGCTTTCATGGGGTCACCAAAGTACTCTTTGTCGGACCAGGGGATATATTGCAGGTGTCCGCACCCGGGACCGGGTTGTGCGAGGGACACTCCACCCGGTGGCCATGGGGCGGGGCGGGCACGATGTCGGTTTGGCCCTTGGCACCATCGGGCCGACGCCCCGGGCCCTACGCTTTTGCTGACCCGGTTACGCCCCCGCCGAAGACCGGATGTAGGGTCGAGCGGGTGCCTGCTGTGTGACGAAGCGCACGTCGTCGCGCCCAGGCGAACCCGGGCCGGCCGGGCCGCGGGACCAGGGGCTGGGTCCGGAGGCCGATCCAGGGGAGCGCGGGCCCACCCGGGAGGACTACACGCGGGTGGCGCGGGGGCCGTTCGCGGATGTGCTGCCGGAGCGTGCATTGGCGCGCGGACGGTACACGGTGCGGGACCAGCTCGTGGACCTGCGCCGGATCCCCCAGCGCCCGCGCAAGGTCTTCAATGTGCGTCATCTGCTCGTCTTGACCCGACGGCTCGTCGATCTTTTCGGCAACCGTCCGACCCGGTTCGGTCGTCTCTGGTCGCGCGTGAACCGTTATCCGTATCCGTTTCGTCGGGTTTCATTCACAAGTTTCGACGGCACCCGGATCGCGGGTTGGTTGGCCTTGCAGCCCACCCGGCGTCCCGGGGTGGTGGTGGTGCCGGGTCTGTTCAGTTCGAAGGACGATTCCCAGCAGCGACGAAAGGCGTTGAAGTTCTGGCGCCGTTGGAGCTACAACGTCCTGGTGATCGACATGCGCGGGTTCGGCCAGTCCGAGGATGCGCCGAACACGCCGGGTTGGAAGGAGGCGGAGGATGTGCTCGCCGCGGCGCGGTTCCTGGATGCCTTCAATGCGGTGGACCGGGTGGCGGTGACAGGGGAGTCGTTGGGGGGCACGGCGGCGTTGTTGGCGGCGGCGCAGGAGGGGCTCTGGGAGGAGGAGGCCCATCGGATCGTCTCGGGTCGCGCCGAATCCGCACGGCAGCCCCGCCTCGCCCCGCGTGGCGGCGTCCGCGCGGAGGCGTTCGGTCTGCGGGACCCGGCCCCGGCCGGAGGTCAGGGCGAAGTGGGCGCGCAGCAGGTGAAGGGGGCCGCGGCGCGTGCGAAAGATGTAAAACCCGCGTCGGTGCGGCCGCCGGCATCGAGGCGGGTGATCGGCGCGGTGTTCGCGGTCTCCCCGTTCGCGGAGTCCCGGCCGGCGGTGGCGCATCTGGACCGGGTGCCGCCGCGTTCGTTCCGGTTCCGTCATTCGGTGCATCGGATCTTTCTCCGGCTGCTGCGGGCGAAGACGGAGGGCCGCCACAGTTCGTTCCTGGGGTATATGGAGGAATCGGCGCGGCATTACGGAGTGCCCGTGGAGGAGCTTTATGCGCGCTCGGATCTCACGCGCGTGGTGGCGCACATCCGGGCTCCGACGTTGGTCCTGCACGCCGAGGATGACGATCTCGTGCCCCTGATGCATGCGGACCGGTTGGGCCGGTTGGTGCGGGACCGGGACGATGTGGCGGTGTGGATCCTGCGTTGGGGGCGTCACGTGGAGTTTGATGTGCTCGACCGGCGTTGGTATTGGCGGGTCCTGTCGCGATTTATGGGGCAATGGGTGGGGCGCTGATACGGCGCAGGCGGGCCCCAAGGTTTTTACCCGAGACCCGGGTCGCGTCGGATGATGACGCGTCGTTCGCTCCACAAACCGGAAGGGTTTGCCGATCTGGGGCTTTCCGAGGATACGCTTGCGGCCCTGGCGGACATGGGCTTCGAGACGCCCTCGCCGATCCAGCAGCGCGCGATCCCGGTGCTTCTCGACGGCAAGGACCTGATCGGTCAAGCGAGGACGGGGACGGGGAAGACGGCGGCGTTCGGCCTGCCGATCCTGGAACGCATGGACGCCAAGAGCAAGGCGGTGCAGGCGTTGGTCCTGTGCCCGACGCGCGAGCTGGCGTCCCAGGTCGCCTCGGAGATGGAGCGCATGGCGAAGTATCTCGACGTGGAGGTGCTTCCGGTGTACGGCGGTTCGGACATGGACAAGCAGGTGCGTGTCCTGCGCAAGGGGGTCCAGGTGGTGGTCGGCACGCCGGGGCGGGTCATGGACCACATGCGGCGGGGGAACCTGCACGCGGGCGGCCTCGATTTCCTGGTGCTCGACGAGGCGGACCGCATGCTCGACATGGGGTTCATCGAGGACATTGAATGGATCTTGACGCAGGTGCCGCCGCGCGGGAAGCGCCAGATGATGTTGTTCTCTGCGACGATGCCGTCGGAGATCATGGACATCGCGCAGCGGTTCATGATGGACCCCACGCACACGTCGGTCTCCAGTGACGAGCTCACGGTGCCGGAGGTGGAGCAGGTCTATCATTCGGTGGGCCGGCGCAACAAGTTGTGGGCGCTTTCACGGATCATCGAGTATGAGAAGCCGAACCGGATGATCGTCTTCTGCGCCACGAAGCGCATGGTGGACCTGTTGACGGAGCGGCTGCAGCGCCATGGGTATCCTTCGGAGGCGATCCACGGCGACATGACGCAGGGGCGCCGGGAGCGCATGCTGAAGATGTTCAAGGGGGGAGAGGTGAACATCCTGGTGGCGACGGACGTCGCAGCACGGGGCCTCGACATCAACGACGTCACGCACGTGGTGAACTACGATCTGCCGGAGGAACCGGAGGTCTACGTGCACCGGATCGGGCGCACGGCGCGCATGGGGGCCAAGGGGAAGGCGATCACGTTCATCTCCAAGGGGGACAAACAGCAGCTGCGGCTCGTGCAGCAGATGGCGGGGACGAACATCACCCTTTCTCCGGTCCCCGGCGAGGAGGAACTGGAGGAGGGGGAGGCCGTGGACGTGCAGGGGGAGAAGAAGGGGCCTGCCACGCGGCCGCGCGAGCGCGTCCGCAAGGTGGTGGATTGGGAGCACATCGCGGACCGTTACGGCAACGTGCACCTGCAGATGGACGTGGGCAAGAAGGACGGGGCGACCATGCCGAGCGTGCACGGTTTCGTGCGCGAGATCGCACGGGTCCCGGAGTACGCCGTGGGCAACGTCCGCGTCATGGACGACCATTCCCTTTTCGATCTGCCCAAGGACGAAGTGGAGGGTTTCCTGCAGCGGGTGAAGGGGAAGAAATGGCAGGGGCGCGGCGTGGACGTCGACGTGATCGAACAGGACTCTGATTAGGGGACCGGGGCCGGGACACGTGGACGCTATTCGACCTTGATGCGCCGCGGGGCGTCGGCCTTTTCGTGTTCGCTCATGCGTTCCAGTTGTTGTGCGCGGCCTTCCATTCGGCTCGCCGCCAGTCGCAGGATGCGGGCTTCGAACCGGAGTACGTCCGCGTCGGTCTGCGTGAGGTGGTGTCCGATCAGCGGCAGCCGGTGCCGAAGCTCGTCGCCTTGGCGTACGATGCGCCCCAGAAGCGGGATCTTGTGCAGGGGGTCCGCGGAGCTGGCGGTGTGCGAGTTGCCGTCCGTCTTGTGGGGGTGGTGGGCGTCTTTTTGGGTCACGAAGAAGGCCTCCCTTCCTGGCGGGACTTAGGTTTTTCGTCTCGTTGTGCGGGCTCTTGCCCGGTCCCCGTCCCGCTGCCCACGTGCAGCGGTTCGGTTTCCGTGGGTGCCGGCGGGGCCACTGCGTCGGTGTCTTCCTCATCTTCGCCGTGGCGCGGGAAATGTACGTTGAGCCAGTCGTCCTGGTAGCGGGCGGCGGTGGGTTGTTGCCGGGCGAGGCGTCGGGGCAGCGGCAGGTGGTGTTTCTGGGAGGCCACGCG
>CAYVRY010000162.1:0-4721 GCA_964452895.1 uncultured Halobacteriales archaeon
TCGGCGACGGCATGCAGCAGGTCCATGACGGGGGTCGCATCACGCACCGTGACGTTTTCGTCCAGGTGGATGAAGGTCCCCATGTCCTGGGTGATGAGGATCCGGACGGTGTCGTTCCCGTTGGGGAGCGGATCTTCCGGCGGGCCCAAGCAGCCGGCGAGCAGGATGCTCGTTGCAATCAGAACGGCCAAGCGCGCGTCGGTGGAGGTCACAGCGCTTGCCTCGCTGTGCGGTGCCGGACGGCGAAAAGGGCGGCCAGGATCAGGGAAAACGCCATCATGGAGGCCGCATCGGGGATCTCTTTCGGGATGAGCGGGTCGTTCTGGGCGGCGGCCGGGTCGTTGTCGACGTGGAGGGTCCGTTGTTCGGGGCCGTAGAGTGTGCCGTTCGTGGTCCGGGCCCATCCGGTCACGGTGTGTTGACCGGGTTCTTCGTAGGTGTGTTCGGCTTGCGGGGCGTTGAGCCAGTTCGTGACGTTTCCGTCGCCCCAGTCCAGGCGGTATGCGGCGGGCGTATGCACGTTTTCCAGGGTGAACCGGATCGTTGTCGCGGTGCCGGTGTGCGTCGTGGTGGGGGCGTGCAGGACAAAGCGTCCGACTTGGGGTGCTTGCGCCTCCTTCGTGATCGGGTGGGTTCCGTTTTCTTGTGATATGGGTGCTTCAAGGACGAGCACGGGGTGGCGGGCGATTCCGGCCAGGCCGTGATCGTCGAGCAGGAGGATCGAGAAGTTGTGGATGCCGCTTGTGGCGGGGGTCCATTGGATCGTGGTGCCGGCATGGATTGTGCCTTCTTCATGCTGCCAGCTGGCGTAGGGTACGTCTTGGGCGTGCAGGGTCATGCTCTGGTTGCGGATCGGGGTCTCGTCAACGTGGAAGCGCGCGCTCGGGCGGTCCATGTCGGGGGCAATCGTGGCAAAGGGGGATCCGGTGAGCGCGATGATCACGTAGGCGGTGGGCCAGGGGGCGGAGTTCGCGCCGGGGGCCGCCGGAAACCCGCCGTCGTCTTGTTGTAGTTCGAGGAGGCAGTTCCAGGGTCCGCCGTGGGTCCCCCAGGGCAGATCCCGCGGGTCTTCGTGCACTGCGAGTAGCCCCAGAATCCCCCATGAGGTGGAGTCCGTGTCGCTTTGGGGCAGGTCGCTGCGGGGGGAGAGGCATCCGGGGTGTTCGCCGTTGTCGGTGTCGGTGGCTCGCTTTTCCAGGAAGTCCAGGGCGCTTTCGGTGACTTCGTCTCCCGGGGTGATCCGTTCGGCGTGAACCAGGGCCTGCAAGGCGGCGGCGGTCATGTCGGTGTCCGAGCCGTCATCCGTGATCGAGGTGGAGTGGCTCCAGCCGCCGTCGTTGTTCTGATTGTCCAAGAGGCGATCCGCGGCGTTCTGGATGTCGGGGTCGCTTGGCGGGGCACCGGCCGCGGCGAGCGCGAGAATCCCGAACATGTCGTCGTTGAGGCCGTTGGGGCGGTTCGGGTCGAAGAAGCCGTTCGAGGTGGCGGCGCTGCGGATCTCTTGCTCCCAGTCTCGTCCGTTGAAATCCGTGGGTCCTTCCCCGGCGGCGACGATCGCCAACAGGTGCCGTTGCAAGGAGGTGAGGTGTTCCCCGAAGAGCATGCGTCCGGGTTCGCAGGCTTTCAGGCCTTCCACGAGACTCTTTCCAGTTTGTCCTGTCTGGTGCGGGTCCTGCCCGGCAGCGGTGATGGCCATCACGGCCCAGGCGGTGTTGCGCGCGGAGCCGCTGACGCATCCGTCTTCATCGACGTGGTCCCACAGGAACGTGACGGCGTCGTCCAGGACCTTGGTGGGAGGAGCCAGTGGGCCGGGGGATGACCCGGCTTCGGCTTCGTTGGCCAGACCCACACCCAGGATCAATACGAGCGCGACCGTCAAGAGTTGAGTTTGGACCGTCCCTGTTGTGCCCACGTCGTTTCCGCCTTAGATCGTGTGGAAGAGGAACTCCACTTGGTCTCCGTCGGCTGCATTGTAATCGTCGATCCCGAAGCTGACTTCCTGATCGTTGATCCGGATCTCCCAGAATTGGCAGGCGATCGGCCAGGCGATACAGACGGTCCCTTCGGCGCGCAGCCCGTCGACGGAGACCACGAACCGGGCGCCGTCGAAGTCATCAGAATCCCATTCCAGGATGCATCCGTCCTCGACGGCCTGGTCGAGCACGTCGCCGGCATCGCTTCCTGATTCAATGGTGACGC
The DNA here is from genome assembly GCA_964452895.1 of uncultured Halobacteriales archaeon. GTDB lineage: Archaea > Thermoplasmatota > E2 > JACPAO01 > JAHWKR01 > CAYVRY01. Next base: position 2,200 of record CAYVRY010000162.1, read on the forward strand.
TGCAGCTTGCGGTGCCGATGAGCGCGTCCGGTTCGCCGGGTGCAAGTCCGGTTGCGCCGGCGAGGTCGGTGTGGACGAGGAGTTCCACGGTGGCGTTCGCGTCGGGTGAATCCGTGCCGGCGGCACCCGTCAGGCTGAGCAGGCCGAAGCCTGCAATGAGGATCATTACGGTCATCGCACGCATGTTCAAGGCTCCTTGAATTAAATCAAGGTTGGTTGATAAGAGGGCAGCTTATAAGCATTGGGATTCTGAGGGAAATCTTCGAATCCGGGCGCACCCGGGTCCCCGGTGCGCACACGGCGACCCTACCCGGCAAAAGCACGATAATCCGCGTGCCAGGCGTGCACGTCCACGTTGCCGGTCGCCGTTGATTCCTGCCCGATCTGGACCCGCTCTTCCCATTCGCCCTGCTGCTGCAGGAGCGCCGTGCCGGTGAAGCTCCAGGGGTCCCCGTCTACGGGTCGCAGCGTGATGCGTTCTTCCAGGACCGGGTCCGCTTCACCCAGGCGGTACGTCACGTGGACCTGTTGCGGCGCGGAGCTTTCGACATCATCAGGGCGCAGGTAGACGCCGGGTTCGAACGGGTGCCCGGCGAACACGTGAAGCGGCCGGTCCACGTCCAACCCATGATCGCCGACGGTCATGCGGTCGCTGATCGTGCGTGGGAGCCCCAGCAGGTCTTGTCCGCCATCTTGGTCCGTGATGCGCAGTTGTTCGACGACGGGAGGATCCACAGGTCGGTCGAGCCCCGGGATCGTGGGCACCTGGTTGATCGCGCGCACCACGTCCATACCGTTTGTCACCTGTCCATACAGGGCGTACGTGCCGAAGGTCTGGGCGGTCTCCGAGTCGGGATCCGAGAGGTGGGGCTGCGGCGTGATCGTGATGAACCACTGTGAGTCCCCGGAGTCTTCGTCCGCGCCGCGCGCCAGGCCCAACGCGCCGTGGCCGAACAGAAGATCGTCATGGCGTTCGTGCGGGATCGTCTCGAAGCTGCCACCCGCCCCGGTCCCCGTCGGGTCGCCGCCCTGGATCACGAACCGTTCCACGTTGCGGTGGATCGTCGTTTCGTCATAGAAACCGTCTTCCGCGAGTCCAATGAAACGTCCCGTGGTCTGCGGCATGAGGGCTTCGTACAAGTGGAGCCGGATCTCCCCGTGCTCCGTGACCATCACTGCCTGCCGATCCCCGGCCAGCTCCTCGTAGAACGAGATCAGCACAGGGTCGGCCTCGGGACCGGTTCCCTCGTCTTCGCCGTCCCCGGGAGGCTGGGTGCAGCCCGCCATGAGCGCGATCAGGAGACAAACACCCATGACGGGAAGCGCACGCGGGCACCGCATCCGGAGAACAGGATCTTGTTGTGCCATCACGGACCGTCTCCTCCCATCAGCTCCCGTCGGTGTGCGTCCGTTGCCGGCGCCGCACGAGACGGATCCTGCCTCGACTCTTGTCGTTCTTCGGGCTCGCGGAATCCTCTTTGGCGGCCTCCAGACCCGGGCGTTGGGTCTCGGGGGGTTCCTCCCCGACCACCCAGGGGACCACGTAGCGCAGGAACATCTCGGGGGCTTCACGCTGGGGGACGTGACCGCATTCGGGGATCGGGCGGAACCGGATGTCGTTGACCCCGTGACGGTACGCCTGCGCGAACTCGTAGTTCACGAGCCGGTCGGCGATCCCCCACACGAGCAGGGTCGGTGCCCGGATCCGGGCGAGGGCTTCCGGGTGCAGGAAATCCTCGTCTTCGAAGGAAGACATGAAACCGCGCACGATCGGCGTGCGCGTCAGTTCCAGGTACTGCCGGCGCAGGAGCCAGAACGAGGTGGGCAGCCGATACCACATGCGCCGCCAAAGGTCGATCAGTTCCTTGTCGTCGTGCGGGGAGAAGAGTCGGCGTTGCTCCAGCAACTGGGGGTGCAGGATCCCGGTGGCGTTGACGAGGGTGAGGCGGGCGACGCGTTCGGGCCGCTCACTGGCGATGCGTGCCGCGATCCAACCCCCCAGCGACTGGCCCACCAACTGCACGGGGGCGTCCGGGGAGACCGCGTCGATGAAGGAGTGCGCGGCGTCGACGTGCTCGCGCAGGCTCGCGAAGGGGGAATCCTTGGGGGGCGGCGTGCGTCCGAAACCGGGCAGGTCCGGGGCCACCACGGGGGCCTTTCGGGCGATGGTCGGGAGGACCGTGCTCCAGGTGGCGATGGATGAACCGAGCCCGTGCAGGAAGACGGCCAGGGGCGGGCCCGTCTCGGCGTGCCCGTTGGCTCCGTCTTTCCCGGGCGCCTCCGGCCTCCGGGCGCTGGCCGCCTTTTGTTGCACCCTCTGGTAGAGCGGGCGTCCGTCCAGGTAGCTCAGCGACGGCACCACGCTGCCGGGAGGGAGCACGACCTCCTGAAAGCGCAGTCCTCGGGCCAACATGGAGTAGCGCAGCGTCTCGTAGACGAACCGGATCGCACTGGGGCCTCGCAACGGGGGTCGCATGGGGCCGAGCCCCTAAATAAGAAGACCCCTCATCGAGCGAACCTTG
>CAYVRY010000163.1:0-4700 GCA_964452895.1 uncultured Halobacteriales archaeon
CCTGCACTGCCCCCTCCCGAGAGAGTCCAAGATGAACCGAAAGCAGGCCCGTCAGGGACAGGAAGGCGAATCCGCCCGGTCCAGCGGTCGACCCAAAGAGGCGTGGGAAAAACGGTCCGAAGAGGAATTGGAGCAGGTCTCCCGCGATGTGATGTTGGGGATCCTGCGCTCTTTGCATGCCAGCAGCTTCAGGGTGGAAAAAGGCAAGGACGGCGGATTCTATTGCACGTTCTTCGAGGGCCAATTGGCGGATGAACTGGGGTTGACGACGCACGAGGTCTACGGGAAACCGGTCGAGGAGGTGTTCCCGGAGGAAGTGCACGACGAACTGCAAGGACGTCTGCAGCGTGCACTGGAGGGAGAGGTGCAGGAATGGATCGTGAAGCACAAAGACCGTCACTATGAGTTCCAACTCCCGGCGGCCGGGCTGTTCACCGAGGGAAGCGCGGTGGGTTCCATCGCGGACGTCACGGACCGGGTGGTCACGGACGAGTCGAAGGCGGAATTGGTGGCTCGGTTGGAGCAGACCCAGACCGAAGTGGAACAGATGACCTATACCTTGTCCCATGACCTGCGCAATCCGCTGACGATCGTCTTGTCCTTGTGCGAGGTGGCCGAGCGGGAGATCGAGGCGGGCAAGGGGGACCCTTTGAAACGGTTGCACAAGATCCGCCAGTCGGCGAACCGGATGAACGAGATGCTGGGGGACCTTCTGAAACTTTCACGCTCCCGGCGCATCGAGCCCACGGTCAAGGAGGTGGATGTCTCCGCCTTGGCGAAGCAGATCCTGGGCCAGATGGCGTCTTCGCAGCCCCGCCGGGACGTCGATTTCCATGTCGAGGAGGGGATCAACCTGAAAGGCGACCCGCACTTCATGCGGGACCTGTTGGAGAACCTGATCTCGAACGCGTGGAAGTACACGGGCAAGGAAGAGAACCCCCGGATCGTCGTCGGTAGCATGGAGCAGGACGACGAGCGGTGGGTCTACGTGCGGGACAACGGGATCGGTTTCAGTCCCGAGGAACGCGAGCGTCTGTTCGAACCGTTTACCCGGCTGGACTCGGCGGCGGATTTCCACGGCACCGGGGTCGGGTTGGCCACGGCGAAGCGGATCGTCGAGCGCCAGGGCGGGAGGCTCCGTGCCCACGGGGAGCTCGGTCGCGGGGCCACGTTCTCGTTCACGTTGCCCAATCGGCCGGCGGAGCGCGCGCAAGACCAAGACCCAGGGGAACCGAAGGTGCCTCCTGTCACCCATTGAATGCAGGAAGGGGCGTTGCCTGGAAGGACCCGGCGCCGGGGGGCTCTGGCGTGGGGGGTTCTATAAGGAGAAACCGCGGGTCCCCCCGGCAGCGCGTTTTGAGATAGACCCTCAATCCTGACGCCACCACAAGGGACAAGTACCCAGCTCGACTCTTAGATAAGTGGTCTTATTGTCCACTTCACGAGGGGAGGGTTTTCCTGAAAACACTCCGATCCTGAAAAACCTCACACCGGCGGACCTGGTGAGCATCGGCAACGCCGCTCTGGGTCTGCTTGCCGTGTTCCTGATCAGCCTGGGGTATCTGCGCGGCGCGTTGGTCTGCATCATCCTCGCCGTGGTGGGCGACGGTCTGGACGGGGAACTGGCCCGGCGTGGTTACGGCGGGGGCATCTTCGGGGCGAAACTGGATTCGTTCGCGGATTTCACCGCCTTTGCCATCGCACCGGCGGCCTTCCTGGTGTACGCCTATTACCCGGGCATGCCGGGCGAGTTGGTGCCCCTTCTCGATCTGATGCCGGCGGTCCTGGTCGCCGGCGCGGCGGGCCTTTTTGTGATTGCTGGCATGTTGCGGCTCACCCGTTTCGAAGTGGTGCAGGCGAGCCGCGGGCACCATTTCTTCATCGGGCTTTCCGTTCCCGCGGCGGGTCTTGCGATCACCCTCGCGGCGCACATGGGCGCCATGGAGCTCTTCGCCCTGGTCTTGACCGTCGCTGTGTCGCTCTTGATGGTGAGCCGCCTGCGGTTCCCGAAGATGCAGGGCGCGTTGGCCCCGGCCGCGGTCCTGGTCCTCATGGCCACGGTTTTCCTGGGCCATGTGTTCCAACCCGTGGAGTTGTTGTTGTTCTCCATGCTGGGGGCGTACATCCTGCTCGGCCCGTTCGTGGTGTGGCGCCGGGACCGGCGGGAAGCGTTGGAAGCCGCTTGGGATGCATGAGCACGCGACCCGGTACGCTCCGACCCGGCCCATCTTGCCTGAATCGGATGCTTGTGCCGTAGACCGGGGTCCCACCGGGCGCCGGCCTCCGGCTTTTGCATGACCCATGACGCCGGCTAAATATCAGGAAGCGGATGCACGACCATGGATTCCGGCAGGGATGTATTCTTTCGCACGCTGAGCGGGGTTTTGCCCTCGGCGGGCGACCGGCTCGTGGACGTGGTGCATCGGGCGGTCACCGGGGACGCCGTGCAAGGGGACCCCTCCGAAGCGTTGCAGCGGTTGGTCGAAGCGGGCGCCTTGACCCCGGAAGCGGCGCTTTATCTGGGTGGTTTCCGCCAGGTGCTTCATGAGCTCGCCGAAGCGAGCCGTCCTTGAATGCAGGAGCGGGTCGAAGTCCGCGCATGCCCGTAGCCCGGTCGCCCCTTTTCTTGGTGCGAGGGCGCCATGAGGCGACTCGGGGAAGGCAACAACCGCGAACGGACAACCTTGCGTCTTTTTGAATGATCTTTTTTCAAGCCGAACACTTCACGTGGATATCCAACCGCTTTAAGTGGCTCCGGGCGGAGGTTGTGGTGAGGCAATACCCATGTCACGAACGGGAATGAAGGCGAAGGTGCTGATTACGGCGATCTTGATCATCGTCGCGGCGCTCGCAGGGGCCACGGCCGTATCGGCCAATGGAGACGCAGGAGGCTCCTTCGCCGGCAAAATGAAAGCAGGGATCACGAGCACAGTGGAAGCCGCCATGAATCTGGTTTCCGGCGGCAGCGCGGGCGCGGGAGGCGGTGCACAAGCCGGTGCGCAAGCCGACACGCAGGCGCAAGCCAATGGCAGCACGTCGTTGGAAGGCGAGTACTCCTGGGACCTGGATGCCGCCCAGGACGTATCCATCGATGTCGACGGACTCTCGGGGTCCGCCGCTTCCGAGATCGAGGGCGCCCTCAAGGGTCAGATCTCCGGGGCGTTGGAGTCGTCAAGCGGCGCGGTGGCGGGTTTCGAATCCACGTCGCGCTCCGCCGTCCAGTCGTCGGCGCAGGTCTCCGGCGAAGCCAGCGCGCGTCTTGATGCGCAGGTGGAGGGGGCCGCCGCGACGGCTTCCGGGATCGAGAGCGAACTGAGGTCGACCTTGGAGTCCCATGGTTCGTTCGAGTCGAGCATTGGATCGGGATTCTCCGGTGACGCTGAGGCTGCATTGCAGGCCGCGTCGGAGCTCACCGCGGCCGCGGAAGCCTCCGCGGGTCTTGATTATGTGTCCGGCGTCGAAGGCACAGCGGGCTCCGCCGTGGGGATCGCGAGCAAGGAGGTGGCCGCGACGCAGGCCTACGCCGAGGCGAACCACTCCACGCGGGCCGCTTCCGATGCGTTCGCGAAGATGGAGGGTTCCATTGAGGCGATCATCGAGGCACACAGTGATCTGGACGCCGAGACCGAAGTGCGCCTCACCGGCATCGTGGACGCCGCGGCGAGCCTGGAGAGCGAGATCACGGCGACGGCCGAAGCGAACGCCGAAGCGAGCGTGCAAGCCGCGATGCAGGCTGCAGCGGATCTCGAGAGCGAAGCGCAAGCGCAACAGGAACAGATCATCGAGACCGGCTTCGAAGCGGCCGGCGAGGTCCGCTCCCAAGCGGATGCTCAGGCCTCGGCGGTCCTGGATTCCGGTTCTGAGGCGAGCAGCGAACTGCGCGCCCAGGCCGAGCTCTTGTTGGAAGCGGAAGCGGGGATCACGAGCACCCTCTCCGGGACCGCAAGCGGCGCGGGTTCGGCCGCCACGGGCGTGGGTGGGAGTCTGCCGGTGGTCGGCGGGGTCGCCGGTGTCGCCGGGGGTCTCTCCGGCAGTGCCAGCGCGCAACTGGAAGCCCAGGTCAACGCGCAGCTGAAAGCCCAGGCGGAGGTCCTGTTGGACGTCGCGGCCCAGGTGGAAGCGCAAGCGCAAGCCCAGGCAAGCGCCCTCATTGAAGAGGCCAGCGCCGAGGCCGACCGGCTCGAAGCTTCCGCAAAGGCACAGGCGGAAGCGACGTTCGAATCCACCATGGAGCTCGCCGCGCAGGCCCGCCATGAAGGTCAACATCAGGCGGAAGCGATCCTGAAGGCGGCGGCGCAGGCGCGTGCCGATGTGCGTGCCGAGGCCACGGCGTCGCTGCAGGCCACCGCCGAATCGTCCTCAAAAGCGAGCAGCGAAGCGCGAGCGAGCCTCGAAACGATGAGCCGGAACGCGGTCCGATCGGGCGCCGGGATCACCGGGGAACTCCGGTCGTACGCAGACACCATGGCGGAGGCCGCCGCGGAGTATGAATCCGCGGGCACAGCGGTCACCAAGGCGCGTGCCGAGTATTGGTATGATGCCGAGGCCAAGGTCGCCGCCGAGGCCGATGGGTTCGTGGAATGGACCAGTGAGATGTCCAGCGAGGCACAAGCCGGAGCCCGGGCGGCCGCAGAGAGTTCCGCCACATGGGAAGCTGAAGCGTCCGCATACGCCGAGGCGAACGCCAGCGGTTCGGCTTC
>CAYVRY010000164.1:0-4670 GCA_964452895.1 uncultured Halobacteriales archaeon
CGCGTCGCCGAAGAGGACGCCCCCACCGGCGGACCCGGGGAACCGCCGATCTGAGGGTTGGGCAAAACACCCAAGTCTGGCCAAATCGTTGAACTCCAACCGGTTCTTCGTTGCGCCAGACTCCGCCGGAACGGAAAAAGTGGCAACGGTCCAGGACGGGTCTACGGATCCATCAGCTCCATCCCCCCGCCGTGTCGCCCCCCGCTGAATCGTTCCCCCGCTCCGCCGGGGTCCCGAGTTTCACCATGCGCACCCGCAGGATCCGGCGGTTGATCGCCTTCTCCACGGTCACACGCAGGTCGTGCGCCTCGAACGTCTCCCCCTCCTTCGGGATGCGGCCCAGGGAATGGAACACGAAACCCGCCACGGTCTCGAACACTTCGTCCTCCGGCAGCTTCGTGCCGAACTTGTCGTTCACGTCGTCCACGTGGACCCGCGCGTCCACCACGGCCGTGTTCTCATCCAGGACCCGCACCGCCTCCCTGCGCAGGTCGTACTCGTCGAAGATCTCGCCCACGATCTCCTCCAACAGGTCCTCCATGGTCACCAGGCCCGACGTGCCCCCGTACTCGTCCACCACGAGCGCCATGTGCATGCGCCGTTCCTGCAGTTCCCGCAGCACGTCGTCCAACGTGTTCGACTCCGGGACGAACATGGGCTGACGCTGGACCTTCGTCACGGTCACATCCCCCTTGTCCATGGCCAGGTGCGCGAGCAGGTCCTTGGCGAACACCACGCCGACCACGTTGTCCAGGCTCCCGTCGAAGACCGGCAGACGCGAGAAACCGGAATCCACCGCGGTCTTCACCGCCTCCTTCACCGTCGCGCGCGCCGCCAGGCACACCATGTCCGTACGGGGCACCATGACCTCCTTCGCCATGAGTTCCCCGAAATCGATCACGCTGTGCAGCATCTCGCGTTCCTCCTCCTCCAACACGCCCTCCTCCTCGCCCATGGCGATGAGCGTCCGGATCTCCTCCGTGGACGAGAACGTCTGCTCCGCACGGCCCGCCCCCATCATCCGGAACACCAGGTGCGTCACCTGCTCGAACGCCCAGACCACCGGGAAGATCAGCGTCTGCAACAAGCGCAGGAGCGGGGAGGCGCGCAGCGACACCTTGGAACTGAACCGGCTCGCGTACGCCTTCGGGATGATCTCCCCGAAAAGGAGCACAAGGAGCGTCATCACGCCCGTCGCGATCCCTACCCCCGTGCTGCCGAACATGCGGATCGCCAACGCCGTGGCGATGGCCGCCGCCGCGATGTTCACCAGGTTGTTGCCCACCAGGATCGTGATGAGCGCCCGGTCCGGGTTGCTCATCAAGCGGTCCAACAAATGAGCCGCCCGGCTGCCGCCTTCATCCACGAGATGCTGACGACGGCTGCGTGAAAGCCGGAACAACCCGATCTCGCTGCCCGAGAAAAAACCGGACGCCAACAAAAGGAACGCCAGCAAGACCAACTGCCACCAGAACGTGGCATTGAACTCAAACCCTTCTTGGACAGGAAGAAACAGAACCGGCCAGATATTAGCGGGAACCATTCGAATCGGAAACCTCGAGAGGCCGACGGCCTACCCCTTCCAAAGGCGCGCCGTATTTAAGGGGTCGGGGGTGGGAGGGTGGCTCAGCGTGTTTCAAAGGATCCTCGAGACCACCGGACGGGCCGAGATCACGAAGCGCGGCGCGAGCTCTTCCATGAGCCGATCCAGGTCCGTGCCGCGTGCCGAACGCGCCGTGACCAAGACCCCGTCCGCCTGCAGGACGCCGCCGCCCCAGCGCGCGCCCGCCTTCTCCAGTTCCTCGCGCGTCTCGGGGTCCCCGGTGACCACGCGTCCCTTGAGAAGCGGCGCATCGAGCACCTTCGTCCCCGTGGGGATCGGGTTCGGTGATTTCTCCTTGTCCGCCGGCGGCAACGCGCGCACACCGCGGCCCACAGCGATCACCTCCCGGCCCTTGTGCGCCATGGAATAGACCATGTTCACCATCTGCGGCGAATCCGCGATCTCGTCCGCGCCCGGGCCCCCCGGCACGATCACCATGTGACAGGTGTTCAGGTTCACCTGCAAAGGGTCCCGTTCGCACACGATCTCGTCGCCGTTGTTGCCCGTGACCGTCTCGCCCCGCTTCGGCCCCAACAAGACCACGTCCTGGCCCTCGGCCTCCAGCGCCCTGCGCAGGTTGCGCACCTCCTCGTCGTCGAACCCATCCATCAAAAGCAGCAGTACGCGGGCCATGGTGCGGAGCCGCTTAGCCGCGCCCGGCTTTTCACATTATCCCCCGCGGCCCCGTCAAGAAAGCGCCCGGAAGAGCCGGGTGGGCCGGGAGACCCCTTGCCTCGTTGCACACGCCGAACAGATCGCCTCCCGGGTCAGATAGCAGTTGTAGCAGACGCGCCGGCCGCAGTGCGAACATTTCGTGAGGATCCGCGCATGGTCACAGATCGCGCACTCCGAAGAGGCCATGATGTCGGTCACCAAGAGGTCGATTGGATATATTCCTGCCGGCGGACCGGATAGCTTCAATCCCCCAGGTGTGGATAGGGCGCGTCGAAAAACCTCGACGCCCACCGCGAAGCCATGAAGACGCGATGATCGGGCTCAGGTCAAACGGTCGCCCGCATCATCCGGGAGCGGAGGCAGGTTCTTGGGCTCGTCCTCTTGAGCGGTACCGCCGCGCGACGGCATGCAGCGCGTACAAGCCCCGGCGTCGCTCACAAAGTGACCGCTGCACACCAGGAGGCCGCACAACTTGCAGGTGCGCACCGACCCCACTTTCTGGCACAGCTGGCAGGTACCGGGGACTTCCATATTCCCCAACCATGGACCTTTGTACCGTTTAGGCTTTTCCCTGCATGGTCGCGGTCGCAGCCCCGGCCCCCTGCTTCAAACCATGTATGTATGGGCCATCCGGTCCCCGGCGTCTAGACCGAACCAGGCGCCGTGCTGGTCCTGGCGTGCGCGCCCGGGCGTGCCGCCGACGAGATCTCGGCCGTCGGCCAGGAGGCTCGGGCAGTGCAAGCGGGACAAACCGGTGCCAGGGCGTCCACCGGCTCCAAAACAGCCATAAACGGGACCCAATTCGAGGGGCTGCGAGGGGGCGGATCATGGTCGAACACTCCGAGGCAGACATGGAAGACGAGACATCGGACCCGACGGGTCCCGGGAAGGAACCGGAGCCGCAGGCCGAGGGCGAGGAAGATAACACCGGGGCGCCCGCCGACGATGAGCAAGACCAGGAAGACGAGCCGGACGTGGACGCCCTGCGGGCCCGGCTGGCTGATACCGAGACCGCGCTCGCCGCGCTGCTGGAGAAACAAGAGGAGACCAAGCAGCTCTGGTTGCGCTCCCGCGCGGATTACGACAACCTGAAACGGCGCACCGAACGGGAACGAGAGGACATCCGGAAAGCCGCCGCCGCGCGGTTGATCGGAGAGCTCCTGCCGCAGATCGAGATCCTGGAGCGCGCCGCGAGAGACCTCTCGGAAGTGGACGAAGCCCACGCGAAAGGGATCCAGATGGCCGTTGCGGGGCTCCAGAGCGCGTTGAAACGCGAAGGCTTGGAGCCCGTGCCGGGCGAAGGACACCCGTTCGACCCGAAGCTGCACGAAGCGATCGCCCGCGAAGAGGCGGACGCCCCCGCCGGCACGATCACGCAGGTGGTGCGCCCCGGCTACACACTGCACGAGCGCCTCCTCCAGGCCGCGCTCGTCAAGGTGAGTGCCGGACGCGAAAGCGAAGAGGCGGCGGCCGACGAAGGACCCGCCGCCGAGAACGCGTGAACCGGTCCCACGCCGGCTGTCCGCTTCGATTCACGTGCAAACCATGTTGAGGCCATGAGAGGGCAATGTTTTTGGCCGGCCACCGGTTCTCGGGGGCTCATGCCCGCCACCTCTGCAGGGGGAACCGGAAAACGGCCTGCGAAGAAGCAAAGTGCCAAAAAGGCCGCGAAAAAAGCCACCAGCAAGAAGGCCGCCAAGAGAGCCTCAAGCCAGGCCGGGGGCAACGCGTCCGTCTTCGAGGCGGCCAAGAAGGTGGGTGACGCGAACCGGGAACTCTTCGAGACCGCATGGCACCAGTTCGAAGAATCCACCCAGGAAGCCCTGCACCGCGCCCAGGAAATCAGAAAACAAGCCGAGGACCGGTTCGAGAAAGAGATCAAGGAGCTCGAAAAACGGCGCGAGGAGTTCCAGGGGAAACTGGAGGAGTTCCGGAAGAACGCGGACGGGCAGATGAAGAACGTACGCGGGGAAGTGGAACAAGCAGGCCAGCGACTGAAAAACGCCGCCGACGACGTGCGCTCCCGGGTCGAGGAATACACGCACAAGCGCCGCTCGCGGTGAGTCCCGCACCGATCAGGCTGGGGCCGGTCTCGGCCCGCGTGCATCGGGTCCCCTGCGTGGCCAGAATGAATCGGCCAGGATCCCCGCCGCGGGAAGCAACCCGAGGGCCACGGGGATCACCCAGGTGCCGAATTCGACGGCCATGATCACGGCGACGAGCACACCGCCCGAAGCGAAGGCCACACCGTCCCAGCGATGGTGGCGGGGCGAACCGCTGCGTCGGCGCGCGCCCGCCCAGAACGCCAATGCTGCACCCCAGAGGACCATGAGTCCGGCCATCACGTAGGTATGGGTGTTGAAGAAACCGCCGTCCGACGGGGCCCAGGCCG
>CAYVRY010000165.1:0-4619 GCA_964452895.1 uncultured Halobacteriales archaeon
GGCTTTTCCCTTGCATCTTCTTTATCGAGCGCTGATGGACGAGAGGTCCATTACAGCCTCGCACCCTGACCGACAGGTTCAATATGGCCTACGTGGAGGTTCTTTTCATGCGTCTCGCCGCAATCGTTTCCTTGGGGTTCATTCTCACAATCGCAGGGTGCGTCGATTACCCGGGCGACAATGACGACGGGAATGGCGAGTCGCAGGAACTCGAGCAGTCTCCCTGGCCCGCCTTGGAGGATGCGCAGGTCCGGCCTGGCGTGCAGGTGGTCTCCGAGGCCGGCTCGTGCACGTCGAACTTCGTGTTCAAGAGCCCGGACAACGCCACGCTCTATCTCGGACTCGCAGCGCATTGCCTGGAGGGTGAAGAGGAGGGCGAGACCGTGGAGATCGCAGGAGGCGTCGTCCGGGGGTCGGTCGCGTACAATTCCTGGTACACGATGGACAACATGGACGGCAGTGGCGGCATTGACCAACAGACGAACGATTTTGCGTTGATCGAGCTCCCGGCAGACAAACGTCACCTGGTGCATCCCGCCATTTACCATTACGGCGGTCCGACGGGGCTCGCCGAATCGGCGTCGCAGGGGGAGCGGGTCCTGACGTACGGGAACACGCCGTTGCGCCAAGGCGTTGAACCTTCGAACACGCGCGAAGGCTACGTCGTGGAGTCGACCCCGTGGTACACGTCCATGTACATCGCGACACCGGGTCTGCCGGGGGATTCAGGGAGCGCGGTCTTGAGCGGGAACGGGGAGGCCTTGGGCGTGTTGATCCATCTCGGGGTGGCTCCGTTGGCGGGGTCCAACGGCGCCGTGAACGTGGCCGCCGCGCTGGATTTCGCCGCAGAGCATGCCGGCGTCCAGGTGGAGCTTGCCACGTGGAAGGTCATCGATCCGGGCGTGTTCCCGGATGCGCCATGAGGCCGGCTCGCGGCTTTCACGGGATGTAATCGTCCGGTACCGCTGTGAACGTGTCGCTGGGGACCGAGTAGTAGAAATGCGTGGCGAAGATCTCGAAGGTCTGCTGGAACACCACGTTGCCGAGGTCGCTCGGTGGGAACACGCGGGTCTGGTAGGGTTCGTCTTCATCCGCGGCCTCGATCATTTCGGACAAGATCTCGGCCGTGTCTCCTTCGTCGAGGATCATGTACCGCAGGACGCTCGCTCCTTGCACGCTTCCCCAGTCCCCGCCGTCCAGCCCGGATCCGTCCGGTTCCACGAGGAAGACGAGTTCTTCCGCTGTGGTGAGGGGTGTGGGTTCCCAGACCATCTCCAGGACGATCGCTTCGAGGCCTTCGGTCGGTCGGATCTCCCACTTGTGGATCTGCTCCGTGTTTGTGGGGTTCGTGCCCACTTCGTTGAGCACGTTCTGGATCGGGATGCAGTTCGCCAGCAGGACGGCCAGGCCCATCTGGCATTCCAGGAAACCCACTTGTTGGTGGGTCTCTTTGTAGGGATCGGCCCCGCGCACACGATTGATCAGAAAATCCTTGCGCACCGGTTCACCGCCGAGGAGTTCCACCTGCTCGGTGGAGGGGGCGTGTCCGGAGGCTTCCACGGCGAAGTTCCGCTCTCCGGGTTCGAGCCCATCAATCCGATAGTCGCCGCTCTCGTTCGTGGTCGCCGCGGCGTCGGTTGCCTGGTCGCGCACCGTGGCTTCTTCCACCGGTTCCAGTCCGTCGTTGAGCACCCGGCCGTGGATCGCCCCTTCGTCGGGGTCCAGTTGATTCCCCGTCTGCGCCGCGTCATCTCCCGTGTCTCCCAGGCCGTCTTCGTCGCTCAGGCAGCCCGCCAGGGCCACGATGATCAATGCGCTGCACCAGAGCAGCGTTCGGTTTCGTTCGTACACACAAGACCCTGGGGCCCCAAAAAACAGAATACTTCTTAAAGCTTGTTATAATATAGCACACGGCGTCAGGTTGTGGTCCGGGGCCCGGCACTGCGGCGGGCATGATTCCCTGAACTGCCATGGGCTCTCCCCTTGAGGTCGCCTCACCCGTTATGCCACAAGTTTGATAATGCAGGAATCCTCGGTAGAGCCGGCGCGATGCGGGATGGATACCGGATCCCCGCCTTGGAGGGTCCTGACCATGAAACCAACATATGTGATTTTCGCCGTTGCCGCCTGCACCCTCATGATCGCTTCCTCGGTCCCTGTCACCGCCTCGGGTACCGTGGCGGGCGCGGGCGAATTGGCGCAGAACGCCGATTGTCTCCATGAAGTCGTTCTGGAGGGGACGGGGGCGGCCGGAACCTGGAGCTTCAGCGTGGAGTCCAAGCGCGAGTACGATGGGACCATCTCGACGACCATCATCTCGTTTCCGAACTGCTTTCTGAATGCGCCCCAGGTGCATGTTTCGCTTTACGTTGATGAGTGGGACCCGGCCACAGGTGGGTGTCTCGATTCGCCGGCGGATCCGGATGCGGAACTCTGTCTCACGAACCCCCGGGCCGGTTCCACCGCAGTCCAGACGCGCTATACGGTGAGCCTCAAGAACCACGTGCCTGGAGCCACCCTGACGGGAAGCATGGACCTTACCGTGGTGTCCGCTTAAATCTACGTCGAGGGTCCTTCCTCCGATGGTCCCTTCGTCACTGCATTTCCGGCTGCACCCGCTTCCGGACCCACTCGGCGAGTTCGTCAAGCGGAACGCGTTCCTGTTCGGTGCTGTCGCGCTCGCGCACGGTGACGGTGTCTTTCAGGTTGGCGCTGTCGCCTTCCCCGATCGTGCCGAAGTCCACGGTGATGCAGTAGGGGGTCCCGATCTCGTCCATGCGGGCGTAGCGTCGGCCGATGCTGCCGCCTTCGTCGTATTGGGTGGGGATGCCGGCGCGTCTCAGGTCGCGTTCGATCCCGCGCGCCACCTCGGGCAGCGTGCTCTTGGAGACCAGCGGGAAGACCGCGGCCTTGACGGGGGCGACGTGGGCGGGCAGGGAGATCCGACGGTAGGTCTCCGTCTTTCCGCTCTCGGCGTCGACCTTCTCTTCTTCGTGGTAGTTGTGTTCCAGTACGGCGTAGAGGATCCGGTCCAGTCCGAAGGAGGGTTCGATGACGTGCGGTGTGAAGCTTTCCCCGGTGACTTTCTCGGTGACGGTCTTCACGGTGTAGGCGTCCGCGGGGACCTCCACCGGTTCGCCGTCCACTTCAAGGTTGAGCACCCCGCCGGATTGCACCTGTTCGGGATCGAGTCCTTCCACGGCGGCGGCGACCGCTTTCGCCTGCTTCTTGAAGAGCGGGCCGAGCCGCTTCTGGTCCGCGAGGATCTTTTGGCGGGTGAGTTCCCGGGGCTCGTCGTACTTGCGCATGGCCCGAAGAGGCACCCCGCTGCCTTGTTCGTGGGCCGTCAGGTCGTACGCGGAGCGGTCCGCCAGGCCCACACATTCCACCCAGCCGAAGCGTTCGCTCTTGAACTCCGCGTCCCAGCAGTCTGTGGCGTAGTGCGCCATCTCATCCCCCAGATGCTGACGGAACCGCAGCTTTTCGGGGTCGAGCCCCACCATGAGTAGATAATCCATGGTGATCGCCATGTAGGTGGCCAGGGCCTGGTTCTTGATCAGTTTCGTGTCGAGGGATTCCCGCAGGGTGACGGTCACGGGTTTCTCCGTCTTGGCCGGGACGAGGGTGATCTTGCGTTGGGCGTAGTCCTCGAACCGGGGATGGGTGTTGCCCGCCTGGGGGTCCACGAACACCTCGACTTCCATCATGTTGAACTCGCGCAACCGGATCATGCCTTGTCGGGGGCTGATCTCGTTGCGGTAACCGCGTCCGAACTGGATCACGCCGAACGGGAGCTTCTCGCGGAAGTGGCGGTAAAGGAGCGGAAAGTCGATGAAGATCCCCTGGGCGGTCTCCGGGCGCAGGTACCCTTTGCGGTTCGTGCCGGGACCGATCTCCGTGCCGAACATGAGGTTCTGCTGGTAGGTCTCCCCGATCGCGCCCCCGCAGCGCAGGCATTTCGCGTCCGTCTCCCGGATCAGCGCGTCCAGTTGCTTCTCGTCGTCTTCCGGCACGTGGCCTTCGTAGCCGGTCCCCTGGATCAGGTGGTCCGCCCGGTACGGGGCTCCGCACTGCGTGCATGTGACCATGGGGTCCGTGAACTGGGCGACGTGTCCGGAGGCGATGAACACGTTCTCCGGCGTGACGGCGGGGCAATGGATCTCGGCGCAGCCTTCCTCGGTGACCCAGACCCTGCGGAACAGCTGCTCCATGTTCGCTTTGAGCGCGGCGCCCAGGGGTCCGTAGTCGTAGAACCCGCCTACGCCGCCGTAGATTTCGAACGCCGGGTAGAGGAACCCTCGCCGTTTGGCAACCTGGAATACGCGTTCGTAGACGTCCTGCGCCATACGGCGCGGCCGAGGCACCGCCCCCATAAAAAGGAGGGGGTGGGCGTTTGGGCGCTCATCTTCTTGCCTGGGGTCCCCCGGTTTCCGTCTGATTGATGGACATGGGCTCGGCTGATGGTGCGGTGGACCGTTGCGCCTCGAAGCGTCTCCAGTGCGCCTGTACGGTCTTCCAGGTCTGGTGGCTGTGGATGAAGGCGAGCAGGGCGAAGGCGACACTGGGCCAGACGTGCCAGTATTTGGCGACGTATTTCCAGCCGTAGGCGTCCGTGATGG
>CAYVRY010000166.1:0-4615 GCA_964452895.1 uncultured Halobacteriales archaeon
CTTCGGCATGGTCGCTTTCCCGGGTGAGCCCGCCTGGGATGAAGAGGGCTTCGGGTGGGGCAGAATTCGGCCAAGGCGTCACCGCGCGGATACGACCCGATACCAGGCAGGAAGCGTGACCGATCCATCCGGACCGGTGAAGGACGCAAGGGCCTGTCCGGTCGCCTTTTTTACCGCATCTTCGCCGGAATGTCGGACCGCCACGGACGCCGGTCCTGCGCCCAGGAAAGCACGCACCGCCACCGAGGTGTCGTCGAAAACTATCGGGCATTCAATCTCGGTGTCGTGCTCGATGTTCAAGCGGACCTCCTTGAGGGTCCCATCAAGTTTACCGGGCTCAGACAGAGCGAACATGCCGCTTTGTTTCATGCTCTGCAGGGCCTCCTGTGGAAAAAGCGGGAAAAGCTGCTTGAACACCGCAGTGATCCCTGACTCGGCGACACGACTCGGGACAACAACGTGAACCGCTCCTCTTGACACTCGTCCGGCTTCCTCAAGGGCGCGGTTCTTGTCGTCGGCGAACTGAAACACGTTGAAGCCGGTCACCTGGTCGAAGGAATCGTCCGGCCATGGCAAGGCCTCCACGTCGCCAACCCGGAAATCGCCCACGGGCGTGCGCCGGGCGGCGATCTCGATGAGGGCTTGCGACGCGTCGATGCCCGCGACCTTCGCGCCCTTGTCCGCGGCCATGCGCGCAAAACGACCTGCGCCGCATCCGCAATCCAACAGGTTGGTCCCGGTGCTGATGCGCGCATGTTCCAGCACATGTTGATAAAGAAGCGTCCCATAACCCGTGGGTCCCTCCCAGGTCTCTGCCCAGTCGTCGGCGCGTTCTCCAAAACGAGGTCCCCACCGCGTTGCACTTCCTTGGGTCTTCTCGGTTTCTGCCATGCCAACACGCCCTGGATAAGTGCTTCAAACCATGACACTGGTGCTCATGAGCCTTTCGGGTGAATCGCGTGCTTTTGATGTTCCAACTCGGGCTGTCTGATTCATCCCCTTACGTGGGCGACCTCCCTTGGAGCCAAATCCGGGGTTGGCTGCCGCTGGGTACCCAACACCGAATACAACGCCCGCAGAAACGCCTCCGGTCGCTCCAGTTTCGGGTCGTCCCGCGCGTTCTCGATCACATGAAGCGGCCAGCCGTGACGTTTGCTGGCCGCCTGTGCGACGCCCAGTTTCACGGCCCGGTCGTGCCGCCCCCAGATCAGATCCGTCGGCACACCGATCCGGGCGAGTTCAGCCGGCGGAATCCTCGGCGTCGCGACCTCCTTCATCAAGGATTGCAGGGCCGCCTTCTTCTCGGATGAACGCATCCCTTGCAGGTAATAAGCCAAAAACGGCTCCCAGAGGTCCCCCATGCCCCGGCGAAGCCCGCTCGCATCGTACATGCACTGAGACAGGAAACGGTCGTAGCGCGCTTCGGTAGGATTCCCCATGAATCGGATCATCTGGAAAGCGAAGCGGGGAGACGGAAAGAACCGTCCCAAACCCAATGAATCCACCAGGACCAGGCGATCGATCCGGTCGCTGTACGCGACCGCGTAGCGCGCCGCGAGCGCTCCACCCGACGCATGGCCCACAAGAACCGGCGCAGACTCGCAGGTCCGCTCGACCAGCGCATCCAACCACGAGATCATCAGGTCTGCGTCCAATGGACCCGCAGGCGTCTGCGTGGCCCCGTGACCCGGCAGGTCCGGGGCGATCACGCGGTGCGTCTTCGTGAGTTCCGGGATCACCCGCATCCACCACACCGCGGGTTCGCCAGGGCCATGGAGCAAGACCAGGGGCGGCCCGTCGCCTCCGACAAGTACCGCGGTGGAGAGGTCGGCCAACTCCATCTTGTGGTCCGAGACCGGAAGCCCTGCCAAGAGCCGCGCCCGGTCGTCCTGCCGGGGAGGATTGTTGCTCGTCAACGGCTCACACCGTCCCGATCCCGATGTGGACCTGGTTCGACAAAACGGCCGGACCTTGCCCACGGGAGCGTTCGCGCAGCATCCCGTCGAGTGTTTGCCGGACCCGGGCGCGCTGCTCCTCGTTGAGATTGGCGACGAGCATGCCCGGGATCGGGTTGCTGTAGTATGCCCAGTCCCACAACTCACCCCCCGAGCGGAACGCAGCCTTCTCGGCCGTGGTCCTCACGCGGACATCCGTCAGCCCGGCGGCGCTCATCCGCCGTTCCAGCTCCGCCGGGTCCGACGCCTGGAACTCAAGCGGCGGCGGATCGTCCGGCAGGCCCGAAAAATCCGGAACGACGCTGCGCAGCGCCCCGAGGAAGCACTTCAGCACCTCGAACTTCTCGGGTGACGCGTATGCGATCATGAGGACGCGGCCTCCCGGCCGGGTCACGCGCACCATCTCGCGAAGTGCAAGCGGCTGGTCGGGCACGAGCATGACGCCGAACTGGGACCCGGTGATGTCGAACGAGTCGTCATCGAATTCCAGGTCGTGGCAATCCATGACGCGTCCCTTTGCGTTTTGCAGGCCCTCCTCGCGCACCCGCGCCTCGAACTGCTCGATCATTGCCGGTGACCAGTCGGTGGCGACCACGTGCGCACCCCGGCGTGCGGCCGGAAGGCTCAGGCCGCCGGTCCCGGCTGCCACGTCAAGGAACCGCTCGCCCGGCTTCAGGCCCGCGACGGTGAGGGCCTCGTTGGCCAGGTCCGCCTCCTGCGGCGCCACGTACCGGTCGAACCCCTCGGCGATCTTGTCCCATGCCTCATGTTCGCCTGGTCGGTCTTCATTGTCGATTGTTTTCTCTTCTAGTCGTGTCATCCATGTTCCTCCTTTTCGTCTTATGGCCCTCATCGAAGCGGTTGCGAATCCCGAGCTGCATGCTTGTGAGCCGTGGATTGCGATGTGGAGGCAGAACGGGCCAGGCCGATGCCGAACCACAACAGCCACAGGCCGAAGGCCACCGAGGAGAGCACAAAGAGCAGGCCCCCGATCGCGATGCCCGCAATGGGCCCCAGGACCCATCCTGCAAAACCTGTGAAACCGGCCACCACGGCGACCCATGCCGCCCAGGATGGCGTCGCCCCTGCCTGCGCACGGGCCTCATTGGTGGCGATCGCGGCGACGGCCGGTGCGATCACCAGGAAACCGTTGGCGTTCCCCTCGGCGAACAGGTGCCACGGCTCGAAGGCCGCGGTGTCTCCCTCAGCGGCAAGGTGGGAGATCGCCGTCGCCTCCATCACGGCGGTCGTCAGGACCCACAAACAGGCCACAGGGAGAAGCGCCCAACCGCTGAGACCCCAGCCCGTCGCCGTGAGTCGCGAACGGGAGACCAGGACCACCAGACTCGTCACCACAAAAAGGGACAAGGACACCGCCGCGCCCCAATGGACCGCCGCCCAGCGGGTCCCGGTGTCGGCAACGAGCGCCATGAACTCGCTCAGCACCGGGGAGGGAGGCGGATGGAGGACCAGGGAGACGGTCCAGATCGCCGCCCCCAGGGTGAGCCACCTTCCCGCCACGCGCAGCCCCGTTTGCGTGTGTGTGTCGGGATTCGGGTCGTTCCGTCCGTGCGTCGCTTTGGTTCCGGTCGCATGATGCATTCGATCGCCTCATGCCATGGAATCCACCCTTCGGTAAGTAATCCAGGACGACGCGCAGGGGCAAAAAGAACGGATTCGGGGCCCGGGTTTCCCTTTTCTCAGCCGCGGACACCGCTTTCGGGAAGCCGCACGGCCTCCGACTGAACCTGCCGACTCAACAACTCCTGCAACCAGCGTTCATCGTAATATGCACCCGTCGCCAGAAACGGCTCGGCCCTTTGGACGCCTTCCAAGGCGAGCCCCTCACGCACCAGCGCCTGGACCTCGGCAGGCGTGTAGGCGAAGATGCGGATCTGGAATGAACAATAGTCCCCGGAGGGGGCTTCGACCACATCGAGGAGCCGATCCTCGAAGTGGTCCAAGATCCGCTGGCTCGCCCCGGACGCCCCTTCTTCATACCAGAACGAAATAGCGAACGGAAAGAGCCCCGACATGCGCTCGAAATCCAGCACCACATGGGTGTCGATGCAGCCCTCGCCCCACATCGTGTGGTACCGGCTACGCACCGTCTTCGCGGTCACGCCCAGCTCCTTGGCGACATTGCTCAGAGGCCGACGTGCGTCGTCCGCCATGGCGCCGATGATGCGCCAATCCAGTGGGCTCAACCGGCGCTTGACGTCCGGGAAGGGGCGATGGAACAATACACTCGGCTTGTTCTCGACCCCGAGAAGTTGCCCGACCAGCTCCAGCCGCCGCTTCTTTTCAGCAGGACCTGCATGCGTTATGTCGACACAAAGGCATGAGTCCAACGACCAGACCACGCCGACGAAACCGTCTACGGTGCCCAGGCGGGAAAGTAACTGTTTGTCCGGCACCAAGCTCGTCGGCCATATGAACGTCGTGAAGTCCAAGCCCATCTGACGGAGGTTCGGAAAGGCGCGATACCCCGTGATCACCCCGTCGGACTCCATCCGTTCGACGCGGTCCTTGACGAACTGGAGGTTCCTGTCCATTCTGCGCGCGACGTCCGAGAGCTTCAGTCCCGCCTTGCGACGCGGCCACGAGGTGAACGGGTCGATTCCGAACTCGCGCAGGATCCGGGCGTCCAAGGCGTCCAT
>CAYVRY010000167.1:0-4592 GCA_964452895.1 uncultured Halobacteriales archaeon
TACAACCTGCACGATGGTCAGTCCTTTGCCGGCGATCTCGTGAAGATGGACGTCGCCCAGGGAGGCGCGTTCCGGGTACCGCTGGATTACTACAACGCGTTCCAGCCGACCTACGAGGCGGGGGCGCGTCTGCACAGCAATTCCTACGGCTACCCGCACGACAACTCGTACAACGTGCGCGCCCGCCAGAACGATCTGTACACGGAGGAGAACCCGGACTTCCTGATCTTCCGCAGCATGGGGAACACCGCGGGCAACACGATCCGTCCCGAAGCCGTGGGCAAGAACGTGGTCGGAAGCGGTGCCACGGCGAACGGCGCGCAGTACGAGAACATGGCCTCGTTCTCAAGCCGGGGTCCCACGCAGGACGGCCGGGTCAAGCCGACGTTCGTCGCGCCCGGGCAAGCGGTCGTGAGTGCCGCAATGAACGGCGGCTACTCCTCACTCAGCGGGACGAGCATGAGCACGCCGACGAGCGCGGGTGCCGCGGGTCTTGTGCGGGAGTACTTCGAGGAGGGCTGGTACGGGGATGGTTTCAACCCTTCATCCGCGCTCGTTCGCGGCGTCTTGATCAACAGCGCGGCGCCGATCTACGGGGTCGGAACGGACCGCCCGGGACTCGGGGGCACTCCGTTCGATTCGCAGGATGGCCTGAAACCGAACTGGCCGAACGGCGACCAGGGCTGGGGGATCGTCCGTCTGGACGACACGTTGCGGTTCGACGGCGACACGCATGGTCTGTTCGTCTCCGACACCGACTCGGTGGCCACGGGAGAGGGGCAGACGTACACGGTGAGCGTCACGAACCCCACTGCGGGTCTGAAGATCACCCTGGCGTGGGTGGACGCGGCCGCCGCGGTGGGCGCGAACCCGTCTCTTGTCAACGATCTGGACCTCAGCCTGGATCTGCCGGATGGCTCACAGCTTCCCGGCAACGTGTTCGCGGGGGTCTCCGGGGGAGGCGTCTTGAGCCCGCTCAACGACGTGGGTGAGATCATCGGCCCGGTGAGCGCTCCCGGTCCGGCAGACCGGAAGAACGTGGAGGAGCAGATCGTGTTGCCCTATGTTGCACCCGGCGTGTACACGATCATGGTCACGGGTGCGAACGTGCCCAGCGGGGACCAGGATTTCGCGCTCGTGGTCTCCGGCGGGATCTGAGTCCGGTCGGCGGGGCGGATCGCCGGGGTTTCCCCCATCTTGGAGCCGTGCCGCTCGGCCGGACCGGTTGTACGAGGGCGGTCTCCAGGTCCATTTGCAGGGTTCGCAGTGCCGATGAATCAATCATGCCTGGATGACTTACGCCCTTCATGGATTCGGCCACTTCCCACGTGGCATTGCTGGACTGGGTGATTGCGGATACTGTAACGCCTCCTTCGCCACACCGATGCCCAGGTCTTGAACGTGATTCGAATCGTAATGTATTTACATGACATCGCCTTTGGCCTACCCGGAAGGAGGTGCCATAATTGGTGCGACACAACACACGAAATAAAACAGAAAATCACGTAAAATGGGCACGGAAACTGAGTATCATAGGAGCCGCCGCGGTTCTTGTGCTGGTTTCCGTGACGTCGCCGCTTGGTGCGGTGACCGAGCCGGAAAGCGTCCCGGAGGTCCCAGCGCTACAGTCCCAGCCCGTTGTCGGAAACGGGCCGGTGACCCCGCAATTGATCACCGAGCTGATCGGTGAGATCGACCCGCAGGAGGAAGTGGGGGTCATCAAGTACACGCCCGAGCCGGTCCGCGAATCGATGACCTGGGAGGAACTGTCCGCGGAGCTCGAACGTACGGCTTTCGGCGAGTCTCTCAATGGCCCCGCGATCACCACAGACCACCCGGCCTGTGTCCCGCTTTGTGGCTACGACGAGGGCTATGGGGTGGATGAACCGGTGTGGTCGTTCCCGTGCGATGACAGCAGCGCCTTCATCGGGTACGACAAGTCCCTGGGACCGGGTGCCACGTTCGTTGCCGCGGCCGATTTCGGCCCGGCGGACGTTGAGGTCTGCGACGGCTTTTACGGCCCCACCCTGGAATGGGAGGTCACCATGAGCGTCCTGCACCTTGCGCCGTTCATTGTGAGCGACGGTTGCTACTCGGATGTCTGGATGAACCACGAGGACGGGTTCTGCCCCGGACGAGGCAGCGCGTTGACCACGTTCAACGCGTGGCAAGTAAGCGGTCCCGGTGCCATGACCACGTTGGACCTTCCCGGTCTGTGGTTGGACTATTTCGTGGGTAAGCACGCCGATACCCGCTACGTCTGATCCGCTTTGGGCAGGTGCACAAGCACAAGGGCCGTCCCGTTCTCAAAGAAAGCGACGGCCGTTCTTTTCCCCTTTCTCAGCCATGCGTGTCCCGTTTTCCCCATCGGTCTTTTTTTGAACGCCTTGTTTTTTAGCGGGTGGGAGTCTGTTCGTGATGACGAATGGATCGTGCCGATCCCGCTGCAAATGAAAACAGTTAACACGTTGCCGCTTGTGCGTTTTTCGTTACCTCATGAATGGACGATTGGCGATTGTTGCCCTGGTGGGCCTGCTTGTGGCGTGGTCCGCGTTCTCCGCGGATGCGCGGTCCGACGATGCGCAGACGGTCACCGATCCTCGGGTCGTGCCGAACGAGATCGTCGTGGGTCTGCATGACGGGGCCTCTCTGGACTCCGACGAATGGTGGGCCCCCCTCGGCGGGGAAGTATTGATCGAAGACGAGGCCTTTTCATGGGTGAGCGTGCGCTTCGACACGCACAAGGACGCCCAGGATGCACTGGAGCAGACCCGGGCCCGGCCTGAAGTGGAGTGGGCCCAACACGACGGTTATGTGTCGATCATGGGCCGTGAAGGTGGACCGGACGACCCGCTCTACGAAGAGCAGTGGGGCTACCCGGCGATCCGGGCGCCGGAAGCCTGGGATGTGACCCAGGGAAGCCATGACGTGGCGGTCGCGGTGCTCGACACGGGGATGGACGGGGACCACGTGGACCTGCAGGCGAATCTCTGCGGGCCCCACACGTCCTTCGTGCCGGGCGAGCCTCCGCTCATGGGTGAGCACTTCCATGGTTCGCATGTAGCCGGTACGGTGGCCGCGGTTTCGGGCAACGGGATCGGCGTCGCAGGGATGAGCCAGTCCTGCCTGATGGACGTGAAGGTGATCGATTCGGGGGGGACCGGCCAATGGAGTTGGATCGCTGCCGGGATCGTTTGGGCGGCAGACAACGGTGCCCACGTCATCAGCATGAGCTTTGGCGGCCCCTCGGTCCCCCAGATGGTGGAGGACGCGGTGGATTATGCCTATCATGAACAGGACGTGTTTTTGGTGGCCGCGGCAGGCAACAGCGGTTTCTTCGGTTGCTCGGGCGTGTCGTTTCCTGGGGCCTTGGATGCGGTGATGGCCGTGGCCTCGGTGGATCCGCCGGACGGCACCCAGCACTCCTCGTTCTCTTGTTCCGGTCCGGAAGTGGAGATTGCCGCACCCGGCGACGACATTGTGAGCACGAGCAACAAGGGCGGTTATCGGTCCTCGAAGGGGACCTCCATGGCGACCCCCCACATCAGCGGCGCAGCGGCTCTCGTCAAGGACCTGGCTCCGGAGGCCAGTGCGCCGGCGCTGCGCTGCCTGTTGATCTTGACGGCGGACGACATCGGCTTCCCCGGCTGGGAGGAACTGACCGGGTGGGGCCGGGTGAACGTCGAAGAGGCGGTCCGCTTGGCGCCGCTTCTTGTCGGTGGCGATGCACCGATCCCGGTCCCTGATCTGTGTGGAGGGTTGAACGCCTTGCACGCATGAGGATCGATCTCCGCTTGACCTTGTTCCCGTCACGACGGGGGCGACGACGACCGAAGCGCCTGTGCGTGGCTTTCCTGATGCCGTTCGCCCTCCTGTTTTCCACGCTTTCCCTTGTCATTGGTTCGATACAAATCGTAACGTTTTTACCGACTGCAGCATTGGGTCGAAGCGGAAGGAGGTGCCTTACTTGGTGCAAAAAAATACACAATCAAAATCGTTTGACGGAAGAAGCTTGTTTGGTAGACTGGGCATTGTGGGGGCCGCGCTGGTTCTCCTGTCTGTCTCCATGACGGTCCCCATCAGTGCGGAGTCCGAAACCCAGGATTGGTCGGTCGTCTATGATGAGTCGGGCGAGCCGACGGCGCTGGTGTTCGGCAATGATCAAGTCGGCGTCGGCGCGACCGACGTGGTGCGGCACGAATGCCACGGATCCGGCCCGAGCGACTTCTGGTGCACGACGGGATATCACGCCCGCGCGTCGACGCTGTCGCATGGGTTCCCCCTCGCGCAGAGCCCGGAGTTCACGGGCTGGTTGGAGACGGTGATCTCCAGTGAGGTGGGCGAAAGCCGGTTCCGCTGCGAATGGTCTGACGGTGCCTGGACCGGTGTGTGCCAGGCACTGGCCCAGGAGTGGCCTCCGTCCCTCGGGATGGAGTTCCGGCACGAGTGCTGGTCCTACACGGTGGATGGCCCGAGCCCGATTCCGTATCCGCTTCTTGGTCTGCCGCATGAACAAGGCGACCTGCCCCAGGCCTCACCGTCCGGCGTCCCGGGCTCCTTCGGGGATTGGACCTGCTACGTAAGCACGTGAT
>CAYVRY010000168.1:0-4527 GCA_964452895.1 uncultured Halobacteriales archaeon
GGCAACCACTTCGACGGCCGCGTCATGAGGGACGGGGCGATCAATGCCGCGGCGTTCACCGGTTTCGGGGCCATCGCAAACCACGGACCCGATAATACCCACAGGGGGCAGATCGAGGGGAATGGGAGCATCAACGGCGCCGCGGTCCTCGCGGGGGTCGGGGTATTGTGGGACCGACAGGGCGGAAGTACGTTCACGGGATCAGTCGGGGGGGAAGGCGGTGTCAACGGCGCGGTCGGAGGGGTCTTGGCGCTGGACGACGTGGCGGGACCGTTGGCGGCCCCCGGAGGCCTCGGATTGCTCGTTGCGGGCCCCGGTGACAACGCATACACCAGCAACGGTGTGAGCCAGGGGGCGGGCGATCATTTTGGGACGGGCGTCCTGATCGACCTGGGCGGCAACAACACGTACGAAGCCAGTGGGGACGCCATCGCGCAGGCTGCGGGTCGTCACGGCGGCACGGGCATCCTGATCGACCTGGGGCTGGATGCAACATTTGCATTGCTCGGCGGCACCGAAGGGCAAGGGGCCGGCCTTCAGGGGGTCGGTCTGCTTGCACGCCTCAACGACCAGGGCACATCGACTTATTCGGCACCCGCCGTGGGCTCGATATTCGGCTCGGACGGGGGTGGCATCGGACTCCGGATCGAACACGCGACGGCTCAAGGCGCCCTGCCTGACCTGGATTGCCCCTCCCAGGAGATCCACACCGTCTCGTTGGCTCCTTACGTGCATCACCATGTCTGCGAGCCGGACGCGAGCACGGAACGTGCCGTGATCCACCCGATCACCGGGCAACCGACCGGCCAGACCACCGACGGCGGGCTCTCACTGATCCTGGGCGCGGGGATCTTGTCTGCAGGGGGGACCGTCCCGCTCAGCTGTGACCCTTGGAGCTGCACGATGGCCTCTCGAACGATTATGTTTAGCATGGTGTAGCCCGTGTCGGAGTGAACATGTCGTACTTTATTGATCACGTCGCCGCTGCAGCCGCGATATCAGGGATCGCCCTGGCGGTCCTGGGTGTAGTCCTCCTCCGCGTCGACAAGAAGGGACCGGGGACGATCGCGTTTGCCTTGTTTGCGGTCCTTTGGGGGATGCAGATCATGGCGGCCAATATCAGCCGGATGGCCGCGGACGTGGAGACGCTACGGGTCTGGGTCCACGTGTACGTCGCCTTGCAGATCCCCATCTACATACCGTTGATCCATTTCGCGGTCGTTCATGTAAGGCCGACCCGGTTCGTGGGATCCAGCCCAGTGTTCCCTCTGCTTCTCAGCATCCCGGCGGTCCTCATATTGAGTACGATGGCGGTCTGGCCCGGGCTCTTTGTTGAGCAGGTATATTTCTCCGGGGAGACGGGGCTTCCGTCGATGGATCCGGGGACGCTCATGACCCCGTTCGTGCTGCTCCCTTTCTACTGGGGATTCGCGATCGCGCTGGCTTTGAGTTTCGTCAAGTACGAGCGCACGAAGAGCCCCGGCCAAAGAGAACGCCTCGTGTTCATTCCGGCCGCACTCGCGGCTTTCGTGGCCTACATCACTTTCAAGGGGGTCGTCGTGTCGACCGCCACGGCGGACCTGGTGCTGCTTGCGGCCTTCCTTCCGGGAGTGGCCGCGACATTGGTGGTCGTCGTGGGTTCAATCCTGGCCCGCAACCGACGACCGTACCAGAAGGCCCTCTTGCTGGGTTTCGCCCTCGTCCCGGCGTTGGTGGGTGGCGCGGAGGCTTTTCTGCTTCTGCAGGGGGTGGGCTTGGAGACCCTGGCCCTCTGGCGTTTGATCATGGTGGGCCTGGTCCTATACGGGATCGCCCGCTACCGCCTGTTCGACATCGACGTCAAGTTGCGGTCTCTGGCCCCGCCCGTGGGGACGTGGGTGGTCATCACGACGCTCGCGGTCGTCGTGCTATGGTCCCTCGCCCAGACACCGTTTTCCCGCTTTCCCGTGCTCGGCGTCGTCTCCAGCATCGGCCTGGCAGGAAGCCTCGTGCCCGTGTCCCGGATCGCAGCGCACTCGGTCTTCCGACCCGTTCAGATGGACCCGGACTATCTTTACAAGAGAAAGATCCAGGTCTATCAGGCCACGCTCGAGGAGGCCCAGGCCCGGGGGCGGACCACGGCCACGGACGACGTCTTCCTGAAGGACCTGCGTAAACGGCTCGGAATCGACGAGAAGGAACACCGGTTGCTTCTTTTGGTCCTCCAGTCACAGGAACGACTGCAATCGAATCATGCATTTGCCCGGAGGGAAGGCGGGGGACGCCGGTTCCTCATCGAACGGGAGATCGGCCGAGGCAGCTTCGGTCAGGTCTATCTGGCCAAAGATCTTCTTCTCGACAGGAGGGTGGTATTGAAACAGCCCCTTGCGATCTGGTTGTCGGATGAAAGGACGCGGGACCGAGTGCTCCATGAAGCCCGGCTCATGGCGAAGATCCAGCATCCCAACATCGCGGCGGTCTTCGAAGTCGTTGACGACGAGCCCCCGACTCTTGTCATGGAGTATGTCGAGGGGGGAAACCTTCGGGACCTGATCGACAAGAACGGACTGTTGCCGGAAGGCCGGGTATTGCAGATGACGCAGGACATCCTTCATGGGCTGAAACGGGTGCACCAGGAAGGGATCGTCCATCGGGACCTGAAACCCGAGAATGTCTTGATCTCCCATGACGGATCGGCAAAGGTCACAGATTTCGGGGTCGCGCACGCTCCCCCGAATCAATCCACGGCGGCCACAATCGCAACTCCCGGCTTCCAGCCGGGTTCGCGCCCGTACATGAGCCCCGAGCAGGCGCGGGGAGTCCCGGTGGATGCCCGCAGCGACCTCTACGCTGTCGCTGTGATCCTTTTCGAGATGCTGACCGGCCGGCTGCCCCAAAAAGTGCATCGGGCGTCCCACGCCGGAGAGACTCGACGCGGGACAACGGCATACGACGACATGGCGCTTCACGGCGCAGCAGACCCTGCCTCTGTGGTTGAGATCCGTGCGTCCATTGGGGAACTGGTGGATCGTGCCCTGTCGGAAGATCCTGCAGACCGATTCCCGGACGCGGAAGCCATGAGTGCCGGTCTGCGCCGAGTGCAGCAGGAACTGGAAGGCGAGATTACAGGTCCCCCGGCCGGCAGCCCCGCCCTGGCTCAGCATCGGTCCGATTAGACTCGATTTGATGCCATGGCGTCGTACCATCCAGATCAGGTCACATGAGGATCGAGTGGTGTCTCTCGTCTTGATGCCCCAATTTTTTAGCGGCCCCGCTTTGAGAATGGATTTGCGCCCATGAATCAGCCTGGATGATGGAGAGATCCCTACTCATAGAACAAGAGAAGGCTCCTTCCCACGCCGACCAGGTCGCCGTTGCGGATCGGGGTCGGGCGGCCTTTTGGCATGAGGCGGAAGTTCCGGGTGGTGCCGTTGCGGCTTTCAGGCAGGTCTTCCAGCGTGTAGGTTGCATCCCGCCACCGGATCACGGAGTTCTGGGAACTCACGAAGGGATCGTACTCGAGAGAGATGTGCGTGCTTCGACGCCGGCCGATGATCCACTCTGCCTTGTCGCCGTCAGGGGGTTCCAGAGAGAACGTCTGGCCTTCGTCGATCCCTTTCACGAGGACGAGGCAGGGGCCTTGGATCTGGTGGCTTTCTTGTTCCTGCTCCCCGAGTACGGTATCGAGCGGCAACGAAGGCACGGCGCGCAACTTGGCCAGGGAGCGGAATTCCTCCGATATCCGAAACACCTGCTGCTGGTTCATGACGTATTCCACCGTCATGCCCCGTTCCCCTTTGATCTCCCGCGTGACCACGGCACCGATCTGGGTCAGGCGATCCAAGTGGTCCTTGACGGATTGCCGGGACAGCGGTCGCCCCCGGTCTCCAGCGGCGTCCACCGGCGCGTAGACCTTGATGTCCTTGAGGATCTTGGGGGTCCGGACTTCGCGAAGTAGTTGGATCCGGACCGAGTTCGCCAATGCGTTGAGCGCGTCGGCCAGCTGGTCGGCTTGGCCGCCCTCGCCACCGGGTTCTACCATAGGAAGCCCAGGGGCCCCACGCGCCGGCGCTATAAAAACAGCCGGGCCGTGACTGGAGGCGGTCGACGCCGTGGGATAGGCAGGCTCTCCTCTGCCTGTCGTTATATAGGGGGGTTTGAGCGGCAGCAATGGCATTGCCCATCCTTATTCTTCCGATGGTCTACCTGGTTCTTGGTGCAATGGCATTGGGAATCACAAAGACGACCAAAATAGCGACGGCCCATGAGTCGGGCTTTCAAGGGGCTTCGCCCGCGGTGCGCGCTCTGGCCGTGGCGCCGGCGCTTGCACTCGTCGTATACCTGGTCGCGTTCCTGGTTTGGAGCCCCGAACTCGGGGTCTCGATGCTTCGCATACTGCCCATCCACATGATCCCCATGGGGTCCGAGTCCTCCGTGGTCGTCCTCATCATGGATGGCATGCCCCTTTCGGCCTTGTTCGTGTTCCTCTGCATCTCGGACCTGACCATGAGCATGCCGTTTCTCATCATCACTGAAGCAGCGAAGAGG
>CAYVRY010000169.1:0-4504 GCA_964452895.1 uncultured Halobacteriales archaeon
GGAATCAAGGATCATGAGGGAGGGAAGAGAGGGAAGAGAACACACACGAGGGAAGGAGGAAGCGGGAAGGGGAGAGGGGACCACTGCAGGATCCGGTGACCGGTTTGATCGGGTTCTATGCTTGGATGCCGCCGCCGCGCGACCACATGTCGTCGCTGAGGGCTTCATACAACGCAGCTTCTTGCGAGCGGGGTGCGAGTTCGGCGTCCAGGGCCTGCCACGCGGCCCCGGAGAGGACGTCCTCGGTGAGGCGCCAGAAGAACGCGCGGCGGACCGCCCCCTCGAATTTGTATTCGGTGCGCCGGAACGTCACCAGGCCTTCTGCTTCCAGGGCGTAGAACAACGACCGGGTCTCTTTGTCCAGGTCCTCGTCGTTGACTTCATCTTCGCCGATGAAGCAGCCCTCGATCACACCGGTGACCTGTTCGGCGTCTTGGGGGTCCATCTTGAAGGCGTGTTGGACGGCTCGGAGGAAGGAGTCACGGTCAAAGTCGGTTCCGGCTGACATCAACATTGACCTTCTACTTCGCCCTTAAACCATGTTCACGAACATCTCTTGTGCGAGCAAGACCCGTACAAGGACACAGTGTCATGAAAGGGGCGTGGGCAAGGATTGTCATAGAACCGCGTCGGGCCTTTCCGGGGACCTCGCCAGGGGAAGCGGGTGGTCCACAGGGGCCCCGAATCCGCCTTACCCCCACGCCAACCCTTATATCAAGACGTACACTAGACGTATACGATGACGCGGCAAGTGCAGCTCAGCGATCGCGCTTATCGGATTCTGGCCGCCCAGAAACGCCCGGGGGAGTCGTTCTCAGAGACGGTCACGCGGCTGGCTGGTAAGGAGAAGGATCCCTGGCGGTTCGTGGGCCGGCGGTCATCCGGTTTGGGACGGGAACACCGGATGCGGCTTGCCGAGGATGCCAAGGGCCCGGAGTTGTGACATGCCGGTCTTGGATTCGAACCTGTTGATCCGCCTCGATGAGGATGATCCGGTGGCCGTTCGCACCTTGCGTCGGATCGACAAAGAGATTCTGATCGTGCCGTATCAAGTTGCCTTGGAATACGCCTGCGGGGCCCACGACCCAGAAGATGCGCTCAATGACGTCCTGTCGGCGTTCACGTTGGAACGACCCGAATCTGAGACGCTCAAAAAAGCTGTGGACCTGGCGGCACGTGCCCGCAACCAGGGCATTCGGTTCAAGGGAGGCGACACGTGGATTGCCGCATGCGCTGCCCTTCGCTCGGACTATGTGGTGACGACGAACAAAAGGGATTTTTCGCAGCTTGGTGTCCCGGCGTGGAACTACGAGAAGGAGCAAGCGCCGCCTACTGCTTGACCCCGTTCTAGTCACTCTGCGCCCAGTCGTCCCAGCCGTCGACCAGTTGTTGCACCCGCGCGGCGATCTCGTCTCGGGTGTCGCGCAGGAACGGCCGCCCGGCGCCCACGGGGTCTTCCACGTCCCATTCCACGAGTTTGGCCCGATAGGCACCGGGGATCCGTTGGCGGGCACGTCCGCTCATGTCCACGATGAGGGCGGCCTGCTCCACCAGGCGGGTGTCGATGGGGTCCGAGGTGTGCCCGTCCAGGCTGATCCGGACCTCCTCCATGACGGCCACGACTTCCGGGAAGACGCTGCCGGCGGGACTCGTTCCGGCGCTGGCGGTTTCGAACCGGTCCCCGGCGTGATGGCGCAGGAACCCTTCGGCCATCTGCGAGCGCATCGCGTTGCCGTGGCAGATGAAATAGATGAGCGGGCGGTCCGCGTCCGCATTGCCTTCGTGGGCCACACTTCGGCGAATCTCCGGATGTTCTTGAAGGTGCCCCATGCGATCTACTCGCGGTCCAGACGACCGAGCAGGCGGTCCACGTACGCCTTGTCCTGATAGATGCCGAAACCAAGGCGCAAGCGGTCGCCGCGCACGTCCGTGATCACGTTGCGGTGTTTGAGCTGTGCGTGCAGGGCTTGCGCGTCGTCGCGGCGCACGGTGAGAAAATGCCCCACGCGGTCCAGGCCCATCGGCATCATGATGTCTTCGCGGGAGAAGAGCGGGTCCTTCACTTGGCCCAGTCCTTCCAGGAAATGCTCCTGCAACGCGCGCACGTGCGCGTGGATCCCCTGTACGTCGAGCCCGGCCTCCTGCATCCACCGCTGTGCGGCGTTGAAGCGGTATACGCCGTCCGGTGCGAACGTCGCGCCCCAGAAGCGGTAACCGCCTTCATCGTAGCCCACTTCTTGGGGTCGTGGGCCTTTGAGCTCCGAGAAGGCGGCGAACCAGCCGGTCACCCGGGGCCGCAGTTTCGTGCCTGGCGGCACCCACAGGAAACCGGCGCCTTCCCCGCTCATGGCGTACTTGTACCCGGCGGCCGTGTAGAACGCCCGGGTACGGATCCCGGAGAGGTCCACGGGGAGCGCCATGAACGCGTGATAACCGTCCACCAGGACGACGGTCTCTTCGGGGACCGCCGCGACGATCGCGTCCAGGTCGTTCACAACGAACCCGCTGTCGTAGAACACGTGACTGAGGAAGACCAGGTCGTGCCCGCCGGCCTGCGCTTTTTCCTTGAACCGCGATTCGAAGGTGTCGAACGGTTCCACGGGCACCCGTTCCAGTTGCAGGGCGCCGTCTTCTTCCATGCGTCTTGCTTGGCGTTCAAAGCTGTGGAACTCGCTGCCCGTGGTCAGCACCCGCGTGGGTCGGTCCCACGCGAAGCAGGAAAGAACGCGAACGACGAATTCGTGCGTGTTCGGCCCCCAGGCGACGTTGCCGGGTTCACCGAGCCCGAGCACCCGCGTGACGTGTCTTTGCGCTTCCGGGACCACCTCCCCCAGGACCCGGTCCCATTTGTCGTCCACGGCCCGGGCGGCATCGTCCCAGTAGTCCTGCCCGGCGTTCCGGGTGGCATCGGGCCAGTAGTGGTGGCTGTGCGCGGCAAAATGCAGGCGCTCGCGGTCCGCTTCATGGAAACGGCTGAAGTGGTGCCCCAGGTCCTGCACGTCGCTCACGCCTTCGACCCCCGGTTTCCCTCGGGGACGTGGCCTTTTCCCACCTCGGAGAAGTAGAAACCGAGTTCCCGTTTCAGGTCCTGCGGCAGCGGCGGCACCTGGGACCGGGGGATCAGGTAGGTGGACAGGTCGAAGAAGTCCCGGAAGATCTGGTGTTCCTCGGCGACCTTGCGCAGGTACCGGTGCCCGGAGGACCCGCCGGTGCCGATCTTGCGTCCGATCATCCGGTGGACCATCACGGCGTGCCGGTAGCGCCACATGGTGAAGTGCTCGTCGATGTCGGTCAGGGTCTCCAGGAGCCGGAAGGGCAGGTGCAGGACGGGTTCGTCGCGGTAGAGGTTGATGAAGACCGCCCCGAGCATGGCGCGGTTCGAGATCCGTCGTTCCCCGCTCTCGCGCAGTTTTTCGTATTCCTTTTCGTCGAACAGACTCACGAACGCCTTGCGGGTGCCTTCCAGTTCTTTCAGTTGCTGCTTCTTCTCCGGCTCGGTGAGCGTCGGGTTCTCCCGCACGATCTGTTCGTCGCCGGCGAGCATCGTCTCCACGGCGCGTTGGTATGCGGAGAGGAACTCGAACCGTTCGAACTCCAAAAACGGGGTGCGCTCCAGCCAGGATTCGATCAGCGTGAACAGGGAACCTTCGGATTGGGATTGCAGCACGAGCCGTCGATGCTCCTCGTTCAACCGGAACGCGTGCCCTTCCCGGTCGATCTCCACGCGTTTCTCGGGGTCCAGGCCCAGCTTGTTCTCCACCAGGCGGAACTGGTAGCTTTGGAACCCGGAGGCCGGGGAGAGCATGTCCCGGAAGTCCAGAAAGTCCAGCGACGTCATGCTCTCCAGCACCCGCAGCGTGTCGATCAGTTCCTTCTGCACCTCCACGACGCGCTCCAGCCGGGTCACCGCGGTCCCGATGCTTTTTTCGTCAACGCTCTCGGTCCGGAACATGTCCAGTACGGAGTCCAGTTCGTGCAGGATCTGCTTGAACCAGAGTTCATGCACCTGATGGACGATGATGAAGAGCATCTCGTCGTGCGCGGGTTTCCCTTTCTGGGCGCTAAGGAGCTCCTGGCAGGAGAGCAACCGGTCCATGTTCAGGTAGTCGCCGTAGTAGACCGGCTTGCCGTTGCCGGGGGGAACCTGTTGGGTCTCTCGCACGTCGGTCATGGAATCACCCGGAGGCGAGGGCCCCCGGTCAGCCGTGGCAAGAAGGGGGTACGGATAGGGTTTTGCGTGGTGCTTCGAAGCGAAGGGCCGAGCGAACGGGCATGCAATCATTGCTGTTGCAGTAGGTCGTCGCGAGATCGCTCCAAAGGACAAGGTAGTACCCACGAATTCCGACATGGTGAACACGTCGAACAAGGTAGGGAATAAGCTGGTGGGATCGGCGGCGCCGATCCGGGGGAATTCGTTACATACCTTCAACGCAAACAATATATACGCCATATACGTATATGCCGTATGATGACACGGGTGGTCCAGTTTTCCGACGACGCCTAC
>CAYVRY010000170.1:0-4462 GCA_964452895.1 uncultured Halobacteriales archaeon
ACCTGGGGCGGCGTCGTGCGCAACCCGCTGGAGGCGCTCACCCAGATGCTCGCCACCATGAAAGACCCCCGCACCGGGCGCGTGCTCGTTCCCGGTTTCTATGATGACGTGGTCGAACCCAGCGAGACCGAGCGCGCGAAACTCAAGAAGATCGCTCACCCGGACGCCTACTACAAGGACTCCACGGGCGTGAACGAACTCTTCGGGGAAGAAGGCTGGACGCACGAAGAACGCATCGGTCTGCGACCCACCCTGGAGATCAACGGGATCCGCGGCGGCTACATCGGGGAAGGCGCCAAGACCGTGATCCCCGCCCGCGCACACGCCAAAGTGAGCGCCCGCCTTGTTGCCCACCAGGACCCGCAAGGGATCTACCAAGCGATCAAGCACCACCTGGAACAAAACGCGCCCCCCGGCGTGAAGGTGCACATCACCCTGGACACCGTGGGTCACCCCGTTCGCGCAGACCCCACCCACCCCATGGTGCAGGTCGTGGAACACGCGCTGGAACAAGCCTTCGGGCGACCCCCCGCATTGATCCCGGAAGGCGGATCGATCCCCGCCGTGGCGCAGCTGCAAAAAGAGATCGGGCTCGTTCCCGTTTTGGCCGGGTTTGGACACCGGGACGAGAACATGCACGCGCCCGATGAAAGCTTCCGGCTGAAGAACTACGCACGGGGGAGGGAAGCGAGTGCAAGGTTGATAATGGGGTTGGCAGGAAGCGGAACCCATCCATGAGAAATCCAGGCATCCACCAAATCCGATGATGATCGACTCATCCCCCATGAAGAGCCGGGTCTGTAAATGGCCGGTTCCCGGTAGATGCATGGGCTTCCAGCCCAGGATTCAGACGGTCAGCGGGATAGATTGATAGTAACCTTTTTTTCTGCCCCGGTCATCGCCGAGCGGGTAACAACACATGCGGTACTCAAAACAAGCAACAGTGGTCCTGGTGGCCCTCGCGATGGCTGCCTTTTCTTTCGCGTCTCTTTCCTCGACCGCGTTCCACAATCCGGCGATCCCGCTGGTGGAATCGGTCGCGATCGATGCTCCGTCCTACGCCGCCGTGCGCGTCGTCGTCCCTGACGGCGGCGGAGACGTCAGCATCGAAGTCCAAGGCGACCGGGGTCCCGACGGGACCATGAGCAGCTCCGGTGTCTGGTCCCTGAATCCGGACGGATCACCGCGGTTCGCGTTCGTGTTCTCGGGGTTCGCCGCGGGTCAAGAAGACCTGCTCCATGTGGGTGTACCGCCCCTGGGGACCGTGGTCGAAGAGAAACGCGGTGGCTCGCCCGGATTCTCCGGAGTCGCATCCACCGCGACAGGCCTGGCGCCCGGCGAACACCTGTTCCTCGCCATCGGGACGACGGACGCATCGTCCTTTGACGGCGAGATCAACGTCTACGCATCCGAAGGCGTGGAATATGAGCTGACCTCCGGGGACGCGTTCCTGCACCGGGAACAAGCCTTCGACGGCCTCAACGTTGTCGTCAAGCAACCCGGCGGCCCGACCTGGTTGAAGTTCATCCAGGACGCCTCCCTGGAACAAGAAGTGGAGGGCAACCTCTACGGCCTCTTCCAGGGCTTCAGCCACGGCAACCCGGCCCCGGTCGGCGGCCTCGAGATGTCACTGGACGGTCCCGGCACCAGCTGGTCCGGCGCGTGCACCACCCCGAGCTTCTGCGCGGCGCTCACCTTCGTCCACAATGGAGCCCCCGGGTCCTATACATACAGCATCGACGAGAACATCGAATATTTCGACGGAAACGGGTTCCCGCCGGTGGTCTGGGCCATGGGCGCGGACGTCGAGCTGCCTTAGGCAGCCGAAATGTACGCAAGCCGTTCTTTTCCTTCCTCTCCCTTCCTCATCCTTCTCCGTTTTTTTGGCCCCTCGAGTGTGTTGTCAACTCCCCTTCTGGTCCCGTTTCGATGGCTTGAGGGCAAACGCCGCGAGTGCGAACGCAGCAAGGAGCACGCCGACGAGGAGCATCTGCCCGGCCTGACCGCTGAGGTCCGCGCCCAGGAGCACAAAGAGCCGTCCCCACTGGACGTCCTCGCGGAGCGAGACGACGACGATCGTCCAGACCGACACGAACGCGAGACGGAACACGGTCCAGGGGACGGGCGTGCCTGCCCCTCGGCGCCGGGCCAGGCGTTCATGCTCCAAGGTGGCCGCGACGAGCCCGATGACCACACCGAAGGCGATCCAGGCCGCATCCGCGTCCTCGAATTCGCGCACGCCCTGGGTCGCGAACAACAGTCCCGTGGAAAAGACGGTCGCCCACACCGAAGCGGTCAGGATGAGGGTCGGTGCAAGGCCACTGTCGTGCCGCGCATGCAACGCCGCGGCGAGAACCAGCAGGACCGCCAGATAGAACGGCCGCCAGGCGATGTCCTCCGGGAACGTCACGAGTAGCAGCGCGACGCCCCACAACAGGGAAAGAATCACCCAGCCGGCAGAGAACTTGGGACGGGTCCGTTCGCCCCACAGGCGAACGAGTCCGATTGTGAGCCCATAAGCCAGGATCCCGCCCACCAACGCCTGCAGCGCCAAGGCCACGGAACCCAACCCACCGGCGGCAAGCGCGAAGAACAGCACGAGAAAAGCCACGACGTGCCTCGACTCCACCGCCTGCCAAGGTTCCTCGCCGTCTTCGTCCGCGCGGCTCATCATCGATGCCCCCTGGTCATCCCGAGCCGGTCCAAGGTCACAAAGATCGGCTCATCGGGCGGCCACTGGGCCGCCCGGTCCGCGTAGCCCAACAACCCGGAAAGCGACGCGGACTGCTCCGCGTTCAACAACGCCGCCGACGCACGGCGCGCCGTTGCGTCCAGGTCCTTGCCCGGCGGTTCCGGGTAGGCCGGCGAGATCAACGACACACGGCGATGCCGGGCCCGCAAGGCGAGCACCGCGTCACGCAGGGTCTGGTCGTAGATGTCGCTGGTGACCAGAATGGCCTCCGCACGCGCCGGCAAATGGACCAGGTTCGTCAATACGAGATCACGGATCGGGGCTGCATGCCCCGGCTGGCAGCCCTGGATCATCGCCCGCAACCGGTTCAACTGACCCTGACCCGAAGCCGGCGAAAGGAACGTGCTGTGGTAACTCAACGTCACCAGCCCCACGTGCGCACGCGCCTCGATGAGGGCCTCCACGAGCACACTGGTTAGTTCCAGGCTGCGTTCGAACACGTCCGCCTGCCCGAGGTCCAATCCCGCGGAACGCGTGTCCACGTAGATCAGGTAACGCACCGGTTCCTCG
Organism: uncultured Halobacteriales archaeon; assembly: GCA_964452895.1. Classification (GTDB taxonomy): domain Archaea; phylum Thermoplasmatota; class E2; order JACPAO01; family JAHWKR01; genus CAYVRY01. Next base: position 3,263 of record CAYVRY010000170.1, read on the forward strand.
GGAAGGAACTCGTTCGTGATGATCCGGTTCGTGCGCGCCGAGGCCTTCCAGTTCACATCCCCCATGGAATCCCCCGGCTGGTATTGACGCAGCGCGAAGAACTCGTCGCCCGGGCCACGCCGCATCATCTGCGTCGTCACACCGGAACGGGAGGGCGGACGCGGACGCACGCGCACCCCCATGTTCTTCGCGGAGGCCGGCAGGACCACCACCTTGGACTCCACCGGCAGGACCACGCTGCGTGAGAAAAGCCCCAGCCAACCCCGTCGGAGGACGCGCGCCGACGAGAACTCGTGCGTGCCGCGGCGCATCGCCTCCACCTTGTAACGCACCCACGTGCCGCTCCCCGTGGCCTCCACCTGCCCCATGCTCCCCGGGACCTCACGCAGGCCTTCCGGGACGTCGTCCTCCAACTCCAGGTTCACCGGCAACGGGACCGGCCGGAATTGCATCACGACCGGGTTCTTGTCGCCCAGCAGCATGCGCCGGCCGCCTTCCACTTCACGCCGCGCGGCACGCGGCAACGGAAAGACCACCTCCACCGCGGCCAGAAGGACCAAGCCGAGAAGGGGGACCGCCGCGGCCGCCGGCACCCAGTCCCGGCTCACGAACGCCACGAACCCCACAAAGACCAGCAGCGCGCCCAGATGCAGAAGCCGCCGGGAAGCCAGGAACTCCATCAGGCGCGCGCCACCTGCGGGATCTTCGGTGTGGGTGTCGAACGCAGCGCATCAGCCACCACCATGGCGGCGTCCATGCCGCGCGCTGCGGCCTCGGGGCGCATGATGATGCGGTGCGTGAGCGCCACCTCGGTGACCTCCTTCACGTCGTCCGGGGTCACGAAGTCGCGCCCGGCATAGACCGCCGCCGCCTTCGACAACGCGAGGATCGCGATCCCGCCGCGCGGGGAGGAGCCCACCAGGGTACGCTGGTCGTTTCGTGTGAAATGGACCAACTGGGCGATGTACCGTTTGATGTCCTCGTGCGTGTACGTGCGCCGGACGATCGCCTGCACGCTCACCAGGTCCCTCGCGCTGGCCACCTTGGCGACCTTGGGCGAGGCGCCGTCCCACGACTCCACCCGCTGCAGCACCTGCACCTCTTCATCCATGGAAGGGTAGCCCATGGAGATCCGCTGCATGAAACGGTCCAGTTCCGCCTCCGGCAGGATGTAGACCCCCTCCGACTCGATCGGGTTCT
>CAYVRY010000171.1:0-4413 GCA_964452895.1 uncultured Halobacteriales archaeon
GCGCTCCCCATGGACATCGTGTTCCTCGTGGACGTCTCCGGTTCCATGAGGACCGACAAGATGGAACAGGCAAAAGACGCCTTGAGCGTGATCCTGGACCAATCCCGTGAAGAAGACCGGTTCGGCCTCGCGAAGTTCTCCACCGGCGTGTCGTGGCACGACGATTCACTGGACTCCTTCACACCGAACAACGTCGAGGACGCGCACGCCTGGGTCGCCTCGTTGCAAAGCGGCGGCGGGACGAACATCGCCGGGAGTCTCGAGGAAGCCTTCGACATCCTGGAAGACGGCGGCCACGGTGCCGGGACGGAATCCGAGCGGCTCCCCGTGATCGTGCTGATCACCGACGGCCAACCGACGAGTGGGATGACGGATCCGCGTGAGATCGTCGGCTCCGTCGCCGAGTGGAACACCTTCGACGCCCGCGTGCACACCGTGGGGATCGGCTTCGACCAGGACAACACACTGCTCGGCGAGCTCGCCGAGGCGAACCGCGGAATCTACCGCGCCATGGACCGGGACGCGGACGCCAGCGAGGAACTGGTGGACTTCTACGACGAGATCGCCACACCCGTGCTGCGCGACGTGGTCGTGGAATTCCCCACCCTGGACGCCAAGGAGGTCCACCCGGACCCGCTGCGCGACGTCTACGGCGGGTCCCACCTCGTGGTCGCTGCGCAAGTGACCATCAGCGACCCCGGCCAGGACATCCCCGTGGTGATCCGCGGCCAGACCTCGGACGACGACGCGTTCGAGACCACCGCGACCATCGACAAGGACCAGATCCAGATCGTCCCGGAGGCGGCCAGCTTGTGGGCGCGACAGAAAGCGATCACCCTGGAACGCCAACTGGAGTTCGGTCCCATGGAAGAGCATGCCGATACGCGCGAAGCGCTCGTCCAGCACGGAATCGAGCACCAGGTCGCCACAAGCGTCACCTCGTGGGTGATCGTGAAGGAATCCGAACTGGAGGAGAAACTGGAAGCGATTCAGGAAAAATTGGCACCCGAGCCCCCGGCCGGGAGCGGCGGTGGCGGTGCTGCAGACGCCGCAGACGGCGCCGAAAATCTCACGGAGGAGGATATGGCGACTCCCACTCCGAGTGACCGCGCGCACGTGCCTGCCGAACCGGAACCCATGGACGACCAGGGAGGCGACGAGGAAGCCACACCGGCCTTGCCGGGCATCGTCCTGCTCCTCGTCGTGGGCACGATCATGGGATTGGCCCGGCGTCGCAGAAATAAGTAGATGACGCCTGCCTCCAACCAGCGACGTCGGGCGGGGGCGCGGTCGAGGGCATGACCGCGTCCCCATCTTTCTCCTTCCCGCTCCACCCGTTGCGCGGCCGGTTCGACCCCCTCCGACGCTCTTATGTCCGCCACCCGGGTGCGCGCGTGCGTGCAGGAGGAAGACGAACGGTACGTGGTCCTCATTGACGGTGATTGCGGGCTGTGCCGCGCCTCAGAGACCTGGGCGAAAAAGCGCGACACGAAAAACCGGTTCCGGTTCCACACGCTGCAGTCGCCGCAAGGCCAGAAATGGCTTGAGCGGGTCGGCCTGCCCCTGGACACCTTGGACACCATGGTCCTGATCGAGGGCGACAAACCTTACCTCCGTTCAACGGCGAGCCTGCGCATCAGCCGCCGGTTGGGTGCCCCCTGGCCGACGCTCTACGCCTTCATGATCGTGCCGCGCCCGCTTCGGGATGCCGTCTACCGGTTCGTCGCGCGCAACCGCCACCGGTTCAAGCGTCCCGGTGCGGGCGCGTCGTGCACAATCCATGGGCAGGGGAAGTGACAGAGCCGGCAGGGTAGACCCGTGGTCCTGTTGGTGATGGACACGAGCGCGAAAGTGACGGAGGTTTCGAATTCACCCCCTCAAACCTCATTAAGGCGGAGCCATCGCTCATCTTGTGACGGTGGCTCGTAACGCCTGGTTCGTCTCGGTAGAACAGTGTCCCGTCAAGGGGCCAGGCAATGCGGTTTGTGACTGTTGATGAGGTGATCCTGATCCATGACGAGTTCATCGCGGAGGGAGGGCCGGGGGCCTCCCGGGATTTCACAACGGGCTGCATACCTCATGCGAATGGCACAAGACCACCCATTTATTGAAGCAAACAAGCGAACTGCCTTGAAGACGACCGAATTTTTTCTTCGCCGTCATGGATTTGAACTTAGAGCAAGTGAACATGAAACCATTAACTTCATGTTGAAGATTGGGGGGCGAACATTTGATTGGTAAGCCAAGAAGAGCGACTGGAGGCAAACCCGTCTCGCTGGGAGAAATCTACGCTTGGATTTGGCGGCACACGGAAAGGATTTAAATACTCGGGCCGTGGAATAAACAGGTGAAGCAAAATGGTTGAAAAGCGGAAATCCCCGACTTCGAAGATGGACCCAAAGGACCGGGAGATCCTTGAGGCTATCGACAAGAAGAACAAGAAGATTTTTAGCGAGCTCGCCAAGCTGTAGCCCCTTTCCAGACCTCAACACGAATGCGCGATCAATTCGCTCTTCGTGGGTGGCGGGTCGGGCCCGTCCAACCGGATCGATTGAGAGACCCGGTAGATCGTCAAGCTCTCGATCTTGACATCGTTTTTTGAGTCCCATCTGTGGCACAGGTAGGCGGCGAAATGTTCCGGCAGGTCCCCCTCGTCGGCCCGGTGGAACTCGGCGAGGTACTTGCGCCAGCGGATGTCCGGGTAGAGGCGGTCCGTGTGGGTGGGTTCGTCCCAGGGGGTCTCGTCGCCATGGAGCGCATCCACGGTTTCGCCGTTGTCGAGCGTGGCCGGGGCGACGTACCAGACATCGGAACGGCTCGGGTTGGCGAACATGGCCCAACCGCGTTCGTGTCCCTTGAGGTCATCCTGCAGGCCTCCCGGCAGAGCAACCACCCCCATGCTGAAGCCGCTCCACACGAAAAGCAGCACCAGGAAGACCGAGACGAAAGGGGTCCGGGACCAGCTTGCCCATCTGGACCAGGAAACCGCCAGGGGTGCGCGCTCTTTCCGGGTGTCTTTGGCGGGGAACCGGTGTTGGAAAAGGCGGTATGAAGCGGTCGCGGCGATCCGTTTGGTCACGTTGTCCCAGAACGCGGGTGGCAGAAACGGCAGCAGCGCGGCCATGGAGATGAGCGGGAACACCCCGAGACGCATGGTGAGGAACATGCCGAGATGGACCGACAAGAAAAGGGCCACCAGGAGCACGCGCAACCGGCCCGTCGTCACGATCAACAAGACGGAGACCATGAGCAGGATGAGCCAGACCCAGCCCGCCACGATGAGGGCCTGCGGGAGATGCGCGAGCCAGCCGCCTACGGGTGTGGAGAACCGGTCGATGTTGAAGGTGTACTGGATCGCCTCCCCGTTCACCCAGTGCCCCGTCTGGAGCTTGAAGTAGGCGTTCATGGAATAGATCAAGACGACCTGGAGCAGGATCGCCGCGCTGGCGAGGTCCGCGACGTACCTGACCGGCTCGCCGCTCCTGCGCGCGTCCACCGAGAACCGGTCGCCCAGGGGCAGGAAAAGGCTCCAGAAAAGCAGCATCAAAAGCGTGGAGTCCCCCGCGTTCAGCACGAACGGGTTGCGGATGTGCAGCGAGCCCAAAAGGACCAGACAGAGCGCCGTGGCGAGGCGTGTCCTGAAGCCCACCATGAGCGCCACAGCGCCCAGGGCCAAGGCGACGAACAAGACGATCTGGAAGACGAGGCCCCCCGAGAGGGCGTGCAGGGAGAGATCATGCATGAGCGGCCGGATCTGTTCGAGAGCGCTGCGGGGAAAGACCCCGCGGTCCGTGTAGAACGCGCTCAGATTCAGGCTGCGGTAGAAAAGATCCACCAGGATCAAGGCGCCCATGGCGATCCGCAACAAGGCCAGGGCGCGCGTGTCGACGCCGAAGCGTGTGGACAGGATGCGCTTGGCAGATGTCCTCGGACGCGGGGACGGCTCAGGCATGGATCGTGGGCTCCAGAGTGGCGCTGGTTGTCGGACGCTTGATTGGGATTAAAAACCTCTTGGGTCGCCTCCGGGAGAAGCCATCGGACGGAGGGCTCATCGGGGCCTTCTCTTACGTTCGAATCCTCTGCCGAAGGTGGCAAGACGTTCCCGTACACACCAAGGGCTCAAACCTCGTCTGCGTAGATGTCTTCATCGACCTGTTCCTCTCTCCGTCGGTCTTCCGTGGAGACCGGGAGCTTCAACAATCGCGACAACTCGGCCTTGGTAAGGGGGCGCCAGCCCAGGAGCTGTTTTTTCTCGTTTTCCGCGAGCGACAGAATCTCCGAAATAAGATCCTGCTGGGTGACCCGCTGTCCCCGCCGGGCCGTCAATTCTGCCTGCAGCCGGTCCAGCCGTCGTTTATCGGCGGCCCGGATTTTCAAGGATGCGGCTGGTTCCTTCCTGGCAGGGGACACAAG
>CAYVRY010000172.1:0-4410 GCA_964452895.1 uncultured Halobacteriales archaeon
AGGTGATGTTCCTGCGCGCCGCGGACATCCCCGAGTTCATCGACGACGGCGTCGTGCACCTCGGGATCACCGGGCTCGACATCGTGCAGGAATCCGGACGCCAATTGACGCCGCTTCTGGACCTGGGCTACGGCCGCTGCCGCCTCGTGGTCGCCGTCCCCGACGACAGCCCCATCAAGACCGCCGACGACCTCCCGAAAAAACTCAGCGTGGCCACCAGCTTCCCCCGCCTCACCGAGCAATACTTCGCAAAACGGGGCATCGAAGCGCGCGTGATCCACGTAAGCGGCGCCGCCGAGATCGCCCCGCACCTGGGCGTGGCCGACCTCATCACCGACCTCACCTCCACCGGCTCCACCCTCATCCTGAACGGCATGCGGGAAGTGGACCAGATCCTCTCCTCCTCCGCCCACGTGGTCGCCCGCAAAGACCACCACCGGTCCCCCGCCGCCGAACTCATCGACAATTTTGTCTTCACCTTCGAAAGCGTGATCGCCGCCCGCCACAAACGCTACCTGCTGGCGGACGTGCCGCGCGCATGCCTCGACGAGATCCGCAGGTTCCTCCCCGGCGTCGCCGGCCCCACCGTCGTGAACATCGCCGGCGACCCGGACACCGTTGCGATCCAGGTGGTCGTCGACGAATCCGAGATCTATGAAGCCGTCGTGCGACTGAAGCGGCTCGGCGGCAAAGGGATCCTCGTCATGCCCATCGACCGGATGGTGGTGTAAATGAACGAAACCGACGACCCCACGCTGACCCGCCTGCCGACCCCCACGAAACTGGCCAACCTGCAGCCCGCGCAAAAAAAGCGGCTCTTGGAGCGCGGCCGCCGGGCCGACCCCGTGCCCGATGCACGCATCGCGGAGAACGCCCACCAGATCGTGAGCGACGTGGCCGAACGCGGCGACGCCGCCCTGCTGGAACACACGAAACGCCTGGACGGCGTGACGCCCCGTCCGCACATGCTCCACAAGGAAGACTTCGAGGCCGCCAGCACACAGATCGCCGCCCCGCTCATGGTCGCCCTGGAACGCGCCGCGCGCAACCTGCGCACGTTCGCCGAGAAGACGCGCGGCCCGCAACACATCGAAGTGGAAGTGGAGAACGGCCTGCAGATCACGGAACACGTCACGCCGCTTGCCCGCGTGGGGGCCTACGCGCCCGGCGGGCGCGCCGTCTACCCCTCCAGCGTGCTCATGACCGTGGTCCCCGCACGGGCCGCCGGCGTGCGTGAGGTGATCGTCGCCACCCCGCCCGGGCCCGACGGCCGGCCACCCGCCCCCGTGCTGGCCGCCTGCAAGGTCGCCGGCGCCACCGCCTGCCTCGTCGCCGGCGGCGCCCAAGCCATCGGCGCGCTCGCCTACGGAACCGAGACCGTCCCCCGCGTGGACAAGATCGTCGGACCGGGAAACCCCTGGGTCACCGCCGCAAAACGCCTCGTCTACGGCCGCGTGGACACCGACGCCCCGGCCGGGCCCAGCGAGGTCATCGTGCTCGCCGATGAAAGCGCCGACCCGAAATGGGTCGCACTGGACCTCGTCGCCCAATCCGAACACGGACCCGACTCCCCCTGCCTGCTCGTGACCCCGAGCCCCAAGCTCGCCGAAGAGGTCGCCCGCGTGCTCCCGCAGACCATCAAGGAAGCCGACCGCGCCGACACGATCCGGAGCGCACTGAGCGACCACGGCGCGATCCTTGTCTCCAGAGGCATGGCGGAAGCGATCGCCTTCATCAACGAATACGCCCCCGAACACCTGGAAGTGATCACCCGGGACCCGGAACGGGTCGCCGACCAGATCCACACCGCCGGCACCACCTTCATCGGACCCTGGGCGCCCGTGCCCGCCGGCGACTACCTCACCGGAGCCAACCACGTGCTGCCCACCGGCGGCGCCGGACGCTGGAGCGGTCCCCTCGGCGTTCATGACTTCCTCGTGCGCCGCACCCGACAGAACCTGGACCGACAAGCCGCACGCAGCCTGATCGAAGACCTGGACATCATCGCCATGGCGGAAGGGCTCCCCGCGCACGGCGACGCCATGCGGATCCGCACCCGGGAACCCCAACCCCTCGAACCCGGCCAAGACACGAAAGGGAAACGGGCGGGGGAGGGCCCCGCGCCATGAAGTTCGACCCCCAGACCGGGCGGCGCGCCAGCATCCGTACACTCAGACCCTACTACAAAGCGCCCACCGAGCCCCTTTTGCGCCTGGACCAGAACACGAACCTCACCGGCCCGAACCCCGCCATCGCCCGCCTCGACGCCGCGCGGGACGACCTCAGCCTCTACCCTACCCGGGACGCCGACCCGCTGGTCGCCGCCCTCGAGAAACACCACGACCTGCCCCCAGAAAGCGTCACCTGCACCAACGGCAGCGACGAAGCCCTCGACCTGATCTTCAAAGCCTACACGGAACCCGGCGACACCCTCCTGGTCGTCGACCCCAGTTACTCCCTCTACCCGTTCTACGCCGCACTGCACGCCCTGGAATACGAGAAAGCAGACGCCAAGCAGGACTGGCGCCCCGACCTGGACGCCCTCCTCACACGGCCCGCGAAAGTGACCCTCGTGGCCAGCCCGAACAACCCCACCGGGCGCGCCGCCGGACGCGACGAACTCGAACGTTTCATAATGGCGTCCCAAGGCCTCGTGGTGATCGACGAAGCCTACGCGGAATACCACGACGCCGAAGGCCTCCTGCCGCTCATCCGGGAACACCGCAACCTGATCGTGATGCGCACGTTCTCCAAAGCCTACGCCCTTGCAGGGATCCGCCTGGGCTGGCTCGCCGCGCACCCCGACACCACCGAAGCCCTGCGTCTCGTCAAACCCCCCTTCAACGTCGGCCTTACCACGGAGCGGCTCGGCATCCTGGCGCTCGAAGAGCAAGACTTCGTGCACCGATCCGTGGACACCGTGAAGACGCAACGCCCACGACTGCAGACCGGATTGCAGGAACTTGGCTACCACGTGGTCCCCAGCGACGCGAACTTCCTGCTCGCGTTCCCCGCCGAAGACGCCCCCGACGGCCCCCGGCTCGTGGGCCACCTGCGCGAACACGGCATCGCCGCGCGCTCCTTCGGCGACCACCCCCGGTTGAAACGCGCGATCCGCTTCACCATCGGCACCAGCGAACACACCGACACCCTGCTCGCGGCCCTGGAGAAAATCCTGAAAAAAGGAGGGCCGGCCCAATGAGCACCCGCCTCGGCGTGACCCTCTACGACTACGGCGTCGGGAACCTGCACAGCATCAAGAAAGCCCTGGAACACTCCGGGGCCGACGTCACCGTCACGGACCAGGCAACCGACCTGCTGGAAGCGGACGTGATCGTGCTCCCCGGCGTCGGGGCCTTCGGCGCGAGCATGCGCACCCTCGAAGAAATACGCGCACCGCTGCGCGCGCGCCTGCAAGCCGGGACGCCGTGCCTCGCCGTATGCATCGGCATGCATCTGCTCTTCGAGAAAAGCGAAGAATCCCCCGGCGTCGAAGGGATCGGACTGCTGCAAGGCGAAGTGCACGCCATGCCGAAAAGAATCGGCAAGATCCCGCACCTGGGATGGAACACCCTGGAACCCCCCACGACGCCCGTCCCCGCCCCCGGCCCCGTCCGCGCCTCCGCGCAACAGGGCACCCCGGACTGGCACGACGTCCTGCCGCCGGCCGGGACCTACGCCTACTTCGTGCACAGCTACTACGCCGAAGTGAAACAAGGGGTTACATTGGCCACCACCCGGTACGGAGAACCCGAGCTGGAGATCCCCGCCATCATCGCCCACAAGAACACCCTCGCCACCCAGTTCCACCCCGAGAAATCGTCCACGCCGGGACTGCGAATGATCCGCGCCTGGGTCCAAGCCGTGCGCCGCCAACAAGACGGACCGCCGACGTCCCCGCCAGGGCGCAACCGCGAAACCGCGCCTTCCCAGGAGAAGAAGGCGAAAAGACCGGAGGGAAAACATTGATACCCACCCAGGGGCGACTGGGTCATCCCGAGAAGGGGACCCCACCATGAAGCTCTACCCCGCGATCGACCTGCGAGAAGGCGCCACCGTGCAACTCGTGGGCGGCGACCCCGCGCAGGAACCCATCCATCACAGCGACCCCGTCAAGGTCGCCCACCGATGGTTCAGCGAAGGCGCCACCGTCCTCCACCTCGTGGACCTGGACGCCGCCTTCGGTCAAGGGGACAACCTGCACATCGTGCGCCGGATCCTCGGCGAGGTCCCCTGCCCGGTCCAGATGGGCGGCGGCGTGCGCCACCTCGTGGACATCCAGAAACTCATCGACCACGGCGTCGGCCGCGTCATCGTCGGCACCCAAGGGATCCGCAACGCGGACTGGTTCGAAGTCGCCGCGGACATCTACCCGAACCAACTCGTTCTGGCCATCGACGCACGCGGCGA